>CANBVR010000001.1 GCA_947372965.1 Actinomycetota bacterium
CACCGCGGCTTCGAAACAGTTACATACATTATTGATGGAATCTTTGACCATAAAGATAATCATGGCGGCGGTGGAACAATTACAAATGGCGATACCCAATGGATGACTGCGGGAGCTGGAGTTCTTCACATCGAAACTCCACCGGAACATTTAGTTATGAGTGGCGGTCTGTTCCATGGCTTCCAACTTTGGGTAAATCTTCCAGCAGAAAAAAAGTGGGCAACGCCTGGTTATCAAGATCTTCGCGCATCAGAAGTTGCGCTTCTCTCATCACATGATGGTGGGGCCTTACTTCGCGTAATCGCGGGCGAGGTTGCCGGTCATGTTGGACCTGGTTCAACACAAACTCCAATGACAATGGTTCACGCAACCATTGCTCCCGGCGCTGAACTTCGCTTGCCGTGGAAGAAGGAATACAACGCACTTGTTTACACCTTAAATGGCCATGGCACGATTGGGGATGGCGCGCAGCCAGTTCACTTTGGACAACTTGCAGTTCTAACTGATGGCGATACTTTGGTAATTCGCGCCGATCAAAATCAAGAGTCACGTTCTCCAACCATGGATGTATTAATCCTTGGCGGAGAACCAATTAGAGAACCAGTTGCTTGGATGGGTCCCTTTGTTATGAACACGAAGGCTGAAGTACTCAAAGCTTTTGATGATTTTCAAAAGGGCTTGCTAGGTACCGTTCCAGCAGAACATCAAAGCCCAAAGCGCCCATTAAATAGATCGGGAGCAGGAACAAAATTAGGCGGAGATATCCGTGATGTTCACGGCGCACCAAAAGATGTTGTTGAGGGAAATTAAAGATTCTTTAGCGCGCTGACAACCTTGCCGAGTGATTCTTTCGCATCACCGAACAAGAGTGAGGTCTTTGGGTCATAGAGAAGTTCATTCTCAATTCCCGCAAATCCTGGGCGCATTGAACGCTTTAAAAAGATTACATTTCCAGCGCTAGCTACATCCAATATCGGCATTCCATAAATTGGACATCCCGGTGTGGTCTTTGCGGCTGGGTTAACAACGTCATTTGCACCAACAACTAGAACAACATCAGTTTGTGGGAATGTCGGATTAATTTCTTCCATCTCAACTAATTGCTCATAAGGAACATTAGCTTCTGCAAGAAGTACGTTCATGTGCCCTGGCATACGTCCAGCAACTGGGTGAATTCCATAGGCAACTTCCACGCCTTTTGCTGTAAGTAAATCAGCAAGCTCACGAACGGTGTGTTGTGCTTGGGCTACAGCCAGGCCGAAGCCAGGAACTACGACTACGCGTTGGGCATAGTTGAGAAGAATTGCAACATCATCTGGTGAACTTGATTTAACTGAGCGAGTTTCGGTAACTCCAGTTGCGGCTTGAGGTTTTGCAGTGAAAGCACCAAAGAGCGTACCGAATAATGAACGTCCCATGGCATCAGCCATCAAGCGGGTAAGAATTGTTCCAGATGCACCAACAAGTGTTCCGGCAACTATGAGCAGAGTTGATTGAAGTACGTAACCGCTGGCGGCAACTGTTAATCCAGTAAATGCATTAAGAAGCGAGATAACAATTGGCACATCGGCGCCGCCAACAGGAAGTACAAAGAGCACTCCGAACAGGAGTGAAAGACCGCCCATAATTAGAAGTGGGGTATTCCCACCAGATGCAATTGTCCAACCGCCAGTAGCAAGAACTGCGGCTAAGGTGCCAGCGATTAAAAAGCGACCACCAGGAAATACAACTGGACGAGTTGTCATTAATTCTTGCAACTTCATAAAGGTAATAACTGAACCAGAGAAGGAGGTACAGCCAACAATTACGGTGAAAACGGTTGCAACAATATTTGCTTTAGAAGGTGTTCCTTCGGCGCTTAAGTTCAGATATTCAACGATGGCAACTAACGCTGCAGCCCCGCCACCAACACCATTAAATAGTGCTACTAGCTGTGGCATTTGTGTCATTTGAATCTTGCGCGCAGCTGGTACGCCAACAATGACGCCAAAAGCAATAGCCGCCAAGATTAAGAATGTGTTGTGATGTTTGGTTGAGCCAGGGTCAAAGAAGACCACAACGGTCGCCACTGTGGCACCAATAGCACCGATTTGATTTCCGCGACGAGCAGTCTTCGGTGCCGAAAGGCCCTTAAGAGCCAAAATAAATGAAACGGCAACACCAAGTCCAATGACGGCATAAAGATTAGCGTTCATTATTTCTTACCGCCTTTGCCTTTAAACATCTCTAGCATTCGATCGGTAACCACAAATCCGCCAACCATATTTATCGTTGCAAGTACTACTGCGATTATAGAAAGTGAAGTCTCAAGTCCGGTGGTTGCCTTATCGGCTACCAGAATCGCACCAACGAGAATAATTCCGTGGATTGCATTTGCACCTGACATCAATGGAGTATGAAGCGTGGTTGAAACTTTCGAGACTACTTCAAATCCTACGAAAATCGAGAGAACGAAGATGGTCAAAATTGCCATAGTTGTCATTTCTTGCCCTCCGGTGTGCGACGTGATCCGCCGAATGCAAGTGTTGCAGCATCGATAATTTCATCTGAAAAATCAGGAACAATTTCACCAGTCGGTTTACCATCGACGCTCTTTGCCATAAGAAGTAGAAGGTTTACGACATTTCGTGAGAACAACATCGAAGCGTGGTACGGAAGTTGGCTTGGAACATCTTTGCCACCCCAAATTACTACGCCGTTTGAAGTTGTAATTGTTTCACCCGGCTTTGAACCTTCAACGTTTCCGCCAGTTTCTGCCGCAAGGTCAACAACCACAGAGCCTGATTTCATTGCTGAAACCATCTCGCCAGTTACGAGTCTTGGTGCTGGGCGGCCTGGAACTGCTGCAGTAGTGATTACAACATCGGCAGCTGCAAGGTAAGGCGTTAGAAGTTCACGCTGCTTTGCTGCGCGCTCTTCGGTCATTTCGCGGGCATATCCGCCAGCGCCTTCAAGAGCTTCAAGTTCTAAGGTAATGAACTTTGCACCCATTGATTTAACTTCGTCGGCTGAAGATGGGCGCACATCGTAAGCACTTACGACCGCGCCTAATCTCTTTGCAGTTGCAATCGCTTGCAATCCAGCAACACCCGCGCCGAGTACAACTACTTGTGCGGGAGTTACAGTTCCTGCGGCAGTCATTAGAAGTGGAAAGAATCTTGGTGATAATTCGGCTCCAATAAGCGATGCACGATACCCAGCACAAAGTGCTTGTGAAGTAAGTGCGTCCATTGATTGTGCACGAGAGATACGTGGCACCAATTCAAGGGAGAGGGCAGTTACGCCAGCACTTGCCGCCGCTTCGATGGAATCAATAGAAGTTGTTGGAGATAAGAATGAGATTGTTAGTGCGCCTTTTTTAAGGGATTTGAATTGTTCTGGCGTAAGTGGTGAAACAGCAGCGACAACATCAGCATCAGCAATAACGTTTCCACTTTTAACACTCGCACCAGCGGCGGTGTATTCGGCATCAGTAAATCCCGATGCAGCACCAGCGCCTGTTTCAATCACAACTTCAAGGCCAGCTTTTGTTAGTTTTGAAATGATGTCGGGAACTAGTGCTACTCGCTTTTCACCAGCCCGAATCTCTTTGGCAACGGAAATTCGCATCTTCGAAGGCTAATACCTAAGTGCCCTTAGAGATAGCCAATTTGGGTTAAGTCTTAAATGTTACCCATCAGTTCACCGCGATTTAAATGGTAAAGAATTGCTTGGATCGTCGTGCGGCGGTGGTATGCCTCGCGCCAGACCACAGACTTGGGTCCATCAATTACCTCTGCCGATACCTCTTCGCCTCTGTGGGCAGGTAAGCAATGCATAAAGATGGAATCAGAGCTAGCCAAATCCATCAAATTCTTTGTAATAGCAAATGGTGCCAGTGCCTTTAATTTTTCAGAGCGAACTTCTTCCGGATCTCCCATCGACATCCAAACATCGGAGTAGATAACAGAAGAGCCTTTTGCAGCGCCTTCTGGATCGGTTAGAACTTCGATCTTTCCTCCGGATGAGGCCGCAATCCTTTGCGCTGTTGCGATTGCATCTGCTTTGGGGGCCCATTTCCCACCGGGAGTTGCGACAACAACATGTGCGCCAAGTATTGCTCCCATGGTCATCCAAGCGTTGGCCATATTGTTACCATCGCCGATATAAGTAAATTTGCGCCCAGAAATATCTTTACCGAATACTTCGCGAATTGTAATCCAGTCAGCAAGCAGCTGGGTTGGATGATCATCGTCAGTTAGGGCGTTGATAACTGGAATTGTTGCCCATTTACCAAGCTCTTCGACATCACTTTGCGCAAAGGTGCGAACAATAAGAGCGCTGGCAAAGCCTGAAATTACTCGGGCAGTATCTGCAATTGTTTCACCGCGGCCAATTTGTAAGTCATCACCTCGAAGAAACATCGGGTGGCCACCAAGGTGGGCAACTGCAGTTTCTGATGCAAGTCTGGTTCGAGTTGATGATTTGGTCATATAGATAGCAACACTTTGATTTGCTAACGCACCACTAGAGCGAAGCGGGTTTTTAGCAAAATCTGCAGCGGTATCTAGGAGTAGTTCGACATCGGCGCGACTCAGATCAGCGGTACGAAGGAGATCTTTCATTACGCAATAGTAAAGTAAGTACATGGGGATTTTTACTCGTAAAGGCTCAGATGGCAATGGGGTTGGTTTAGAGCCCTTTTCCGATCTCTTGACCGAAGACGATACCCGCCTAACTATTGATGAAGGCGATCACGAACGCTTCTCGCACTATGTCCGCAAAGAAAAAATCGTCGAATCGGCTGTTACTGGCAAGCCAGTCCGAGCTCTCTGTGGAAAGAAATGGGTTCCGAGTCGCGATCCGGAAAAGTTTCCAATCTGCCCGATGTGCAAGAAAATTTATGAAGATCTCAAGCACGATTAGATTCAAACGCACTTTTGCCTCACTCTTTGTAAGTGCCCTTTGTCTTGTACAACTGCTCTCGCCACTTCTATCTGAAAAGGCGCTCGCGGTTGAGGATAAACAACCAAGAAAGATTCTCTCTGGGTGGCTAACTGATTACAGCACCTATGGTGATACCTCCAAAGGCCAGATACAAGGAATTGATTTTGTTGCCGCGCATGCAGAGCTTTACCAACAGGTACATCCATTCTGGTTTAACTTAAAGAGTGAGAGTTTAATTCAAGACAAATACGTAACAACTAATTCAATTCCTATGGATGTACCAATTGCAACCTTGAAAAGTCTTGGCATCAAACTTCTTCCAACTATTACAGATGGAACTGCAAAAGGTGCACTATCTTCAATCTTAAGTAAGGACTCAACTAGGGCAACACTTATAAAGACGATCGTAGATTTAATTAACTCAAAAGGATTTGATGGTATCGATTTAGATTTTGAAGGGTTCGCCTTTGTCGATGCCAACACAACTTGGCCCACGATTCAACCTCGCTGGGTTAAATTCATTCAAGAACTATCTGCTGTTCTACATGCCCAAGGCAAACTCTTATCTGTTGATACGCCAGTTTTATTTGATCCGACAACTGGCAAGAAGGGCTATTACTTTTACGCTTGGAAAGAGATCGGTACTTATATCGATCGTTTAAATATCATGGCTTATGACTACCGATCTAAAACAAGTGGAGCTGGACCAAATGCGCCAATAACTTGGTTTGAGCCGGCAATTAATTATGCGATTGCATCAATGCCATCTTGGAAGATTTTTATAGGAACGCCAAATTATGGATACAACTGGGTTACACGAGTTGTTGGAGTTTGCCCGATGGATGTATCTGCAAGTGAATCGGTCGCTGCAGGTGGAGCAATAGTTCATCAAAATAGAATTGCACCAATTCTGGCAAAGCCTGGCGCAACTGTTACCTTCAGTCCCGCCTACGGAGAGACAAACATTGTTTATCAAAGCACCTTTAATGGCGTCACCAAAGCTGGCGCGAACACAAGTTGTACGACTACCCATTCCGTTTGGTATGTCGATGCCCAGGGTTACACCGCACGCGCAAACTTAGTTGCAAAATATCAACTTGGTGGCATGAGTGAATGGGAAATTGGCTATGGAGATGCAACTGCTGCTGATGCAGTTAAAGCTGTTGCATTAGCCCTTGGCCAATATCGAGTATCGCTGGTCTTTAATACGGCGAAAGAGCGAGTTAACTTTGGTGAAGGTACCTTATTTAATGGAACTTTCACGTTGACAGATGGCCGCCCGGTAGCAAACGTTCCAATTTTCGCCCAAATTACCCGACCAAGCGGAACTTCAAGAAAACAAATCGCAGTATCAGGAAATAACGGCGAGTTCAGCACTTCATTGATTCTTGGAAGCAGTGCGCAAATCTCATTTAGTACGGATGAAACTTCGGATCGATTAGCCGGAACTACAACCTCTAAAAATATTGATGTTGTGCCTTTGATCTCTTGGAATTGCCCAACCTCTATGAAAATCGGAGCCAGCTATTTAATAACTGGACAGGTGCAACCTAGATCCGCTGGGACGATTATCGCGCTTTCTGTCGACGGACAGGCAGTCTCGGGCGCGCAGAGTACGAGCGATGAGACTGGCAAATTTACAATTGCGTATTCATCAAAGTTGCCAGGCGCACACAAATTGAAGTTAACTGCAGCGCAGGGAACATCTTCAATTCAAGGCGAGTCCCAATCTTTTTCAGTTTTAGTACGGTAGCCCAATGGCAAAGATTCTTGAGAGCCCAGAGTTGAGCATTGATCAACTCATTGATCGTCCTTGGGTGACGATCGTTTGGGATGATCCAGTTAATCTCATGAACTATGTAACTCATGTATTCATAAAACTCTTTGGGTTTTCTAAAGAGCGAGCCCATGAATTAATGATGCAGGTACATACTGAAGGGCGCGCCGTAGTTTCTTCTGGTACGCGCGAAGAGATGGAGCGTGATGTTCAACGACTTCACGAGCATGGTTTGTGGGCCACGCTTCAAAGAGATGACAAGATATAGATGTCTAATTTTGAGAAGATAAATGGAGCCTTTACTCTAGATTTAACTTTAGATGAAGCACAGATATTAATAAATCTTGCAGAGCAGCTACTTGAATTATTAGGTGAGGGAGATTTCTTCCACCACTATTACAGTTCTGACCCTTTGGCACAGCTACTTGCGATGCCTGCAGAGATAGTTACACCAGAAGACCCCGTTTTACTTCGCTTGCTTCCAAATGCATATGCCGATCCCGAAGCCGCTTCTGATTTTCGCAGATATACCGAACCACAATTGCGCGGCTCAAAGCAGCGTAACTTGCGATTGATTCGCGAAGAACTAACGATTTTGGTAGATGAAAATCATGGGGGAGTTATTGAAAATATTGATCCAGATATTTGGCTAAAGGCGCTAAATGATTTGCGTATCGCCCTTTCAGTTAGATTAGAGATCACTGAAGAAAGTTTCGAGAAATTTGAAATGATGCCAGATGATGAACCAGCGAAATCGGTTCATGCCGTCTACTACTGGCTTGGTTGGTTACAAGAAAACTTGTTAGAGTCACTCACATGACCCTTCGGATTTTGCAACGAGATGTAGATGCAATTGTTGCTCAATCGAGAGCCGAGTACCCAGATGAGTGTTGCGGGGTAATACTTGGTCCGATTGGCTCCGATCTAGCAAACCGCCTAAAGCCGATGGTTAACGCTGCACATTCACCAACTTTTTATGAGTTTGACTCAAAAGATTTACTGGCGCTTTATCGCGAGGCTGATGAAAATGACGAAGAGTTAGTAGTCATTTATCACTCTCATACAGAGACCGAGGCTTATCCATCTAGGACTGACATTGCTTATGCCTCTGAACCAAATGCCCATTACGTCTTAGTCTCTACACGCAAAGAACTTGCATCTAGCTATGAATTGCGCTCGTACCGAATTATCGATGGGGAAGTTACTGAAGAACCGGTTGAAATTCTTCTCGATTGGTAAGTATTTACTTCTTCTAGGATAATAAAGCCATGTCCCAAACAATCGAAGTTCGAATCCCAACAATTCTTCGTCCATACACAAAGAATGAAAAAGCGGTAACAGCGCAAGGGGAAACTCTTTCCGAATTGATCTCTTCACTTGATGCAAATTTCTCTGGACTTGGAGAACGGCTTTTAGAAAACGGGGAACTTCGTCGCTTTATAAATATTTATATCAATGATGAAGATGTTCGATTTATGGGTGGTTTAAACGCACCTCTTAAAGCCGGTGATTCAGTAACAATTCTGCCGGCAGTAGCAGGCGGATGTAAGTGACTCGTTACGAATCTTTAGAAGATTCACTTGGTCATACGCCACTAATTGGGTTACCTAAGTTATCGCCGAAAGTTCAAGACGGAGCGCCACCTGTAAGGCTCTGGGCAAAGTTAGAAGATCGTAACCCGACTGGCTCAATCAAGGATCGCACTGCACTAGCGATGATTGATGCAGCTGAAAAAACTGGCCAATTAATACCAGGTGCAACTATTCTCGAACCCACAAGTGGCAATACTGGAATTTCATTGGCGATGGTGGCAAAAGTTCGTGGCTACAAACTTGTTTGTGTGATGCCAGAGAATACAAGTGTTGAACGTACCCAATTATTAAAAATGTGGGGCGCAGAAATTATTTACTCGCAAGCTGCTGGTGGCTCCAACGAAGCAGTTCGCTTAGCTAAAGAGATTGCAGCCGAACATCCAGATTGGGTCTTTCTCTATCAATATGGAAACCCAGCAAATACCTTGGCGCATTACAACGGGACTGGGCCAGAAATATTCGAAGACCTACCGGAGATAACGCACTTTGTCGCTGGATTAGGAACAACAGGAACATTGATGGGCGCCGGGAAATTCTTACGTGAAAAGAAGGCTGATGTGCAGATCATCGCAGCCGAGCCTCGTTATGGTGAAGTTGTTTATGGGCTGCGAAATTTAGATGCGGGCTTTGTTCCAGAGCTTTATGATGCATCAGTTCTAACCCGGCGCTTTGCCGTTGGCGCCGAAGATTCAGTTCGTCGCGTCAGAGAACTTCTTGCAGTTGAAGGTATTTTCGCTGGAATCTCAACGGGCGCAATTTTGCATGCGGCGCTAGGAATTGCCAAGGAGTGCGTAGCTGCTGGCGTTGGCGCAGAAATCGCATTTATTGTTTGCGATGGTGGGTGGAAGTACCTATCTACTGGTGTTTACGATGAAGGTGGCGATGCCGAAGGTATCGAAGGCCAGCTCTGGGCTTAACCTTAGATAGACTTCTTCGGTGAGTTCACCGAAAATAACTAAAGAGTCACCAATTGGTATTTTCGACTCTGGTGTAGGTGGCTTAACAGTTGCACGATCAATTATTGATCAATTACCTGGTGAATCAATTCTTTATGTTGGCGATACTGCCCGCGGACCTTATGGACCACGACCTCTTGCCGAGGTTCGAACTTTTGCTCTAGAAATTCTTGATCAATTAGTTGCAGCGGGATGTAAGGCGATTGTTATTGCTTGTAACACCGCAAGTGCTGCGATGCTTCGCGATGCTCGCGAACGTTATGACATTCCGGTTCTCGAAGTTATCCAACCTGCCGCCAGGCGCGCCGTTTCGGCATCGCGATCTGGAAATGTTGGTGTGATTGGTACAAACGCCACAATCGAGTCAGGTGCTTACCTGGATGCTTTTGCTGCTGCGCCACAGTTAAATATTTCTTCTGTCGCCTGCCCACTCTTTGTTGAATTTGTTGAACGTGGCGAGACTTCGGGCGCACAAATTACAAAGATTGCTAAAGACTATCTACAACCTTTAATTGATAAGAAAATCGATACTTTAGTCCTCGGTTGTACGCACTACCCACTTCTTACCGGCGTTATCTCCTATGTAATGGGTAATGAAGTAACTCTTGTCTCGAGCGCTGAGGAGACCGCTAAGGATCTTTACCGAACGCTGGTCGAAAAGGATTTACTCAACCTCTCAGGTCACCCAACCTATAAATTTGTTTCAACAGGGGAGAGCGAACTCTTCACAGGACTAGCTCGTAGATTCTTAGGTCCTGAAGTTGGCAAAGTCGAACGATCCATTTAATTTATTATCAATTAATTATCAATAAGGGGAAAAAGATGTCAGCATCAAGAATTGATGGACGTACGTCAGACCAACTACGTCAAGTTAAGTTCACTCGCAATTGGCTCAACAACGCAGAAGGTTCGGTCCTAGTTGAATTCGGCAACACTCGAGTACTTTGCGTCGCCTCGTTTACACCAGGTGTCCCACGTTGGCTAACCGGCAAAGGGAAAGGTTGGGTCACCTCTGAGTATGCAATGTTGCCACGTGCTACGCACTCACGTTCAGATCGTGAAAGTGTTAAAGGAAAACTTGGAGGTCGTACTCAAGAAATTTCTCGTTTAGTTGGAAGATCACTTCGCGCAGTCGTTGATATGGATGTGCTTGGCGAAAATACAATTGTTATTGACTGTGATGTTCTTCAAGCAGATGGTGGAACTCGTACCGCTTCAATAACTGGAGCTTACGTTGCACTGTCAGATGCAATTACTTGGGCGAAGAAGCAAGGCCACGTTGGGGCAAATAAGAACCCGTTAGCACAGGGTGTTTCGGCGATAAGTGTTGGAATTATTAATGGCGTGCCAATGCTTGATCTTTGTTATGAAGAAGATGTAACTGCCGATACAGATATGAATATTGTGTGCACTGAAGATGGCAATTTCGTAGAAGTCCAAGGAACTGCCGAAGGAAAACCTTTTGATCGGGCGCTACTTAATCAACTTCTCGACCTTGGCACCAAGGGCTGCAAAGAACTTGATTCCCTACAAAAAGCAGCGCTTTCAATTTAAAAAGATGCGCCAAATAGTTTTAGCCACACAAAACAAAGGCAAGATCAAAGAGTTTGAACGTTTACTTGCGGAATACGCAAGAGACATTCAAGTACTTGGGTTGGCAGAATTTCCTAATTTACCTGACGTTGAAGAGACCGGAAGAACTTTTGTTGAGAACTCCTTATTAAAGTCGCGCGAAGTAAGTGCGTTCACTGGCCTTCCAGCAATTGCTGATGACAGTGGACTTTGTATTGACTATTTAAATGGCGAACCAGGAATTTATTCAGCAAGGTGGTCAGGTGTTCACGGGGATGATCAAGCAAATATCGAAAAAGCACTTCGCGAATTGGCTGGGCTAAGCGATGTTGATCGGGGCGCTGAATTTCGGTGTGCGGTTTCACTTGTATTTCCTTCTGGGCACCAAAACTTTGGCTTAGAAATAATTGAGGAGGGTGAGTTGCGAGGGAGCATTACACACCAGCCACGAGGTTCAGCAGGCTTTGGCTATGACCCAATTTTCCAGCCGGCAGGACAAGAGCTAACGCTAGGAGAATTCGCTCAAGGCGAGAAAGATAAAATTAGTCACCGCGGGCGAGCGATGCGCAAAATCGCGCCACGACTGAGTGAGTCAATCTAGCCCAACTTGAACGCGGCTCTCCTGCGCTATCCTTATACTTGTAAATCCATCTGAAGGAGTTTAAAAGTGGCAGTAAAGAAAACCGCAAAGAAGTCAGCCAAGAAGGCTGTTAAGAAATCTGCAGTCAAGAAGACTTCCGCCAAGAAAGCCGTTAAAAAATCTGCAGTCAAGAAGACTTCCGCCAAGAAGGCTGTTAAGAAGTCTGCTGTGAAAAAAACTGCCAAGCGAGCAGTTAAAAAGACGGTAAAGAAATCAACTATTAAGAAAAGTGCTAAGAAAGTTGCAAAGAAGAGCCCTGCGGCTTCGATCGTGATTCCACCAGTCCCAACACCTGGAACTCGTATTGCGCCAAAATCAATTAACTCACTTCCAACAACTGGTACCGCAACAACTGGTACCGCAACAACTGGAAAAGAAATTTCTCCAGCGAATAAGAGTGCAGATAAATCTTCTAACCGGGTAATGATCGCAGTAGTAGTAGGAATTGTCCTGCTCGCTCTTGTTGTGGTCTCACGAAACTCATCTTCTTCTAAGAGCGATTCAGCTGCGCCTGCTGCATCAAATTCAGCATCAGCCGCGCCAGCTACACCAGATGCCTCGACTACACCTGAAGCAACTGCAGCTTCAAGTACAGCGGCAACACCATCAGCAGCAACAGCAGGCCACACTGAACCAAAAGGAATTGTTGCTCACTACACCGCAAATGGCGCCACAATTTTCTGGCAATCCCCAACAGAGACAACCGGACTTTCAAACTACAACGTTGAAATCCGCTCGAATGGCGGAGCTTGGAAGTTAATTTCTACCGTTCCTGCATCACAACTTTCAATTGATATCACCAAAGGAGATGCGGTCGGTTGGTCATCATTCCGAGTCTCTTCTGTTTACTCAGATGGTCAAGTTATTGGTGGAAAGGTATTCGGTCTACCAGGCCAATACGCTTAATTAGTTACAGCTCAACCGAGAGCTTCTAAAATGGCAGCAACATAAACGTTGCTGCCATTTTCATTTAAATGCACGCCATCTGGTGCAAAGAATTCTGGATGATTTGATGAAATTTCCTGCCAATTTACTAAGGTTGTTTGCGGGTAGATTTTAATTACATCATCAATGATTTTGTTATTTTGATCTTTCCAGGCCCGTGGGACTGAGGTATTTACCAAAATAATTCGCGGTTGATTCTTTAAAAGATCCAGCAATTTGATCAAATCATCACGAACGATTGTATTGTTATTTCCTACGTCAAGCACAACGATTGAATCTGGAACCAAGTGTTGGTCGGCTTTAACTACATCTATAAGCTCCGCAAGTTGGCGGCCAACCCGGGCGTTAACTAGAGCGAGAGCCTTCTTACTAGCTAATTTATTCTTGATTCCGAGAATTACCGAATCTCCAGTCAGCCAAATTCCTTTGCTCGAGGCGGAAATAACTGGTGCATCAATTTTCGTATCTTGCTTGATTACTACTACTTCGTGATAATTTCTATGCCAGGCCGTTGCACCAGAAGCCAAGGAAACTGCAGATACGAGAGAGATGCAGACCGCAACAAAGATTCGTTGTCGCCTTTGAATAACTTTTCCTCGGTATTTAATGCCGCGAAGCCAAGTTTGAACGACACCGCGACGAATCGGAACTTCGAGATACCGGAGTGAAATATCTGCCAGGGCAAGTACTAGGAGAATTCGAGCTAAATCAAGAGCAATCGCCGAACCGGCCGCAAGGTCCACTGAGGGTCTTGTTACTTGGAAAACAACCCAGTGCCAAAGATAAATTCCATATGATCGGCGACCAATCCACAGCAATACCTTTGAACTTAGGATTGGCGCAAAACGCGATGCTGGATGCACCAAGGAGATAATTGTTGCGCAGCCAAACACTCCTGCCAGCGGAAAGGCTGCGCGGTACATGGCTGCGTTGCTCTCATTAATGAAGAGAAAAGATGTGAGTAAACCAAATAGTCCGAACATTCCAATTCCATCAATAAAATCTTGCGCTCTCTGGGAGATCTCGGCTGTTAGATTTCTTGGAATCCAACTAACTGCTAATGCTGATCCCAAAAATAAACCTAGACTGTGGGTATCAGAACCAAAGTAGATATGGCTAATGCGTCCAGAATTTGTGCTCTCTACCCGAAGTGAAAAAAGGAAAAGGGAAACTCCAGATAAAAGTGCGATTAAAAGCGCCGCTCTGGCCACACTCTTTTTGCCATATTTACGCCAAATAAAATATAAAACAAAGGGCCAGACGGCGTAAAATTGTGCTTCAACAGCTAATGACCAAGTGTGTTGCAGAAGTGGCGGCCTACCTGACGTGGCGAAGTAATCCTGGTGAAGTGAAACCAAGTGCCAGTTGTTTGTGCCAGTCAGAACAAAAGGCATATCAGAGAAAATTCTTTTGATTGAATCTGGTGCAACACTTGCCGAAATTACTAGGGTTCCAATTACAACTGCGATTAGCCCAGGATATAGACGGCGAACTCTGGCCCAATAAAATTCCCGAAGATCAAGGCCATTAATACTTTCAATTGAATCCAGAATTAATCGGGTAATTACATATCCAGAAATTACAAAGAAGAGATCTACTCCAAGAAAGCCACCAGGAATCCACTTGACTCCCAAGTGAAAGAGTAGGACGGCGGAAACTGCTATCGCTCGCAGTCCATCGATTGGTGGAATGTAACTCGATGTATTTTTGGAACGTTTTGAAGTCATTACTTACGTTTTTTAGCAGGTGCTTTCTTGGCAACCTTCTTCACATGTGCTTTGGCAACCACCTCTTTTTTCTTTGGAATAGAGTTCTTTACTGGGCGATTTTGCTCATCAAGGTTGGAATCGACTTCACTTTGGAGTGTTGCTAGGCGATCAAAGGCAGTTTCCAAACGATTCTTGGTTTCGGCAATTGCCCGCTCCGCAGCGGTAAGAGACTGGGCTTGAATTCGATATAGTCGATCTGATTCAGAGATTGCAGAAGTCAACCAACCACGGAAACTTGAAATTTCACCTGTTGCTTCAGAGATCAGTCGCTCTGCTTCGCGCTTTGCCGATGAAGCCATTGCGGATGCTTCTCGTTTTGCTTCGATGACAAGAGTTTCTGCCTCTCGAATTACCTTATTACGAATTTCAGATGCTTCAGTTTCAGCAGTTTCAAGATACTTACGGCCACGAGACTCCGCACCGGAAAGGATCGACTTCGCTTTGGATTCAGCCGCGTCTAGCTTCTCCTTTGTGATTTTAGCTGCTTCGGAGAGGGTGCGTTCGGCGGATGCATTTGCTCGAGACTCGCGAGTTTGCGCAGTCTTAATCAGACTCATTGCAGTTTCTGTTGCAAGAATCTCGAACTCTTCTTTCGTCAGACTTGTGATATCGCGACGAGAACGTAATTCATTTAGTTGAGCTTCGAGTTGGCGAATTCGCTCAACAGCATTCTCGTTTGGCGCAGCCTTAACTTCCTCTTTAAAACCTACCCAATTTCGAAAATTCTTCTCAGCCATTTACTTACTCCTCTTTATTGGTACGGGGCCCCGAGCAGAGTCATATCTTAGGGTTTGTGCCTTAGCCTGAAAACTAATAGTTCTTGCACCGTACGCATGATTTGGCGGGGCAAAGTGGATGATTTACGAGTAATGGATGAAAAAATGCTGGTGCGGGAGGCGGGACTTGAACCCGCACGTCCGAAGACACAGGTTCCTAAGACCTGCGTGTCTGCCATTTCACCACTCCCGCGAGGAGTTAGTAAGAGAACATTAAAGGAGGAAGCACAAAAGCACCAAACTGAGGAATTTTCAGATTAAATTGCCTCATAGAAGCCCATCCGGGACTAACTAAATTGGAGCGATTAATGGCATTCACACCAACAGCAGCAGACAAGTTCACCTTTGGACTTTGGACCGTTGGCTGGCAAGCGCGAGATCCCTTTGGCGATGCAACACGTGGCGCACTCGATCCAGTTCGATCTGTAAATGAACTCGCATCACGTGGCGCATATGGCGTGACATTCCATGATGATGATCTGATTCCATTTGGTTCTGATGAATCAACTCGTCAAGAACATATTGACCGATTCAAGAAGGCGCTATCTGAAACTGGAATGAAAGTTCCAATGGCAACAACAAATTTATTTACACATCCGATCTTTAAAGATGGCGCTCTGACTGCAAATGAACCAGAAATCCGACGCTTTGCAATCTCAAAGGTCATGCGCAATATTGATCTAGCTGCCGAACTTGGTGCGGAGATTTATGTTTGCTGGGGCGGTCGCGAAGGCGCGGAGTCAGATGCTGCAAAGGATGGTTATGTTGCACTAGAACGCTATCGCGAAGGCTTTAACATTCTTGGACAATATGTAATCGATAAGGGTTACAACATTAAATTTGCAATCGAACCAAAGCCAAACGAACCACGTGGCGATATCTTCTTGCCAACAATTGGTCACGCCCTTGCCTTTATCAATTCACTTGAACACCCAGAAATGGTTGGCGTAAATCCAGAAGTAGGCCACGAACAAATGGCTAACCTCAACTTTGTGCACGGAATTGCCCAAGCGCTCTTCCATAAGAAGTTGTTCCACATTGATCTAAATGGTCAACATGGTCCTAAGTTCGACCAGGATTTGGTCTTCGGGCATGGAGATTTGAAGTCAGCCTTCTTCCTAGTAGATCTCCTAGAGCGCTACAACTACCAAGGTCCAAAGCATTTTGATTACAAGCCGGGTCGCACAGAAGATGATCGTGGTGTTTGGGTTTCTGCAACATCAAATATGCAGACCTATTTGGCACTTCGCGAACGTGCTCGTGCATTCCGCGCTGATCCACGTGTACAAGCTGCAATCAAAGATTCTCGCATTGATCAACTCGAGCAACCGACGTTGAAAACTGGCGAAACTTGGAAGGATCTAGTTTCAGTAAATGTTGATGTTGATGGTTTGGCGGCCCGTGGTTACCAATATGAAACTATCGATCAATTAGCAATCGAACATTTGATGGGCGTTGGTAAGTAAGCGCAAACTCGACCTTGCGTTGTAAAACCAAGATCAAATAAGGCTCGTATCCCGCTTCGAGTTACTGACTCGGGGCGGAGAATTATTGATGGAATTTTTATAGTCCCATTGTTTGTTACGCCATTGATGTTATTCGGATTTTCGCCTGACAAAAGACTGCTCGCAAGCAAAGCAGTTGCTTGCGCCTCGAGGCGAGAATCTTTAAAGACAGTCATATAAATGTCGTTTGTTAAGAGGGCGGCCAATCCGGCATCCGTTGCATCTTGCGAAGTAACACACTTCGGTACTGGGCGACCCATTCGTTTAATTTCAGCGATCGCAGCCAGCGCAATTCCATCATTTCCAGCAATTAGCCCTTCAATTGGAACTGAGGAACTTAGTAGAACTCTACGAACAATCGGAGCTACTTCAATTGGATTCCAATCTGGAATCGCAATATTTTCGGCCAGAACCGCGGCGCCGGATTGGAACTTTTTAGTCAAGACTGAGAAGTTTCCCCTCGTAACATTTGTGGCATTTCCATCTGAGTCCGGACCAAGCAATAGCAAAATATTAGGTTGGACAACTTTCTTGGCTGCAAGGCACTCGTTTAGAGCTTGTGCCTGCAGGTTGCCAATTTTCTCACCGTCGAAAGTAACAAAATATGAAGAAGAACCATTACTTGTTAAACGGTCATAATCAATAACAGGGACTCCCTGAGTCTTTGCTTTATCTTCAACTTGCTTTGCAGAGTTGGAATCAAGGTTTGCGATTACTAATACTTTGGCCCCTTCGGTTAATAGGCGGTCTGCAATCGTTTTAAAAGTTGTTTGGTTGCCAGCAGCATTTTCAATTTTAATTCTTATGCCGGCCAAGGAAAATGCCGTAAGCAGAGCCTGACGATCTGAATCCTTCCATCTAGTTGAAGAGGAGGTATCGGGCAAAATAATTCCAACGAAGCCCTGATTAATTGCAGCCTTTGTGGCATGGGTAGAACTAAATAGGTAAAAAGATCCTGCCATCAGGGTAAGTAACATGAAGGCGGCAACAATCTTGGTATTTATCTTCACTTTATTAATCGCCCCCTTTAATGCACAATCACGACGCTTGAATCCTAGGGTAACCTTCTCTAAATGAGCGCGGTACTGAGCATCCAAGATCAGATTAGCGCTGCCATTGTGCAAATTCTCCAAGGCGCTAAGAACCAACTCAATTGTGAACTCCCAACGCAGATCGCCCTAGAACGTCCAAAGAATCGTGACCATGGAGATTATGCAACTTCTATTTCCCTGGCTCTAGCCAAACCTTCCGGCAAAGCCCCAAGAGAGATAGCTGAAATAATTAAAGTTGGTCTAGAAGCGCGTGAAGATATTGCAAAGGTTGATATCGCTGGTCCAGGGTTTATAAATATAACTTTGGCCAAGGCCAGCCAAGGCGCAACGATTGTAAATATTTTAGACAGTGGCGCAAAGTTTGGCCATGGCAAAGTATTGAGTGGCAAGAAGATAAATCTGGAATTCGTTAGCGCTAACCCGACAGGACCATTGCATCTTGGCCATACAAGATGGGCAGCAACTGGCGATGCGCTTGGTCGCGTCTTATCTGCAGCAGGTGCAGATGTAACTCGAGAATTTTATGTAAATGACCGTGGAAATCAGATGGAACTCTTCGGTGCCTCACTTCGCACTGCCGCACTTGGGCAACCGCGTCCAGAAGATGGATATCACGGCGCATATATTGAGGACCTAGCAAAAGAAATCGTTGCTGCTCATCCAGAAGTATTGAAATTAGATGAAGCTCAGAGTATTTCTGCCTTTCGCGATTTTGGATACCACTTACAGCTCGACCAACAACGTAAAGTATTGGATGCATTCAATACTCACTTCGACGTGTGGTTCTCAGAGAAAAGTTTGTATGAAGACAATTTTTTCCAGCACTGTCAAGATGTTTTAAAATCTAAGGGCCATGTCTTTGATCTAGATGGCGCCACTTGGTTGCGGACAACAGATTTCGGTGATGATAAAGATCGTGTAATGGTTAAGTCTGATGGAACTTTGGCGTACTTTGCATCTGACTCGGCTTATTACATTTCAAAGCGCGAACGCGGTTTTGACATTCTTATATATATGCTCGGCGCCGATCACCATGGTTATGTCAATCGCTTGAAAGCCCTTGCTGCTTGCAATAACGATAATCCGGATTACAACATCGATGTCCTAATTGGCCAGATGGTAAAGATTATGGAAGGTGGGGAAGAGGTAAAGCTCTCCAAGCGGGCTGGAACAATAATTACCTTAGAAGAACTTGTTGAAAAAGTTGGAGTAGATGCCGCTCGTTACACCTTGATTCGTTACCCAGTTAATACGCCAATGGTTATGGATGTGGATGTTCTACGTAGCCGAACCAATGAGAATCCGGTTTATTACGTGCAATATGCGCATGCTCGTATTTGTGGCGTACTTCGTAATGCGGCTGAACTTGGAATTAAATTTGGTACCGACCAAGTCCATCCAGAGCTACTAGTACACGAGCGTGAACGCGAATTAATTGGGCAACTCGGCCAATTCCCTGGAGTTATTGCCTCAGCAGCAGAACTTCGCGAACCCCATCGCGTTGCTAGATATGTTGAAGAGCTCGCCGGTGTTTATCATCGCTTCTATGCTGATTGCCGCGTCCTTCCACTTGGAGATGAAGCACCATCGAACCTCCATAGCGCCCGCGCAACGCTCTGCCAAGCAACGGCGCAAGTCATTGCCAATGGCCTGGAACTCCTTGGTGTTAGCGCACCGGAGAAGATGTAAATAAATGAAATTCTTACAAAGCGTCTTTTCAATCAACTCTGAGATGGTCAATGGTGAGTTGGTAATTGGTGGTTGCAAATCCTCATTATTAGCAAAAGAATTTGGCACGCCTCTATTTATTATCGATGAAAACGATTTCAATACTCGCTTAAAGTCTTGGAAGTCAGCCCTAGATCGCCACTTTGGAGCTCAAGCCGGAACGGTTTACTACGCTTCTAAATCTTTTATCTCGATAGAGGTTGCAAAATGGATTAGCAGTTCTGGAATTGGCATCGATGTCTGCAGTGGTGGCGAACTAGCCGTTGCACTTGCGGCGAACTTTGATCCAGCAAAAATTGAACTACATGGAAATAACAAGTCAGAGGCTGAAATTCGAAGCGCTATCAAAGCTGGTGTTGCAAAGATTGTGATTGATTCTCACCAAGAGATCGAACGTGTTAATCGCATTGCTAAAGAATTTGGAGTCATCCAAACTGTATTGATTCGATTAACTCCTGGGGTCGAGGCTCACACCCACGAATTTATTTCAACGGCCCACGAAGATGTGAAATTTGGCTTCTCAATCTCAAGTGGTGATGCAACTAAGGCAGCGCAAGAAGTAGAAGCGTTAGCAAACCTTCACCTAGCTGGAATTCATTGCCACATCGGCTCACAGATTTTCGAGTCTGAGGGATTTGAAACTGCAGCGACTCGGTTGATTGAGTTCTTGGCGCAATTTCGTGATCGCAATTCCCGTGAGCTTCCCGAGTTAGATCTCGGCGGCGGTTACGGAGTTGCTTACGTTGAGGGTGAAACAACTTACGATCCAGACCTAGCAATGTCGGCGATCGCTTCTCTTGTGAAAGATCAATGCGCCAAGCACAAACTGGTCGTGCCTACTGTTTCAATTGAACCAGGTCGCGCCATTTCGGCGCCAACAACGACAACTCTTTATGAAGTAGGTACTACCAAGAATGTAACTCTTGATGAAGGTGGCATTCGCCGTTACATTGCAGTAGATGGTGGAATGAGCGACAATATTCGCCCGGCACTTTACGGCGCCGAATATTCTGCGCTCCTGGCTAACCGCACCTCGACTTCAAGTGAAATTTCATCGCGTCTAGTTGGAAAGCACTGCGAAAGTGGTGACATCATCATTCGCGAAATAGATCTCCCATCAGATATTGGACCAGGAGATTTAATTGCGATCCCAACAACTGGTGCATACGGCAGAAGTATGGCCAGCAATTACAACCATATGCCGCGCCCAGCAGTTGTGGCCGTTAATGATGGAACCGCTCGCGTAATTTTGCGGCGCGAGACGCAAGAAGACCTACTTTCCCTTGATGTCACTGAGGCTCCCCGCGTAATTAATTAGTCATTTGCGCGTCGGAAATAGGGGAGAATAAGGCCATGTTAGAAAAGGCTCAATCAGGCAAGACCTTGCGCGTAGGAATGATTGGCTGCGGTGTTGTCGGCAGCGAAGTCGCCCGCCTGCTTGTTGCCAATGCCGATGACCTCTCGGCTCGTTCAGGTGCCAAACTTGAACTAGTTAAAATTTCAGTGCGCGATACCTCAATTAGCCGCCCAGGAATTCCAAAAGAACTTTTCACTACTGATTCTGATTCAATCGTAAATGATCCAAATATTGATCTGGTGATTGAAGTTATGGGTGGGATCGAACCGGCTTATGAATTAATCCTTACCGCCATGAAAAATGGCAAAGCAGTTGTTACTGCAAATAAAGCCTTACTTGCAAAATTCGGCAGCGAACTTTTCCATGCATCGGATGAGGCAGATGTAGATTTCTATTACGAAGCAGCCGTTGCGGGCGCTATTCCAATTCTTCGCCCACTTGCAGAATCGCTGGTTGGTGATCACGTTGAACGTGTTATGGGAATTATCAATGGAACTACTAACTACATTCTTACCAAGATGGATGAAACTGGCGCCTCCTTTGATTCAGCGCTTAAGGAAGCCCAAGCACTTGGCTATGCCGAGGCGGATCCAACTGCAGATATTGAAGCCTTTGATGCAGCCGCAAAAGCGGCAATCCTTGCTGGGTTGGCATTTCATACAGTTGTAACTGATGCAGATGTTTACCGCGAGGGCATTACCAAAATTACCGCTGAGGATGTTGCAGTCGCTAAAGAGATGGGTTTTGCGATCAAACTATTGGCAGTTGCAGAGGCAAATGATGATGAGAGCATTACCGTTCGCGTGCATCCAACTTTGATTCCACGCACCCATCCACTTGCATCAGTTCGTGAAGCCTTTAACGCCGTATTCGTTCGTTGTGAATCTGCCGGTGATCTTATGTTCTACGGCCGTGGCGCGGGTGGCACCCCAACAGCTTCTGCCATCTTGGGAGATTTAGTTGCCGTTGCACGTAATCGAATTGAAGGAAGCCTTGGGCCGACGGAAACCGATTATGCCCATCTAAAGATTGCCCCAATTGGCGCAACACGTACTCGCTATTCAATCCGGATGGATGTTAAAGATATTCCGGGTGTTTTGGCATCAGTTGCAAACGTCTTTGCCGCAAATGATGTTTCGATTCTTACTGTTCGCCAAGATGGCCGTGGCGCAGAAGCTGAATTAATAGTCCTTACCCACTTAGCCACGGAATCTTCCTTGGCGCAAACGGTAAAACAATTAGAGAAATTAGATACGGTTAAGCACGTAACTAGCGTTATTCGTGTGGAAGGAACCATTGCATGAACCTCTTTAAGAAAAAGGGTGCGCATCAATGGCGCGGAGTGATCGAGGAATATCGCGATCGCCTACCGGTTTCCAATAAAACCCCAATCATTTCTTTGCGTGAAGGTGGCACGCCGCTAGTTCATGCCCAAACTCTTTCAGAAATGCTAGATAACGATGTTTGGTTAAAAGTAGAAGGTGCAAACCCAACTGGTTCTTTTAAAGATCGTGGAATGACAATGGCGATGTCGAAGGCTGCCGAAGTTGGGGCCAAGGCAGTTATCTGTGCATCTACTGGAAATACTTCTGCCTCTGCTGCCGCTTACGCAACAAAGGCGGGAATGCGTCCAGTTGTTCTAGTGCCAGATGGAAAAATTGCGATGGGTAAGTTGGCACAAGCAATTGCTCATGGGGGAGTTCTGCTTCAGGTACAAGGTAACTTTGATGATTGCTTAAATCTCGCACGTGAGTTATCTGATAACTATCCAGTTGCACTTGTTAACTCAGTTAATCCATTTCGAATTGAAGGTCAAAAGACCGCTAGCTTTGAAGTTGTAGATATGTTGGGCGATGCGCCAGATCTTCACGTACTTCCAGTCGGTAACGCGGGAAATATCACCGCTTACTGGAAGGGTTACAAGGAGTACTACAGCGATGGCATGTCTAAGAAGTTGCCACAGATGTGGGGCTTTCAAGCAGCAGGCGCTGCGCCAATCGTTAATGGGGTAGTGGTTAAGAATCCAGAAACTATCGCAACTGCAATTCGAATTGGTAACCCAGCATCATGGCAGCAAGCAGTTGAGGCTCGTGACTCTTCAGGTGGTCTAATTGATTCAGTGACCGATGAAGAAATTCTTTCGGCTTATCGTTTTGTCTCTTCTAAGGAAGGCATCTTTGTTGAACCTTCATCTGCCGCGGGAATTGCGGGATTAATTAAGAAGCAATCTGAAGGAAAACTTCCAAAGGGCAAGAAGATTGTGATTACTGTTACTGGAAATGGCTTGAAAGATGTTAATTGGGTCCTAGATCATGCTGCCGCGCCAACAGTTATTCCAGTTGATGTGAAAAAAGCCGCTCAAGTAATTGGACTTGCCTAATGTCCGCGCGCCTTAGTTTTAAAGCCGCAATGGTTCAAGTTTCTGTTCCAGCTTCAAGTGCAAACCTTGGCCCCGGTTTTGATTGCTTAGGCCTTGCCTTGGAATTGCGTGATCGCTATGCGGCGCAAATTCTAGATACACCTGAAATTGATGTTGATGTAACTGGTGAAGGCGCATCTGAAATAAAGGGCGATAAATCAAACCTGGTAATCAAAGCGATGATTCGTGGCTTTGAACATATGGGTTCAAAAGAATTTTCTGGTAATAAAGGGCGCGGTATTGCTCTTCGTCAATTAAATGTAATCCCTCATGGTCGTGGCCTTGGATCATCCGCAGCGGCAATTGTTGGCGGACTTTATCTAGCTCGCGAACTAGTTCTTGGTGGCGAACAACTTCTTACTGACGAAGCAATTATTCAGATTGGTACCGAAATTGAGGGCCATCCTGACAATATCGCTGCTGCCGTATTAGGCGGTGCAACAATCGCTTGGACCGAAAATGAAGCAGGATATGGCGTTGGAATCAAAGTAGATTCAAAAATAAAGGCGTTGGTCTTTATTCCAGAAGCTCACCTTTCAACTTCAAAGGCTCGCAAGTTACTGCCAGAATCAATTCCACATCGTGATGCTTCCCTTAATTCTGCACACACCGCGCTCTTAGTTCACGCCCTTCAATCACGACCAGATTTACTTTTGACGGCCACTCAAGATTTTCTACATCAGCAATATCGCACAGAGGCGATGCCAAAGTCGATTGCCCTTGTAAATAAATTGCGCGCAGCAGGAGTTGCAGCAATGGTCTCTGGCGCTGGACCATCAGTTCTGGTCTTGCACACATTGGGTGATGTTGAAGTTGAAGATCTAATCAAGGTTGCAACTGGCTCATTTACCGCACAGAAATTGGCCATTTCGCCGCGCGGAGTTGCTTCCAACCACTAAATTGCCCGCCCTAACTAGGGTGTGCTAGGTTTACCCCATCAGGTCGCCGAGAAATCTTCGGTAAATGCACCAGATAATCCCCAAATTAAATCCATAAATTGCAAAATATTTTAACTTTGCGAAATCTATAGAAATGAAGAAATAAACAAATATGGCAACAGCAAAAGATAACGGCGAACTATCAGCGATGCTTCTTCCTGAGTTGAAGAAGGTTGCAGGGCAACTTGGTATTGAAGACGCCGCCGCAATGAAGAAGGCAGATCTAGTTACAGCGATCGCAGACCTTCAAGCTTCTAACCGCGAGGCCGCGAAGGCTGAACGCGAAGCAAAGCGCGCAGAGCGCGATGCTCGCCGCAAGGGTGGCAATAAAAATTCAGATAAGAATTCAAATAAAAGCAACGATTCAGATAACGATTCAGATGATGATGGCGAAGATCAGGGTTCTAACCCAAATGATTCTTCGGATTCAAACAATGATCGTAATGATCGTGGCGATCGCAATAACCGTAATGATCGCAATAACCGTAATGATCGTGGAAATCGAAGAGATCGTGGAGATCGTAATGATCGCGGCGATCGCAACAATCGCTTCCGTGATCGTGGAAATCGTGAAGAGCGCGAAATTCAAATCTCTGAAGACGATGTCTTACTTCCAGTTGGTGGCTTGCTAGATATTCTCGATAGCTATGCATTTATTCGCACCGGCGGATACTTGGCAAGCTCGAACGATGTATATGTTTCACTCCAACAAGTTCGTCGTTACGGACTTCGTAAGGGCGATGTACTCACTGGTTCAGTTCGCCAACCACGCGAAGGTGAGCGCAAGGAAAAGTTCAACGCACTTGTTCGCGTCGAGATGGTTAATGGCGCAGATCCAGAAACTTCAAAGGAACGCGTTGAGTTTTCAAAGCTCGTACCTTTGTATCCACAAGAGCGCCTACGCCTTGAAACTGAACCAAACATTCTTACAACTCGCGTAATCGATCTAATCTCACCTATTGGTAAGGGTCAGCGCGGACTAATCGTTTCACCACCTAAGGCTGGTAAGACGATGGTTCTGCAATCAATTGCAAATGCGATCACAACGAATAATCCAGAATGTCACTTGATGGTTGTTCTAGTTGATGAGCGTCCAGAAGAAGTTACCGATATGCAACGCTCTATCAAGGGTGAAGTAATCGCCTCAACTTTCGATCGTCCAGCAGATGACCACACCTCAGTAGCCGAACTAGCAATCGAGCGCGCAAAGCGTTTGGTCGAACTTGGCCACGACGTTGTTGTCCTTCTCGACTCAATTACTCGTTTAGGTCGTGCTTACAACATTGCTGCTCCAGCATCAGGACGTATTCTCTCTGGTGGTGTGGATTCAGCTGCTTTGTATCCACCAAAGAAGTTCTTCGGCGCTGCTCGTAACGTTGAAAATGGCGGTTCACTTACAATTCTTGCAACGGCTCTTATCGATACTGGTTCGAAGATGGATGAAGTTATCTTCGAAGAGTTCAAGGGAACCGGAAACATGGAACTTATCCTCAACCGTAAGTTCGCAGATAAGCGCATCTTCCCAGCCGTTGATGTTGTTGCATCTGGTACTCGTAAGGAAGAAATCCTTATGGGAACCGAAGAGCTTTCAATTGTTTGGCGTCTTCGTCGCGTACTTCACGCACTGGAGCCACAACAAGCACTCGAACTATTGCTCGAGCGCATGAAGGGCACAAAGTCGAACGTTGAATTCTTGATGCAGATCCAGAAGACAACAAACGCAGAAGGTGGCCTTGCTGCTACCGCTTCAGGCACAAAAGAGGCTTAATTTTCTTAAATAGCCCCCAAAGGCTAAACTTCCCATCCGAGATCAAACCGGACTGGTTCACGGATAAAGCCGACCCAGTCACACCTAGGAGATAAAAATGAAGTCAGAGATTCACCCAAATTATTTAGAGACCACTGTTACTTGTGGTTGCGGTGAAGTTTTCACAACCCGCAGCACAAAAGAATCTGGCTCAATTTACGTTGAAGTTTGTTCTGTCTGCCATCCGTTCTACACCGGCAAGCAACGTATCCTCGATACTGGTGGCCGCGTAGCTAAGTTCGAAGAGCGTTTCGGTAAGAAAACAGCTAACTAGCTTTCTTAAAGACCGTACCAAGTTCGCAAAGCGCGAGCTAGGTGCGGTCTTTTTATTTGGATTAATTATTCTTAGAAAGGAGTGATCATGGCAGCGGACAGTAGATTCCCAAATGTTCCAGCCCTATTGGCGGAGTACGAAGAACTTGAAAAGCAGATGGCCGATCCATCGATTCACTCCGACCAAGGTCAAGCGCGCAAATTAGGTAAGCGATATGCAGCACTCGGTCCAGTTATTGCTGGATATCGCGCCTGGGTATCTGCGCAAGAAGATTTAATTGCCGGAAAAGAGATGGCGGCAGATGATCCGGATTTTGCAAGCGAGATCCCGGCACTTGAAGAAAATTTGGCACAGAGCGAATCTAAATTAGAGGAGTTGCTGTTGCCTCGCGACCCTAACGATGATCGCGATGTAATTTTGGAAGTTAAGGCTGGAGTTGGCGGCGATGAATCTGCCCTCTTTGCCGGTGACTTATTGCGGATGTACCAACGATATGCCGAGAAGCACAATTGGAAATGCGAAATTATTGATTATGCTGAATCTGAGATGGGTGGCTATAAAGAAATTTCAATGGCTATTAAATCAAAGGGCATCGCCGAGCCTGGCCAATCTCCTTATGCAAAATTAAAGTTTGAAGGCGGAGTTCACCGCGTCCAACGTGTTCCAGAAACTGAGAGCCAGGGACGAATTCATACATCTGCCGCTGGTGTTCTTATCTTGGCTGAAGCAGATGAAGTCGATGTTGAGATCCGCCAACAAGATTTACGTATCGATGTTTATCGCTCTTCGGGCCCAGGTGGTCAATCAGTTAATACAACTGACTCTGCTGTTCGAATCACTCACATTCCAACTGGGGTAGTGGTCTCGTGTCAGAATGAGAAATCACAATTACAGAATAAGGAATCAGCGATGCGTATCTTGCGGGCGCGCCTTTTGGCACATGCTCAAGAGCAGGCTGATGCAGAAGCTGCGATTGCCAGAAAGCAACAGGTTCGAACCGTGGATCGCTCCGAGCGAATTCGTACCTATAACTTTCCAGAAAATCGCCTCAGCGATCACCGCGTTAACTTCAAGTCTTCAAACCTAGATGCTGTTTTGAATGGTGAATTAGATCCAGTTATCGATGCCTTGCTTGAAGCAGACAAGATTGCAAAGCTAGCTGCGAGTTAATACCAGTGAGCGTTAGAGAACTCCTCAAGTTTGGCAAGGAACAACTGGCAACTAAGAATATTGGTGCAGTTGATGCCGAACTTTTACTGGCAAATATCCTCGGGGTTAATCGAATGGAGCTGCACTCCAAAGTTATCGAAATGGATGCCGAGCAAGCCCAAGAGAACAAAGAGCTCTACACCAAAGCGATTGCCCAAAGACTTACCGGAATGCCGACTCAATATATTGTCGGTACTGCGCCATTTAGATATTTGGAATATGAAGTTGGGCCTGGGGTCTTAATTCCTCGCCCAGAAACCGAACTGTTAGTTGATGAAGTCCTCCACCAACTAAATACCTTTGCCGAACCTGTAAGCGTTGTTGATCTCGGATCAGGCACCGGCGCAATTGCAATCTCAATATCAAGTGAGACATCCGGCAAGAAAGAGATTCACGTAGTTGCTGTCGAAAAGTCACCCGAAGCACTTATCTGGCTAAATAAGAATATTGCAAAGCATGATGTCCCGGTTCGGATAATTGAAAGTGATGCCGCGCATGCGCTGGAAGGAATTAAGTGCGATGTCGTTGTCGCTAACCCACCATATCTTCCAGATGGCGCAAAGGTCCCGCAAGAATTAATCTTTGAACCAGCGATGGCGCTCTTTGGTGGCCCGGCAAATGGGATGGCAATCCCAAATGAATTTATTAAAGCTGCGGCACGACTTTTAAAGAGCGGTGGTCTTTTTGCGATCGAACACAATGAACTTCAAGGCCCGCTCATAGCCAATGAGCTAGAGGCCGACTTTGAAGCGATCGCACTACACAATGATTTAACGCAGCGCCCGCGCTTTACAACTGCAAGACGAAAGTAACTACAGAAGCCCCATTTTCTTGCCGGCCTGCGATAAAGATTCGCGTGCCTTTGGATGGGCTGCAAAGTTAATTAAATTCTGCGCCTGTTCAGTTTGGGATCTACCAAAGCACCTGGCGACACCGTTCTCTGTAACAACAAATGAATGCTGAAAACTCGTAACTGCTTCATCGACAAGTGGGATTATGTTTGAGGATCCACTTTTCTCGTGCCAGGAAGGAAGGGCCATAAATGAATGGCCACCGCGGGAGTGGAGCGAGCCAACTATAAAATCTGTGGAACCACCAAAGCCAGAATATATTCGACCTCGAACTCTTGATGCGTTTGCTTGGTCATAAAGATCTACTTGAAGTGCGGCATTAACTGAAGTCATTCGCGCTTGTTTGGCTATTTGACTCGGATCATTTGTCTTTTCGGTACGAAGCATCTGAACGCGGCGATTTAAATGCAACCAGTCATAAAGTTCGCGGGAGCCAAAGACAAAGGATGCGGTGATTGGCACCTCATCATCAAGGGCGCCGACTTTGTGAAGATTTAAAACCCCATCACTAAACATCTCAGTCCAGATTCGAAGCCCACTTCGTTTTTGAAGAAGTTCGAGTACTGCATCGGGGACCGCGCCAATTCCCATTTGCAAGGTTGATTGATCCTTCACAAGCTCGGCGATCTTTTCCCCGATTGCTTTAGCCGTGGGAGTTAGATGGATTGGATGGTGCTCGGCGAGCGGTTCATCTACTTCAATTAAGAAATCAATTTCATTTTCATAGATTTGTGCATCGCCATAGGTGTACGGCATCTGCTTATTCGATTGGGCAACAACAATTCCACCGCGTGCCCGAACTGTCTCAATCGCAGCGGGAAGAATATTTACTTCCGTGCCAAGTGAAACGGTATCAAAGCGCCGTTGCGAGGTATGGAGAAGGACAATGTCGGGAATCAAATGATCTCTAATAAGAACAGGCAAGAGACTAAGCCGAGAAGGCACATAATCAAGGCGAGGAGAGTTTCGCATTCCTGGCCCCACAAAGGCGGTCTCGTACTTAACGCCCTCGCGATCTGGAATTCCAATCTGCGCGTTTAGCATGTGAAGGGTGTAGTTCGGCACAACCGAATCGAAAGCTTCCAGCAAAGTCTTTGGGGTTGCAAAATTGCCCGAAGCCAAGACTCGTGGATTACTTGGGATATCTTGAAGTACTCGCTTGAACTCTTCGACAGTAATTGTGCGCACGGCTTTATCTTCGCAGATTCAAATTCCCCAATGTACCAAAAGGCGAGGGCTGGCCCTTACGCGATAGGGTTAGCGATATGACCACTACCTTTCAGGCCGTTGACCCAACTACTGGTGAAAAATTTGGTGCTTCGTTTAATGAGAGCTCTGCCCAAGATGTAGTTGATGCAATTACTAAAGCAGCAAAAACAAAGAGCGCATTTGCGGCAACTTCGCCAGCAAAACGTGCAGCAATCTTGCGAGCGATTGGCGCGGCAATCGAATCTCGTCGCGAGAAGCTAATCGAAGTAACGATGAAAGAGACTGCGCTTCCAAGTGGTCGCTTGACCGGTGAGCTTTCAAGAACTGTCTTCCAACTTGAACAATTTGCCTTGCAGGTTGAATCCGGCGCACATCTCCAAGCCGTTATTGATTTGCCAGATACAAATTGGGTTCCAGCTGCAAGACCTGATATTCGTAAAGCAAACCAGAGCCTTGGCGTTGTCGGAATATTTGCGGCATCAAACTTCCCATTCGCATTTTCAGTAATAGGTGGCGACAGCGCATCAGCGCTAGCTGCAGGATGCACAGTTGTTGTTAAAGCACATCCATCGCACCCAAATACCTGTCAGATCATGCACGAAGCGGTTGTTGAAGGTTTGGAAAAAGAGGGAATTAGTGGCGATGCCTTTGGCATGGTTCAGGGTCTTTCTCCAGATCTGACTTATGCAATTGTTAATAACCCAGAGATAACAGCAATCGGATTTACCGGCTCTGGTTTAGTTGGAAAGATTCTTGTAAATGCCGCTGCAAAGCGCGAAGTACCTATTCCGGTATTTGCCGAAATGGGTTCGTTAAATCCAGTTTTCTTTACGCCAAAAGTTTTAGCAGAGAAGGCTGCAGACTTGGCAAAAGCAGCTCTTGATTCTGCGACTTTGGGCTCTGGTCAGTTCTGCACCAAGCCAGGAATTTTGGTAATTCCTACTGGCGCAGAAGGCGATAACTTTGTGAAAGAAGTTGAGAGCTATCTTGGAACGTTAAATGTGGCGCCACTTTTAAATAAGGGGATTGCAGATCGTTACGGCAGCGCAATTGCAGAGTTAGCCAAGAGTTCTGATCTCAAAGTTATTTCCGGAAATCCCACTTCAGGTGGCTTTGGCGTAACCCCAACTGTCTTTGTAGTTGATTGGGCTAAGGCGAGCCACGAATTATTGGAAGAGCACTTTGGTCCAACCACCGTAATCATTCGCGCCGATTTCAAAGATTTTGTCGAAGTTGCAAGTGGCCTTGAAGGTCAACTCTGCGCAGCACTCCATGCAACTAGTGGTGAAAAAGTTCAAGAACTTCTAGGCGCGCTATCTCAAAAAGCTGGTCGTGTGATTATGAATGGTTTTCCAACCGCAGTTGCCGTGACCGCGGCGATGCAACATGGAGGTCAATGGCCATCATCTTCTAGCCACACGACATCTGTTGGCTTGGATTCAGTATTTCGCTTTGTGCGCCCAGTGGCTCACCAAGGTTTTGCCGATGAGCTACTTCCACCAGCGCTACAAAATGCAAATCCATGGAAGATTTCTAGAACTGTTAATGGAAAAGTAAGTAAGGATTCAATTTAATGCCAGATCTAACAAACGCCCTTGCTGCTGCGCGTAATGCAGTCACGACAGAAATAGCCGCGCTTGAGAATTTCTCGCAGGGTTTAGATGAAAAATTAACCGATGCCCTTGAATTACTGGTTGCCTGCAAAGGTCATGTAATTGTTACTGGACTTGGTAAGTCAGGTTTAGTGGGCGCAAAGATTTCAGCAACGCTAGCCTCAACCGGAACACCATCTTTCTTCTTGCACTCCGCCGATGCGCTTCACGGCGACTCCGGAGCAATAACAAAAGATGATCTAGTGATCGCAATCTCTAACTCCGGTGAGACTGCGGAAGTGATTGCTGTTGCCAAAATGGCAAAGGGATGGGGCAATAAGGTAATTGCAATTACTGGAAAGCATGCTTCTACTCTTTCAACCAGTGCTGATGCACTTCTAGATATTGCATTTGAAAAAGAGGCTGATCCACTCAATTTGGCACCAACTACATCCACAACTTTGACTTTGGTTTTGGGCGATGCAATCGCAAGTGCCCTTATGAGTTACAAGAATTTCACCGCTGCCGATTTTGGTAAGCGACATCCGGGCGGCGCCCTTGGTAAGGCAACTAATAAGTGAGTGCCCGCGTAACAACTTTTGGTTCATTTATGATGGACCTTGTTGCATACACACCACGACGTCCAAAAGCGGGAGAGACTTTCCGCGGTACCAGTTTTTCAATTGCCTTGGGTGGCAAGGGATTTAATCAAGCGATTGCTGCTGGTCGCGCCGGAGTTAAGTCGGCGATGCTTGGAAATCTTGGCCAAGATTCATTCGGCGATGATTTTATGGCTGGGTTTAAAGCCGAAGGCGTCCAAGCAACAGATATCGAAAGATCGAAGGAGCTTGGCACCGGAGTAGGACATATTTCAGTTCAGACCACAGATGGCGATAATTCAATTATTATCATTCCGCAATCAAATGATTTAGGCGATGCCGCCTATGTAGAACGACATAAGCAGACCATCATTGATTCAGATATTTTGTTACTTCAATTAGAGCTTCCAATAGATGGCACAGTTCATGCCGCAAAGATCGCCAAAGAAAATGGCGTAAAGGTAGTTCTAACACCAGCCCCAGTAGCGCCTCTTGACCCATACATTGGTTTGGTTGATGTTGTGGTTCCAAATGAAGGTGAAGCAGCTGAGTTGACTGGAATTACTTCAAGCGTAGAAGAACAAGCAAAAGCTCTAGCAAAGATGATGGGCTGTAAAGATATTGTTATAACTCTTGGACCAAAAGGCGCCTTTGTCACCGATGGAACAAGAAGTGAAACGATCTTGGCCCCCAAAGTAGATGCGATCGACACAGTAGGAGCTGGCGACACCATGTGTGCCAACCTTGCCGCGCGGTTGGCCCTTGGTGATGATATTTTCACCGCAGCAAAGTTTGGCGTCTATGCCGCTACGTTGAAGGTCACAAGAAAAGGTGCGGCGATGGCTTCACCAAAGCCAGAAGAAGTTCTAGCATTCATTAACTCAAACAGCTAAGAAGAAACAAGGGGAAATAATGAAATACACCGGAATCATCAATCGCGATATCTCTTCAATGGTTGCACGTACTGGTCACTTTGATCGCATTGTTGTTTCAGATGCCGGTTTTCCAATCCCAGCTGGTGTTGAGTGCATCGATCTATCAATGGGACCAAATTTGCCAAAAGTTGTCGATGTTCTAAAGATGCTGACTCTTGAATTACCGATTGAGCAATTCTGGTTTGCCGAAGAAATTCAACCAAGCAAGGACGAGCGCGCGAAGGAACTTTCTGCGATCATGACGAAGGCTGAATGCATTCCTTTGCCACACGCAGAATTTAAGAAGCTTGCCTATGGCGCAGTTGGTGTTATTCGTACTGGTGATTACCTTGCATGGGGCAATGTAATGATCGCCTCAGGCGTGGCTTACTAACTCCTGAACTTCATTCGGAAGTGGATCGGCCAATCTAAAGCCTACGCTTCGGATTACGGCAATAACTTCTGGCCCACCATTTTGGCGAATCTTGGTTCTGATACGAGAAGCATGGGAATCAACAATGTGGTCAGTTCCAATACCTTTCATAACGCCAATCGCTTCAAGGATCTGATTGCGCGAGAAGACGCGTTGCGGATTTTCCATTAACAATTGCAGAAATTGATATTCCATATTTGTGAGTTGTACAACGTTCTCGCCGATCTTAAATAGGTGCTGGGCTAGATCCATCTGCAGAGTTCCCCAGGTCAAGATATTTGCCCGTGGTGCTCGTTGGGTCTGCCCGCGCTTTAATTGCTGGGTGATCCTTGAAGTGAGAATCTTGCTATCGATTGGCTTTGAAACGTAATCATCGGCACCAGCTCCCATAACCATCTCTTCGTCAACGACTTCATCGCGGCTAGTTAGCATGATGATTGGAACAGTTGAGGCGGCACGGACCCAGCGACAGACTTCTAGACTCTGTAATTGAGCATGGCCAAGGTGGAGAATTACCAAACTAAAATCGTGCTGTTCAAATATTTCGCGGCTTTCAATTGGTGAAGGGGTGTCATAAACGACAAAGCCCATTAACTCAAGATGCAATCTAACCGAAAGCCGATCATCGGGATTGTCTTCAAGGAGAAGTACGTTATTTGGTGGTGTTGTATGTTCGGTGACATCCATTTTGATGCTCACATTTCTCTATTAAATGCAGGGATTTGAGAAATTTTTCGAGCTTTTGATCTGAACCCACTCCTCTTTGCTGTTCATTAGTAATTTTAGCGCCGCGTGGATTCTGAGAGGCCTTTTAGCGAGTGCTAACCCTATTTAGAATAATTTGAGGGTACGTAAAATAGAGTTGAGCGTGAGGAAATCGTGAGGAAATCGTGAGGTTTGATTAATAGGGTCCGATTATGGAGCTGATTGCAAAAGAGCCTAAATCCAAGGTTTCAAGGACCCGTTTGCAAAGGCAAATTAGGACCGCGATGTTTATTTTTGCGCTTTCACTAATTATAGTTTTTTTCGCCTTGGTAACTTTATTCAATTCTTCGAATCAAAATTCAACTTGGCGCACAAAGGCGCTGAGTGCCCAGATAGCACTAAATCAAGGACAATTGGAAACTTTGGTTAAATCCGAGAAGTTGACGGTTTTTTGGGCTGGCCCAAAAGTTAACTCTTTATATACGTTAGATGCCTCAAGCTCTGATCGCACAGTAATTAGATATGTCGAAGTTAATCATTCAAAAACATCCGTATTAGGGTCGAGCCGTCAGATAGCAACTTATAAATCAGAAAACGCCTATTCCGATGGAATTATTGCAGCATCAAGCGCGGGAAATATTGGTTTTCGAAATCCAGATGGGGCGATCGTTTTTTATGCGGCTAATCGACTCTCAAATGTTTACTTGGCAATTCCCAAAATTAAATATCAAATTGAAATCTATGACCCCATTAGGGGTCAAGCATTGAGTTTGGCGGCACTCACCGGACAAATAACCAGAATTGGAAAGTAAAATGAGCCTACAAATATCTTCAAAAGCTCTTTTGATCGTAAGTTCAATATCGCTAACGCTTGCTGCTGCAACAGGAAGTTTTGCAGTAACTGAAGCTACTGGTACGACGCACTTTATTTCCAAAGAGTTGGTGCAAAGCGCTTATGATGGTGCGGTCTGTAAAGTTGGGGCGACAGGAACATCAGGGTCGAATGGCGAGACAGGAACAACTGGCGCAGTCGGTGCTACCGGCGTAAAAGGAGATTGTGGAGCAACCGGTGCTCCCGGCGCAGATACCAAGTGGAGCGCCGTAAGCGAAGATATTGTTCCAACGGAGGATAATAAGTTTTCAATCGGCACCTTTGAAAAACGATGGAAATCTTTACAACTTGGTCCCGGCACGCTTTATATTCAAGATAAAGTTACCGGAAATCAAGCTGGCTTAACGGTTAATGCCGGCACACTTTTACTAGATGGAGCTGACTCACTTCGTATTGGAAATATTCAATTTACAAGTACTGGACTTAAATCGACGCTTACCGATCAGGATATTACGATTGGTGCACTTGGTGATCGTGGTTATCTAACTCTTGCGAGAGCACTTAAATTTCCAGATGGAACTTCGCAATCGACTGCAATGTTGAATGGATTGACAGGGCCACAAGGAGCTTCCGGTCCACAAGGAGCTTCCGGTCCACAAGGGCCACAGGGAATTCAAGGTGCTATTGGTTTAACGGGACCACAAGGAATCCCTGGCGTTGCAGTAAATATGAAAGGCTCGTTTGCCACCCTCGCTGCTTTTACATCAGCCGCGCTTATTGGGGCGCCCGGTGATGCGTGGATTATTGTCGCGAATGGTGCGCTAATGGTTTGGAATACGTTGACCACTTCTTGGGATGATGTTGGACATCTTCAAGGTCCACAAGGACTGAAAGGCGATACGGGAGCAACTGGCGCACCGGGAGCAACTGGCGCACCGGGAGCGACAGGACCAAAGGGCGAAACAGGAACTGCGGGAGCAACTGGCCCAGCCGGAACTATTGCCCCTTATGGAAAGCAATATGTTTGCGTTGTACCTTCAGGCACAAAGCGAGTCATGTATTGGGGAACTTGTTCAAGTCAAGGTCTGACTGGAACTGAGTATTTCATCCTTGCAACCTTCCCATTCTAGGAAGGTAAATAATTAAGCTTGGTAGTTTTTGAAGTGATTGGTGATCTGGCCAATTCCATCAATGCCGGTCACAACAGTCTCGCCACCTTTTAGATATTTGGTTGGCTTGAAGCCCATACCAACACCTTGCGGGGTACCAGTGTTGATGATATCGCCGGCGCAAAGTTCCATAACCTGGGAGATATACCAAACGCAGTAAGAGATATCAAAGATCATGTCATTGGTATTTGAATCTTGACGAGTCTCACCATCTACGGTGCACCAGACGCGAAGATTTTCTGGGTTTGGCATCTCATCTGTAGTCACAATCCAAGGACCAACCGGATTAAAGGTTGGGAAAGACTTTCCCTTTACCCATTGGCCACCACGTTCAACTTGCCAATAGCGTTCAGAGACATCTTGAGAAACCGTGTAACCAAGGATGTAATCCTTAGCCTCTTCTGGTGACTTTAGATAAAGCGCCTTCTTCTTCATTACGACACAGATCTCAACTTCATAATCCGTCTTCTCTGAATTTGGCGGAACAATTACATCATCATTGCCACCAACAACTGTATCTGGCGCCTTCATAAAGATAATTGGTTCTTTTGGTGATTCAGCGCCGGTTTCTGCCGCATGTTGGGCGTAATTAAGACCAACACAAATTGCCTTTGTTGGGCGAGCAACTGGTGAACCTAGTCGGTAATCAGAAATCTTTACCCGGGGGCGAGATGAAAGGTCTAGCTTTGCAACCTTCTCGTAGGCACCGGCTTCGAGTTCAACGCGGTTCCAATCTGCGATCACATCATCGATAAATACCGCTTCGGTTTCACTAACGATTACAGCCGGCTTCTCGCGGTTAAATTCACCAAGACGTGCGATGCGCATCTCATTCCCTTTCGCTTCAAGTTCTAGTAGATTTCCGATCGTAAGGATCAGAATAAGAGCCTATCAAACTATTTATCTTGAGAGATTGGAAATCCGTGAGCGAGAAGGAATATGCCCGCCGAAGTGAAAATTGGTTTAAGGCAGAAGGCAAGCACGGATATATCTATCGCGAACGTTTTCGTAATATGGGCTTTGGCTCCGAAGTTTTCTCAGATAAACCTGTAATTGGAATTGCCACAACTTGGTCAGAGCTAAATCCTTGCAATGCCCACCTAGATCGCGTTGCCGAAGCGGTTAAGCGCGGAGTCTGGGAAGCGGGCGGTTTTCCACTCGAATTTCCTACGATGTCACTTGGCGAGCCAGTGCAACGTCCAACCACAATGCTCTGGCGCAACTTGCTTGCGATGGAGACCGAAGAGTTAATTCGTTCTAATCCTTTAGATGGCGTAATTCTTCTTGCAGGTTGCGATAAGACACCACCGGGAATGTTGATGGGCGCAGCATCTGTCGATCTACCTACTTTGATGATCACTGGCGGACCGATGTTAAACGGTCGCTACAAAGGTGAAACCCTAGGTTCTGGAACTGCCGTTTGGAAATACTCTGAACAAATTCGCGCCGGCAAATTAAGTATTGAAGAGTTCTTCCAGATGGAATCTTGCTCTGCTCGTTCAAATGGTTCATGTATGACGATGGGAACTGCCTCAACTATGGCTTGCGTGACCGAAGCCCTTGGCGTTCAACTCCCAGGCTCTGCTGCAATCCCTGCCGTGGATGCTCGCCGATTCTCAACTTCACAAGAAGCCGGCCGTCGTATTGTTCAAATGGTTTATGACGATCAGAAACTCTCAACAGTTCTAACTCGCGAAGCTTTCGAAAATGCTATCAAAGTAAATGCTGCAATCGGTGGTTCTACGAATGCGGTAGTTCATCTACTTGCAATCGCCGGACGAATCGGTGTTGATCTTGAACTAGATGATTTCGATCGCCTAGCCCGCGAAGTACCAGTACTCGTTAACTTGATGCCATCTGGAAAGTATTTGATGGAAGAGTTCTTTGATGCCGGTGGCCTTCCTGCTGTTATGAAGGAGATCGAAGGCATGCTCCACACCGAGCACATCACGGTTTCTGGAAAGAGCGTTAAGGAAAATATTAAAGAAGCTGAATCCTGGAATAAGGATGTAATTACACCTGCATCGGCGCCATTCCAAAAGGCCGGTTCTGGAATTGTTGTACTCAAGGGATCACTTGCACCAGATGGTTGTGTTTTAAAGGTTTCCGCCGCAACCCCAGAGTTGATGGTTCACACCGGACCAGCTTTAGTATTTGAAGAGATTGAAGATTATTTAATTGCCTCTGAAGATATGAATCTTCCAGTTACTAAAGATACGGTACTAGTTCTTAAGCATGCTGGTCCTCGTGGATTCCCAGGATTTCCAGAAGTTGGAAATATGCCAATCCCGCGCAAACTTCTCGAACAGGGAATTACCGACATGGTTCGCATCTCTGATGCACGTATGTCAGGTACTGCTTACGGAACTGTTCTATTACATACATCTCCTGAAGCCGCAGTCGGTGGACCACTTGCACTTGCTAGAACTGGCGACATGATCGAACTCAATGTGCCAAATCGTTCAATTAATATCTTGGTCTCAGAAGAAGAGATGGCAAAGCGCAAAGCTGAGTGGAAAGCACCAGAACCTAAATACACACGTGGCTGGGGTAAGTTGTATTACGAGACTGTCGAGCAAGCCCACCTTGGTGCAGATTTAGATTTCCTTCGTGGCTCATCCGGCAGCTACATTCCACGCCACTCGCATTAAGTAACGGAGAAATCAAAACGGCTTAGCAAACTCCGTTTGTTCAATCGCTTCTAGTTCCAATAAGCGATTCCACTTTGCGGTGCGATCTGCGCCGTGGGTCGAGCCAACCTTTATTTGTTCTGCGCGCCAGCCGGTAGCCAAATCTGCGAGCCAAGAATCTTCGGTCTCACCGCTTCGAGCGCTTACGACGGTTCGAAATCCTGCTGCTTGTGCGGTCTGCAATACATGGTGAGTATCAGTAACTAACCCATTTTGATTGGCTTTAATCAGAATCGCATTGGCCGAGCTTTCGGCAATTCCACGATCCAAGCGGGTGTGGTTGGTTGTAAACAAATCGTCACCAAGTATCTGCAAAGAATCAGGAACTTGAGAAGTGAACTCGGCCCAGGCGGCCCAATCATCTTCAGCTAGGGGATCTTCAATCGAAATGATCGGATGTTCATTTACTAGTTTTGCCATGAAGGAAACGAATTGGGAAGAAGTGAATTCTCTTCCGATAGTTGGTAGTGAGTACTTTCCATTTTCAAAAAATTGAGTTGAAGCAATATCTAGCGCCAGGCTTACTTGTGAGCCAACTTGTAGACCTACTTCTTCGATGGAATTGGTGACAAATTCGCAAGCAGCATCGATAGATGTAAAGGCAAGGCCGAGGCCACCTTCATCAGCAATTAAGTGTGCTGGACCAATTTTGGCACCACGTTTTGCCGCATTCTCGCGAATAGCCCTTACCCACGTTATTGCTTCATTAAAAGAGCTTGCCCCATTTGGAAGTACCAAGATATCTTGAATATCCATAGTGCGATTTGCATGTGCGCCGCCAGAGAGAATGTTCACCATTGGCATTGGAATTAAGAGTGGACCTTTTGGCTGAAATAGTCGCGCCATGGAAATTCCTTTTGCACCAGCGCTTGCTTTGGTCACGGCCAGTGAAACTGCAAGTGTGGCATTTGCTCCGAGAACGTGATGATCACTAGAGGGATCTAATTTCTTGAGTATTTCATCGGCGTGGGTCAGATCGCACTCGGCGCCTATTAACTTGGGGGCTATAACTTCGTTTATATTCTTACAAGCTTGCAATACGCCCAGACCATCTTGATCACGAAGTTCTTTTGCTTCATGCGCGCCTGTAGATGCGCCAGAGGGAACTCTAGCGGTATGCACTTGTCCATCAACCAAAGTTATTGTTACGGCAACCGTTGGACGACCGCGCGAATCTAGAACTTGATAGCCAATTAAATTATCGATGATCATGCAAATAACTCCTCAAAAGCAATATTTTCATTTGAAAGTGCCGTAGCGCTCAGTGCCAAAACTCGAGCTTGTCCGGCTTCATCTAAGTAATTAACCAATGAAACCCCCTCAACTCGCGCCCGTGCAATTAGTGCCACATGCTGCGCCAGGCTTGGAGCGATTTCTAAGTTGGAATCTCTGGCATAAGAATCTCTAAAGTTGATAGCGGTATCACGAATCTTGCTTCGGACAAGTGGGTCGGAAGTTCGCAAGAATTTACAGAGCAGATGTGCGCTTACAAATGCGAGATCAAATACTGGATTTCCGGTATGGGCGACCTCAAAATCCAAAACTATTGGCTTGTGCTCGGCTGTTATCAAAATATTCTTAGGGGAGAAGTCTCCGTGAACCAGAGTTAACTTAACAGTTGTGACCTCTTCGATTAACTTCGCTATTGAAGCAGCTAGCCCGGGATTCTTTCTTGCAACCGAGCGATAAAAGGGAGTTACGCGCAATTGCTCGAAGAGTGAGTCCTCGGAGTAATCACTGCGCACTTGAGAATTTGTGGCGCCAAAGTTATGCCAAGTAGCCAATATTTCACCTAGGTCGGCGCCAATGCTTGGATGAATTACTCCATCTAGTAAATCAAGCTTCCAATTGGTGCATGAATCTGGAAGCCGAGACATGGTCAATGTAAATGTGTCGGCATCTAAATCGATTAGCTCTGGAACACTTTGTGGAGTTAGGGAATGCAAGAGTTTCATCGCATTGGCTTCAACGATCGCACGTCTTTGATCAGCTTTCCAAACTGAAGCCACCTTCAGCTCTGGAAGGGCTTGCTTTACAACCAAACTCTTTTCCGGAGTACGCACTGCAAGAACTACACAAGAGACGCCACCGGTTAGCACTTCAACTTGGGCGTCACCAGTTATTAAACCTCGTGAATTTAAATAACCAACAACCGAACCTTCATCCAGTAGTTCTTGGCTCATATCAAGTTTTTACTTACTTATCAGATGGTGCGGGCGATAGAAAAGCCGCGATCAACAAAGATACTCTGGCCAGAAATTCCGGTATTGATATCAGTGCCGAGCATAAAGATGGCGTTAGCAACATCTTCTGGTGTTGGAAGTTTTCCGGTTGGGGTTTGATCCAAAACATTTTTGATCTGTTCTGGCTTTAAGGTCCGCGCAACCATTGGGCTATTTACGATTCCTGGCAATACGCCATTTACCAAAATTCCCTTTGCTCTTCCAAGATCAACTGCAAGAGAACGAACCAAGCCACCCACGGCAGCCTTGGTTACTGAGTAAGCAAACTTTTCTTGGCGAGTAAGTTGTTCCCAGAGGGAAGAGATAATTACAACTCGGCCACCTTCGGCGATTAAGTCATGAGCCATAAGCGCAGAGATGGTGTTGGCAATAAAAGCCACATTTGCTTCAAAGAGTTTTGCTAAGTCTTCTGGCGAACCATCCATAACTGAACCGTTTACATTATCGCCTTGGGCAAAAACAATTGATTCAAATTTCTTTCCAGCCAATTTAGGATCGAGTGCGCCCTTTGTAAGGGGCAACAAGACATCGCAGTCATTTACAACTTTGCGAACGCCGCAGATTGAATCCCAACCTTCGGCTTTGTATTTCTTCTCAGTTGCTCCACCTAAGGTTCCAGTTGCACCAAAAATTAATAGATTCGGCATTACTTCTCGAAACCATAACGCGTAAGCATTGAGTGGCCAATTGATGCCCGACGAACTCGCTCGCGCGCTGTTGCTTCGATCATGCCTTGAATATGGCCACCAGCTGGGTACAAACCAGGGGAGTTTCGAACAGTGAACTTGAGATAGATCGGTGAAGAAACACGAACTAGATCTGGCACTTCGTAGTGGCGAACCGCGCCACCAAAATCATCTGGCGCTTCAACATAAACATCAACTGGAATATCAACTTGTGCGCGAATTGCCGCAATTTGTTGGAGTGAAAGATCTGTTGAAAGGTTAAGAGTTGAGGCACCTAGATCTTCATATAACTTTGCGGTTGCTGGGTTATTGCAGGTAAGAGCAACTGAAGTCTTGAGGATGAAATCACCAGGTAGATCGCCATTTTTGCGCGCCTTGCCAAGGACATCTAATAAACCAGCATCGCCAACCAGTACCGAACGAAGGCCAAGGTCTGCTGCATGTAATACATCCTCAACGGCATAACGAAGTTGATCGCCACCGCGAAGTGATGGATAAGCAACTGCGCCTGATGCTGACACTGGAGTCTTACCGATATCCCATGAAGCACGTGGGCCAACGAATAAACAGACCTCAATATTCTCGCTCTTGCCCATTGCGATCATCTCTTTAATTTCATCATCGGTCTGCAACATAATTCCGGAGCCTTGTGAGATGCGGTGGATTGTAAGTTTGCGCTTCTTGGCTTCATCTAAAACGGCTTTAAAAGCAGCGGGACCTTCAACGGAAGGAATTTCGATCTTCCAGCGAGCGCCATCTGAAAATCGCTTTTCTGACTCTGGTAAGCCATCTGCATCTTGTGATTGGACGCCTTGCTTACCAAGAAGTGCTATCGATTTCTTCATCGGACCTTGGGCATCGCGAGTTGATGGCCAGTTGCTCATTTATTTATCTCGTTTCTATTTATTTACTTAATTGGAAAAAGGACAGGTGCTAGGCCACCAACTTTTGGTCGGTAGCTAAAGGTCTTACCCCAGTCTTTGCCAGGATTTTCTACGCCATCATGTGCAGAAGTGATGATCAAAGTTCCAAGATCTTTACCAACGAAGGCGCAAGAAGTTGGCATTGGGACGCCGACTTCGAGCTCTTGGGTTAAATTGAAATCTTTATCGAAGTGACGAAGGACCCCACCGCTCCAGAATGCGACCCAGACGCCATCTTCGGCATCCATACATAAGCCATCTGGTAGCCCTTGTGAATCATCGGTCACCCGCCAGCGAACTTTTCGGTTTGAAACTTCGCCGTTGATGTAATCAAAGGTATCGATCGACTTTGCCATGGTGTCGACGTAAACCATCGTCTTGCCATCTTTCGTCCAACCTAAACCGTTGGAAAGTGAGATGCCATCGACCATCTTCTTAATAGAAAGGTCATCTTTACTCATTCGATAGAGACCACATGCGTTTGGATGCGCTGCCCAGTCATAAGGCATTGATCCCAGCCACAGATGTCCATCCGGTGCAACCTTGGCATCATTCCAACGTTCTGGGAAAGAATCTGCTTTGCCATTTGCATCTGGGCGAGTTTGTAATTTGGTGATCACACCTTCTTTCGTGCGGCGGATCGGACCATTGGCTGTACCCAAGATGTGGCTGTAATCGGTACACGGAATTACAAATGAAACATGCTCGTTGGTTTCATAACCGTTGATCTCGCCCGTCTCAAAATTCTTGAAGTAGACCTTGCTGTTGTAGATATCGACCCACCAGATCCATTCATTATTCGGACCGATAGCTACTGGACCTTCGCCAACCTGACAGGCCCGGTCATCCCAAATCTCAAGAGTCATACTCGGACTATAAAGGATTGACCCCCTCCGCTACTATGGTTCACATGAGTGAAGTTGACCTTACGAGTTTTAGTAACCAAAACGTTATCGTTACCGGCGCCGCAAGTGGCATTGGAAAATCTGCCGCAATCTTGCTCGCGGACAGAGGCGCAAATGTGATCGCCTTGGATATGAATGAGGCGGGGCTAAAAGAGACGGTCGCAACTATCACCGCAGCTGGTGGCAAAGCCACTTACAAGCAATTAGATATTTCAAAGCAGGATGCGGTGCTCTCTTGCGTCGCTGCGATTCAAAAAGAGGTAGGCCAGGTTCATGCGCTCGCAAACTCTGCTGGAATTTCTGGCAAAACCGGCATCATGGCCGAAAACGTTGAGTGGGCTGATTTCATTCGCGCAATCGAAATTAATCTTTACGGTGCTATTTGGTTAACCCAGGCACTTCTTCCGGCAATGAAAGAAGCAAAGTACGGTCGAATTGTTCACTTGGCATCAATCGCTGGAAAAGAAGGCAATCCAGGAATGTCTCCTTACAACACTGCAAAGGCCGGGCTGATTGGATTTGTTAAAGGCGTAGCAAAGGAAGCTGCAACATTTGGCATCACCATCAACGCCATTGCACCTGCAGTTATTCGCACGCCTATTAATGCAACAGTGGCAAAAGAAGTTCAGGATTATATGGTTAGCAAGATTCCAGTTGGCCGTCTTGGCGAGCCAGAAGAGGTTGCTGAGTTAATCGCCTTTGCCGCTTCAAAGGCCTGTTCATTCACAACCGGATTCACCTTTGATATATCCGGTGGTCGCGCAACTTACTAGTTGTAAAAATTAATGGCTGATCTATTTACCTTCGGTGAGGCGATGGCCTTGTTTATGTCAACCGACACCGATTCGGTAAAGACCGCACGAAACTATGCGATGTCAGCCGCTGGCGCAGAAGGAAATGTTGCTGTTGCCGCTCATCGACTTGGCCTAGATGTTTATTACCAAACAAAACTCGGTAAAGATTTTCTTGGCGATAACGTCCTTGCTCAATTTAAGGCTGAAGGCTTGGAAACCAGCCACTTCTTGCGAAGCGATAACTACACCGGAACGCTGGTTAGAAATCGTGGCCAAGAAGAACCACTTGATGTTACATACCTGCGTAAATGTGCCGCTGCCTCAACTTTTCAACCATCAGATATTGATGAAGAAGTTCTCAAGAATTCGAGATGGCTCCATGTCTCGGGAATTACCGTTGCCCTCTCTGATTCTGCGCGAGATACCGTGGCGCATGCCTTAGAAATTGGGCGTAAACATAATTTGCGAATCAGCTTTGATTTAAATATCCGCCGCAAATTGTGGAGCGAAGAGAAAGCCTCGAACACCCTTCGGGAGTTGGCGCATGACCTTGAATTATTAACAGGCGGCGTGGATGAATATGAATTGGTATTTGGTACTAAAGATCCAGAAGAGAATTTTAAAATTGCCGCAAGCAAAGGTATTAAGACTTTGATTATGACTGCTGGACCTGGGTTGATGAGAATTATGCACAACGGCAAGCGCTTTGATTTCCAACCTGAGGTCGTAAAGATTGTTGATCCAGTTGGTTCTGGCGATGCCTTTATCTCCGGAACCATTTGCGGATTATTAGCGGGGCTAGAACTAGTTGATGCCATAAAACAGGGAAGCAAATGCGGTGCAATTGTCGCGAGTACGATGGGGGACTGGGCCGGAATGGTTAATGGAGTTGGCGGTCTTCTGCCAAAAGAAGTTTGGGGAGAATAAATGAGCGCATCAGTTAATTTTGATTCGGGGCTGGTTGCCATCATCCGCACCAAGACCACCGAAGAAGGTCGAACCTTTGCCAAAGCTCTCGTTGAAGCTGGCGTGGATTTAATCGAGTTCACCACGACTACTCCGGGCGTCTTTGATTTGATTGAAGAATTTGCCGGTGACTCCCGTACTCAAGTTGGGCTTGGAACTGCAATGAATAAGAAGCATGTTGCAAATGGAAAAAAAGCGGGCGCAAAGTTTGTAATCTCACCACATACTTCAAAAGAAGTTATTCGAGTAACTAAGAAAGCCAATCTAATTTCTATCCCTGGCGTTGCCACTCCTACAGAAGTTGCCGATGCTCTTCGACATGGCGCAGATATGCTCAAATTCTTTCCAGCATCCTCACTTGGACCAAATTATTTGAAATCTGTCCGTGATCCATTCCCAGGTCAAACTTGGTTTGCCACTGGTGGAATTACCGTAGATTCCATTGACTCATGGGTAAAGGCCGGATGCTCTGGTTTTGGTTTAGGTGGACCACTTACAAATAGTGGGCTAGATCAGATCGCTAATCGCGTGGCAGAATTTAGAAAGGCAATCGGGGAGGCTCGCAAGTGAAGTTAAAAGATCGCCACGTTTATGTAACCGGCGGAGCTGATGGGATTGGCGCTGCAATAGTTTTAGATGCCGCCGAAGCTGGTTCCAAAGTTTCATTTTGCGATTTAAACGTTGAAAAAGGAAAGGCTTACGAGGCTGAATTAAAGAGCCAAGGCCACCGAGCTTTCTTCCACGAAGGCAACGTTGGAAAAACCGAATCAATGCAAATTGTTTTTGCCGCAATCACCAAAGAGTTCGGCGATGTTTATGGTCTAGTAAATAATGCAGGAAGAAATGCCTACAACGATCCGGTCGAAATGACTGAGGCCGAGTGGGAAGATTTTATGAACGTTGATTTCAAAAGCGTCTGGACTAATTCAAAATTAGTTCTTCCAGCTATGCGTAAGAATAAATTTGGTTCAATCGTTAACATCTCTTCCATCCACGCCCGCATGTCATATATGAATTACTTCCCATATGCCGCAGCCAAGGCAGGAATTATTGGCCTAACTCGTAACCTTTCGTTAGATGAAGCCAAGCATGGAATCCGCGTGAACTCCGTTCTTCCAGGGTTTACCTTGACGCCCATGGTTGAGGATTACTTTGTTAAGAACCCTGAAAAGCGCGCCGAAGCTCTCTCCGTCCAACCAATGGGTCGAATGGCTCAACCTTCAGAAATTGCAAAGGTAGTTACTTTCCTGCTGACAGATGATGCCTCATTTGTTAATGGCGCCGATTGGATTATCGACGGCGGCTTATCTCAGAGGTTTGCTTAACCCTCAACAACCAGCGCGACTTTGCCGCGAGGTGCCGGTGCATTTTTCAGGGCATCTAGCGCAGCTTCAAAATCTGCAAGCGCAAATTTATGAGTCACTAAATTAGTTAAATCCAAAGCGCCAGAGTTCATTAGTTCAACGCACTTCTTCCAAGCACTTAGTGACGATCCAAAGGAACCAATAATGTTTAAATCATTATTGATCACATCATCAATCAAGATGGCAGCGCTCTTCCCAAATCCTGGGTAGCCAAGTAAAACCAGAGTGCCACCACGTACGAGTTGACGCACGGCTGCCTCAATTCGGCTTGTTGCGCCGGCGGCTTCAATTATCAGGTCATATTTATCTGAGGTTGCAGAAGTTAAGAAAAAATCTACTCCCGCACCGGCGGCAATTTCTTCTTGTCCCGATTTAAGGCCAAGCATGTGAACGACCTTTGCGGAATATGTTTTTGCCATAGTTGCCGCAATCAAAGCGATTGTGCCATCGCCAATAATTAAAACTTTTGCGCCCGGCTTTGGCTTCGCCTTGATAAATGCCTGTGTGACAACTGCGGTTGGTTCTGCAAGAACCGCGGTCTCATTAGTCACTGAGCTCTTAACTTCATGGGCCAACCAAGCTGGAACGGTAATTAAGTCGGCAGCAGCGCCAGGTCTTGTGAATCCAATTTCATCGTAAGTAAGGCAGCGATTGGTGTCACCATTTTCGCATTCAAAACAGTTTTGGCAAGGAATGATTCCAGTAACAACTATTCGACTACCAATAGCAGGGGAAGTAACTCCCGCACCGACTCCAATAACTTCCCCAACCCACTCATGTCCCAAACTCGAGGGATATTTAACGAAAGCTGGATCACCATCACCGGCAATAATTTCGAGATCAGTTCCACAAATGCCGGCAAGGATTGGTTTTACGAGAATTTCACCAGACGCAGGTATTGGGTCTGAAACTTCAAGAAGTTCGGCTTTCTTATCGCCAGAAGTAAAGAGTGCTTTCATAGTGAAATAGATAATACCTGCTGCAGTTAATTATCAAAGCAAGGGTAGACTTCCAAAGGTGAGCAAGTTACGCAGCGATGAGTGGTTCTCGGGAGATGATGAAGTAGCTCTCTCGCACCGCGTAGTGATGGCGGCGATAGGCCAAGAGGTTTTGGCGGATAACACCAAGCCAATTATTGGAATAGCAGATTCTTCAAGTGAATTAAATCCTTGCAATTTGCCGCTTAGAAATTTCATCCCGGAATTAAAAAGAGGAATCACCGAAGCTGGTGGAATTCCGGTTGTCTTTCCAGTTATGTCTCTTGGCGAAGATTTAATGAAGCCAAGTGCGATGCTTTATCGAAATATGCTCTCTATGGAAGTAGAGGAGTATCTTCGTTCAAATCCACTAGATGGAGTTGTATTACTTGCTAATTGCGATAAAAGTGTTCCTGGTGCACTTATGGGAGCGATTAGCACCGACTTGCCAACAATCATGTTTACCGCAGGAGCTAGGCCGATTGCGCAATTCAAAGGTAAGCGAATTGGAACGGGTACTGATCTATGGCGAACTTGGTCAGATTACCGCGCTAAGAAAATTTCTGAAAAGGAATGGAAAGAATTTGAAAGCTGTCTAAATTGTGGCCTTGGGGCGTGCAACACAATGGGAACCGCTTCTTCAGTAGCGCTCATGGTGGAAGCACTTGGAATGTCGCTCCCTGGAACTTCAGTAATCCCAGAGAATGATCCGGCGCGCGTAGTTGCAGCTTTTAATTCGGGCAGAGCGATTGTGGAGATGGTGAGGAAAAATCGCACACCAGCCTCAATCATGACCCCCGGCGCTTTTAGAAATGCAATGCGCACTTTGCATGCTTGTGGGGGGTCGACAAATGCAATCATCCATCTTCTCGCACTCTCTGGGCGAATTGCGGGTGGGTTATCGATTGATCAGATAAATGATCTTGGTAAAGGAATTGCTGTACTTGCAGATGTCGAGCCATCTGGTGCACAGATGATTCAAGATTTCAATAGCGCTGGCGGCCTTCCTGCGCTCGTAAGTGAAATTGCAGAGCACTTTGAGTTGTCAGAAAAGACTCTGACTGGGCAGAGCTGGAAAGAAATTATCATTGGCGCCGAAAGTAAAAACTCTTCAATTCGAAATTCAAAAGATCCAACCTACCCCACAGCCGCCTTTGCAATTGTCAAAGGATCACTCGCTCCAAATGGCGCAGTTATAAAAGTTTCGGCAGCATCAAACGAGCTTTTAAAGCACACCGGCCCAGCTGTCGTCTTTCATGGATATCAAGATATGCGCACCAGAATTGATGATCCAGATTTAGAAATTACAAAAGATAGCGTTTTGGTATTAAAGGATTGTGGTCCAGTGGGAGTTCCTGGGATGCCAGAGTGGGGGATGATCCCAGTTCCAAAGCGATTATTAGAAGCCGGCGTTTTAGATATGGTCCGAATTTCAGATGCTCGAATGAGCGGAACATCCTTTGGAACCTGCGTCCTCCATGTGGCACCCGAATCGGCAGTTGGTGGCCCATTGGGATTAGTCCAAGATGGTGATCTAATAGAACTAGACGTTCTTTCCGGTTCGTTAAATTTATTGGTTTCGGCAGAAGAGTTAACAACTCGAAAGAAAAATTGGACAGCGCCAATTTCTGAACATTTGCGAGGCTGGCCGGCGCTTTATCAAAGTCACGTCATGCAAGCAGACCTTGGATGTGACTTAGATTTCCTTCGCCCAAAAAATCAGGCGCAAATGCGCTTCATTCCTCCAGTTGTTGGCCGTTCTTAATTCATTTTGTAATCAGAATTTAACCACGATGGTTATATGCAAGAGGCGATCTACACTCTAAAGTTCCTTAAACAAATGAGCCGACTTCTGCCTTTTTGAAGCGGTCCGGATTAAGGAGAAGGAATGCGCAGAAAATCTCTACTCGCTGGCGTTGTTTCAGCCGCGCTACTTGTTGCGGGTATTGGAACGTCACTGACTTCAGCACAAGCTGCAGGTACAACAATTACCATCTGGCACAACCTTGGTACAACTCAGAATGCTGAGGCAGTTAAGGCGCTAACAGATGCATATTCCAAGAAGAACCCAGGTGTAACTTTCAAACTAGTTGATCAACCTGGTGATAACTATTTCGCTCTGCTTCAAGCAGCAGCAGTTTCAAAGAAGGGTCCAGATCTAGCACTAATGTGGACTGGTCTTTTTGCGCTTCAATACAAGAGCTACCTGCAAAATCTTAAGGGCGTAGTTTCTGATGCGGCACTCGCAAATGAAGGTTCACTAAATTGGTCTGCAAATAATTTTGATGCCAAGAATGGACCTTATGTAATGCCGTTCGACCGTCAGTTCTACATTGGTTTTTATAACAAGGCAGCCTTTGCAAAGGCCGGCGTAAAGAGTGTTCCAACAAACTGGAACGATCTTTACTCTGCATGTACAAAGCTAAAGAGCGCTGGATACACCCCAATTGTTTACGGTAATGGTGGCCAGAGCCTTGGCGCGCTTTACTACCCTTGGTATGACGCGAGCTACATTGCGATCGGGCAATCATCTGTTTCCGGTCTTCGCGATCTTTACAGTGGCGCAAATCAATGGAACTCAGCAAAGAATGTTGATTCTTACAACAAGTACGCAGCACTTAAGACAAAGGGTTGCACAAATGCTGACGTATTGACCAAGACCAATAACGTTGAAGATTTCATCGGCGGAAAAGCTGCAATGATCATCGACGGAACTTGGGATACCAAGAAGTTCACTGATGCGATGAAGACAAACGTTGCAGCATTCATCCCTCCATTCTCAGATAAGCCAATCAAGGGCGTCGTTGAATTTGCTGGTCAAGGCCTTGCTATGACCAACTATTCAAAGAACCAAAAGGCCGCTGGTGCATTCCTTACTTGGATGACAACTATGGATGCAGCAAAGATTGTTGATGGCGTTGGCTTAATCCCTAACGTAAATGGTTCATCGACCTCAAACCCAGTCAACCAACAGATGTTGGACTTTGCTTCAAAGCAAGGTTTCACTCGTTACCCAATGCTTGATAACGTCCTTCAAGGTGATGTTGTTGATGCAGGTAATAAGATCTTGCCTTCTATTCTCGGAGGTAAGACATCTGTAGCCGATGGGTTAAAGCAGATGACTCAAGTTTGGAAGAATCTTCCTGCTGCAAAGCGCGGAGCTTCCTACAACTAAAGTCAGTTAAGTAATTCGGGGTGGGGACTAATATAAATTGGTCCCCATCTTTACTCTCACAGAAGTTAGGAATCAAAACCGGCAATGAAAAAGGCGAGTCCGCTCTTTAGGCAGCGCCGACGGTCGGGAATTTTATTTTCGTTACCAGCTTTCATTTTGGTCGCCGCATTTTTGGGAATCCCAATTATTCAGGCCGGCTTCTTTTCATTCACGGAATGGAACGGCATAACTTCAATCTGGCATGGTGTGAGCACTTACAATCACGAGCTCCACAATCCAATTTTCTGGCGGGTACTTCAAAATAATGGCTTTCTTTTACTTGGAGTTCCGATAGCAATTCTCTTCCCAATGGGCGTAGCCTTTTTATTAAATGAAAAGGTTTACGGCTGGCGTATCTTTCGAAGTATTTATTTTCTGCCAACCGCCATCTCTTGGGTTGTCATCGGAATGGTTTCGATGCGCTTCTTTGCGCAAGAGGGGTTGCTAAATGGTCTTCTACGTAGCATCGGCCTCGGATTCATCAAGACCGATTTCCTCTCCTCAGAACAAGGTGCGCTCTTCGCGGTAGGAATTACTTTTATTTGGTCGATGGTGGGAACTAATACGATTATTTTCTTGACTGGTATGGCCACTTTGGATCAATCTCTAAATGAAGCAGCTCGAATGGATGGCGCCGGAAACTTTCGAATCTTCCGAAGTATTACCTTGCCGCAATTGCGCCGTTTCATTCAATTCTCTTTCATCATTACTGTCATTAGCGCCTTTACTGCGCTCTTTAGCTTGATCTTCGTTATGACCGGAGGTGGGCCGGGATTTGGTACAACCACCTTGGAGTTTTTTATCTATCAAAGCGCATTCTCACGCGGTGAATTTGGAACGGGCGCAATGCTAGGGGTCATCCTCTTCATCATGATGGCTATTCTAGGAATCGGTCAACTTCTTTTGATGAGAAGCGAGGACTAACAAATGAGAAGCAATCGTTTTGGGTTAAAGAAAGTAATTGCTTTTATATCGATGGTAATTCTGGCGATTGTGATGCTCTACCCATTCTTTTTCATGATCAGCACTTCTCTCAAATCTAAGGCGCAGTATTTTGGTGCGCCAGGACATTCGCTTGATTCCTGGAAAAAACTTTTTTCAGTTCTGCCAGTTGGTAAGCAACTTCTAAATTCCACAATTGTTTGCGCTGGATCAATCGTGATAATTCTGATCGTTTCAACGATGGCCGGATTTGCGATGGCTAAATTGCGATCAAAGGCGTCACCGGTAATCTTCGTTGGAATTGTTGGGGCGATGCTTATTCCGCTGCAATCAATCATCATCCCGGCCTATATCAATGCAAGTAAATTGAATTTACTTAGTGGCTATTGGGGAGCGATCTTTGTCTATGCCGCCCTCGGCACGCCATTTGCAACTTTCTTGATGACATCATATTTCCGAGGCATTCCGGATGATCTCGTAGAGGCCTCTGTTGTTGATGGCTTGAGCTATTACGGAACGTTTATCCGCATCGCTTTGCCCCTTGCGGTACCTGCAATTATCACGGTTGTGGTCCTTCAATTTATTCAGATTTGGGATGACCTATTAGTTGGGTTGCTCTTTATCCAAGAGCCTGCCTACAGAACTATTACCGTTGGCTTGGGCGCCCTATCTGCTGGACGAGTAACTGATATTCCGGTTCTTATGGCAGGTTCAATAGTTTCTGCCATTCCAGCTGTTGCGGTATATCTAATCTTCCAGCGACAATTAGTAAATGGACTCACAGCAGGCATTGGAAAGTAAATGAAGATTGTCGTAACTGGCGCTACCGGATTACTCGGAAGCCACACTGCAAAGTTTCTAGCAAGCCAGGGGCATGAAGTAGTTGGCGTTGATCGCAAAGCTGGGGAAGTAGAAGGCGTAAAGATTGTTGTTGGCGACATCAGCGATCTGGCTTTCTGTGACAGTGTTATTGCTGGCGCCGATGGCGTCGTGCACTTGGGAGCTATACCAAACCCAATCGATGTTCGTCAGTATGAAGTATTTAAGAACAACACAGTTTCTACCTTCGCAGTATTTACTGCTGCAGCCCAAGCAAAAGTTAAAACTGTTGTTTATGCCTCAAGTCTTTCGGCCTATGGCTTTGCTTATTCCGATGAATGGACCTCACCGCTTTTTGTTCCAGTAGATGAATCGCACCCGATGATTTACGAAGAGAGTTATGCACTTTCAAAGGAAGTAAATGAACTTTCGGCAAAAATGTGGTCCAAGCGTTGTGACACAGCTTTTGTTGCAATGCGTTTTCCCTGGACGAATATGCCGGATAAGACTTTGGAGCTGGCACGCCGTTTTGAATTAGAAGAAACTGGCCAAGTACTAGATGAGAACCCAAGGTTTCCACCAGGAATTGTTTCGAAAATCCTTTGGACCTATTTAGATTTGCGCGATGCAACTGCCGCGATCGAAGTTGTTTTGAAGAGCGATATAAAAGGCGCCCATGCATTTAACTTTGCTGCCCCAGATACGATGGCTAAAAAGCCGACCGCAGAATTGATGGCCAGATTCCACCCAAAGAGCGAGGTCCGTGGCGATATTTCGGGTCATAAAGCCCCGCTATCTAGCCAGGCATTTATCGATACCTTCGGCTATCAGCCCCAATATCTCTTCAATCGGGACGAAATTTAGGCTCAGATTTTCCTTGGATTAGTCCAAAATTGCCCATTTTTGATAACGAAAGCGTTATCCCGAAATGGGCAAAATATGTTGAAAATAATCACCCCTACCCCAAAGATTGCACCTAAGTGCAGGGGCAGCCTTGCATAAACCTACTTCTACGTAGAATGGAAACTGAATGCTAAAAAAGTCAAAACTAGCAATCGTTCTTGCTGCGGTTGGTGCACTTGTTGCAACAACAGTTCCAGCATCACACGCTGCTACAAATAAGCAATTAGAAATCTTCACCTGGTGGGCATCAGGCGGAGAAGCTGCAGGTCTTGCAGGAATGACCTCAGAGTTCACAAAGCAAAACCCAGACACACCATTTATCAACGCATCAGTAGCTGGTGCTGCTGGCGTTAACGCAAAGGGTGTTCTTGTATCACGTATGGCTGCAGGTAACCCACCTGATACTTTCCAAGCTCACGCTGGTGCAGAACTTTCTTCATACGTAAAGGCTGGTCAAGTTGAAGACCTAACATTCCTTTACAAGCAAGAAGGTTGGGACAAAGTATTCCCAGCTGGTCTTATTAAGACACTTACAACAAACGGAAAGATTTACTCTGTTCCTGTAAACATCCACCGTGCAAACGTTCTATGGTGGAACCCAGCAACAGCTAAGAAGGTCGGCGTAAAGGCTGCACCAAAGACAATCGAAGCAATGATTGCTGACATGGCTAAGGCTAAGAAGGCTGGCATTGACGGAATCGCACTAGCTGGTAACGGCGACTGGGCGATTGCTCACCTATTCGATGTTGTTCTTCTTGGAACAATGGGAGCTGCTAAGTACGACGGTCTATGGAAGGGCAAAACAGCCTGGACATCTCCAGAAGTATCAAAGGCAGTAGATAACCTAGGAAAGATTCTTTCTTACGGAAATGCTTCAAAGTCACTTGACTGGCCAGATGCTGGCAAGCTTGTAACTGGTGGCAAGGCTCTTTACTTCATCATGGGTGACTGGGCTTCATCACAATGGCAATCAGACGGCCTAAAGCTAGGTACTGATTACACATGGGCACCAGCTCCAAACTCAGTTGATAAGTCACCTGTTTACATGTGGCTATCAGACTCATTCACACTTCCAAAGGGTGCTGTAAACCGCGATGCAGGTATTGCATGGCTTAAGGTTTGCGGATCACTTGCAGGACAAGATGCGTTCAACCCTAAGAAGGGTTCAATTGCAGTCCGTAAGGATTCAAACCCAGCACTTTATGACAGCTACCTACAAGCTGCTATGAAGGAATGGAAAGTCGACACACTAGTTGGTTCAACTGTTCACGGCGTTAACTACGGAAACGCTGGAATGGCTGCATACGACTCAGCAGTCGGCAAGTTCTACACAGGTGGAGGCAAGGACAAGGCTGGCCTAGTTAAGGCTCTTGTTGCTGCTTACAAGGCTAACGCTGCTGCATAAGCTGCCTTAGTTTCACCAGTAAGAAGAACTAGCAAGAAATTGCAAAGATTCTGGTGGGGGTAAATCCCCACCAGAATTTGCAGTTATAGGGCATATATACGACTAGAGTTCGTGAATACTTCCGAACTGGTCATAAAATTTTTTGAGAGGTGCGTGTAACTAGTGGCGCTAACACTTAGCCGCAAGAAGAGAATTTCAAGTCCGTGGGGTGGATTCTTCTTCGTTCTACCTTCAATCATTGCAGTAGCAGTCTTCGTATACGGAATGATCGGCTGGACACTTAAATTCTCGCTAAGTAACCGCACTAATGCTTGGTCGAAAGATAATAGTTTTGCTGGCTTAAAGAACTTCACTGGACTTCTAGAAGATCCAGAATTTACTCATGCTTTTGGCAACTTGATGAAGTTCACCGTGGTCTTTATGTTCGGAACTTTGCTCTCCGGTTTGATCATGTCGCTACTCCTTGAAAAAGGAATTCGCGGAGAAGGTTTCTTCCGTTCGATCTATCTCTATCCAATGGCAATCTCATTTATCGCAATGGGAACTTCTTGGCGATGGTTGATGGACTCAGCTCGCGATGACAAGGGAACAGGTCTTAATCACCTCTTCCACATGGCGCATTTAAATTTCTTGCAAAACGATTGGTACTCATCAGAGAAGGCATCGATGTATGCGATGGCCTTACCTGCAATCTGGCAGATGTCAGGTTATGTAATGGCGCTCTTCCTTGCCGGGTTCCGCGGAATCCCAGATGACCTTCGCGAAGCAGCTCGAGTAGATGGTGCTACCGAATTTAAGATTTATCGCCACATCCTCTTCCCACAGCTAAAGCCAACTTTTCTAACCGTTCTTATTATCTTGGGCCATATTTCTATGAAGGTCTTTGATTTAATTTACGGTATTGCTACAAAGTCTTATGTAACAAAGGTTCTTGCAATTTATATGTGGCAAGTTATCTTCGATTTCCAGAATTACGCAAAGGGCTCGGCGATTGCCATGGTTATCTTGGTAATTATTGCTGTTGTAGTTATTCCATACTTGATTTACGTGAATAAGACAGAGGAGATGAAGTAATGAGTTCTGACCTAGTCGATCGCGTAACGCAATCTAAGGATATTTCCCGGAATAAGAAGAAGCTTGATGGCGTTGGCCAATTTTGGTTGGTCTTCCGCTATATCGCGCTAACAATCCTTTTTGTTATCGCAGCTCTTCCTATTTACATCATGGTTGTTAACTCAGTTAAAGGAATTACTGGCGTTACACAATCAGCGGCTTTCCTACCACCGAGCCATCTGAACTTTGGTGCCTGGGGTCCAACTTGGAAGGTCTTGCGCGAGCCAATGCAGCGCACTCTCTTCTTCGTGCTTCAGTCTTCAATCATTTCTGCAATTGTCGGATCCATTAACGGTTTCGTATTTGCAAAGTGGAAGTTCAAGGGTTCAACCTTTATCTTCACACTCTTCCTATTCGGAATGTTTATTCCTTACCAAGCAATCATGATTCCTTTGACTCAGTTCAACCACTGGGCTGGAATTGGTGGAACGATTTACGTTTTGGTTGTTGCTCACGTTATCTACGGTATTCCGATCTGTACTTTGATCTTCCGTAACTACTACGCAGCAATTCCAAATGAATTGATCGAGGCTGCTCGTGTTGATGGCGCCGGAATGGTTCGAATCTTCCGCACAATCATCTTGCCGCTATCAATCCCAGGATTCGTTGTTGTTCTGATCTGGCAGTTCACCTCTGCTTGGAATGACTTCCTCTTCGCGATCTTCCTTACAGGTGGATCACCAAAGCTTGCTGTTGCAACTACCGCACTAAACTTCATTACCGGTTCAGGTAATCAGGTTTATTACGGAAACAACATGACAGCTTCGCTGATTGTTTCGATCCCAACCTTGTTGGTTTATATGTTCCTAGGTCGTTACTTCTTGCGTGGTCTGCTATCTGGATCGCTAAAGGGTTAAAACTTCCTTAACCTTATTTAATGATCAGAGGCGTATACCCAGTAATACAGATGCCCCTAGATGTCGATGAAAATATCGATTCAGAGGTATTAGCCAAAGAGATCGATTGGCTCCTTGGAGAAGGAAGCGTTGGAATTGTTCTTGCAATGGTTTCAGAAGTTTTGCGCTTTAGCCATGATGAACGTCGAGAGCAATGGCAATTAACGTTAAAACTATTAGCTGGTAGAGCTCCGCTTGTGGCAAGCGTGGGAGCAGAGAGCACGGCAATTGCTGTGCGATTAGCAAAGTTTGCCGAAATAGATGGCGCTGCCGCACTCATGGCAACGCCGCCAACTTCCTTCCCAGCTACTGAAGATGAGATCTATAACTACTACCGATCAATCATCGATAGCGTCAAGATTCCGGTAATTGTTCAAGATGCCAGCAATTACATGGGGCAACCACTTTCAATCTCGCTATACGAAAAGCTTTTATCCGAGTATGGAAATAAACGAGTGCAATTTAAGCCAGAGGCAAAGCCAGTTAAAGATCGAATGCAAGAACTTCAGAATGTGGCACAGGGGCAAGCTCTTGTCTTTGAAGGACAAAGTGGCCTTGATTTAATTGATACTCATCCACTTGGATTATTTGGAACGATGCCAGGGGCTGACATTATTTGGGCAATTGTGAAGTTATGGAACGTTCTTGAGGCTGGCGAAATTGACCGCGCACAAAAGATTCATGCATGTGTCGCTAGGCTTGTTGGATATCAGATCAACTTGGATGCGTACGTAGCAGTTGAGAAGTATTTACTTGTTAAGCAGGGGATTTTTACTTCAACCAAGCAGCGCGGTCCAGTTATCTTTAAATTAGATGAAAAGCAAAAGGCTGAGATCGATCAGATCTTTGCCGAATTAAAGGCTCTCTGCTCTTAAAGAACACCGTACTTAGCAAAGGCGGCCGAAGGGGACATTCCCTCTTTGACCGCCTTTCTAAATAGATTCTCACCTGAGTTCTTCTCAATTACTCGCTCAACCACCGCATCGATTGCCGCCTTTGGCACGATTGTCACACCATCGCTATCGCCAACAATAAGATCCCCAGGATTAATAGTCACACCATCGATAACTCCTGGAACGTTATGTTCCACAACTTCATAGCGGCCATTGATATCTACTGGGAGAGTTCCGGTTGCAAAGATCTTAAAACCCATTGCATCAGTACGTGAAAGGTCGCGAGTTGGACCATCAGTAAGTGCACCAGCAACACCCTTGAACGCGCACGCAGTTGATAGGAGCTCACCCCAGAATGCGGCGCGGCCAGTACGATTTGTTGGAGTTACGTAAACCTGATCGGTTTGGACGGCATCTAGCGCTTTTAATAAGCCAACATATGGAACTTCTGGGAAATCAAAAACTTCTTCAAGGCGAACCGGGAAGGCATATCCCATCATGATTCCGCTGCCAGAGATCATCTTGATATCTTCAGCAAGAACTTGGTTTGTGTAACCAAGAGCATCTAAACAGTCAGATGCGAGGGCGGAAGTGAATATCTTTCGAAGCTCTTGTAGATCGTGTTCCATTTAGCCCCACACCTCATTGATCTTTGACTTAAGGAAATTAGCGCTTTCAATCATCTGTCCCATGCCATCAACGCCATCTTCAATTGAAACCCAGCCGGTAAAGCCAACGCTCTTTAGGATTCTAAAGATTGCATCGTAATCATTTAGCCCTTTACCGATAACGCCATGCTTGAAGAATGAAACATAACCAGCGGTGCCACCTTCTTGGGCGCGCAGGTCTGCAATGGTGCCACTTGCCAGGTAACGATCAGAGGCGCCCATAGAGATAACGCGGTGCTTTACCTTCTCCAAAAGTTCAAGCGGTTCTTCACCAGCGGCAATGGCATTTGATGGATCAAATTGCACGCCAAAGATAGGTGAATCAATTCGGTTTACTAAATCAACAAAGACATCCATCATCTGAGCAAACTCAGGCTCGGTCCAGAAATCATCTTTGTAGTGGTTTTCAATAACCAAGGTAACGCCGAGTTTTTCAGCCTCAACCAGACACTTTTCAATCGAATCAACGACATAGCCCATACCTCCTTCGCGAGTTATATCTTTGCGGCGTTGGCCAGATAGAACGCGACAGAGTTTTGCGCCAAGTTCGGCTGACATGCGAATCGAATGGATCTCGTGATCGACCTGCTTTTGGCGAAGCTCTGGATCTGGAATGGTGAAATCAGGGGAGCAGCACATCATTGGAATAGTCATTCCAGCCGCTTCGACATATTTACGAATCTTTGGCCAATTGGCTTCATCTTTAAAGTCGTGAAAGTTGTTATACATCTCAAGGCCTGGAATCTCCATGGCGCCAGCCATATCAATCCACTCGTAAATTGATAACTTATCTGGGGCTACTAGATCTTTAATCCAACCCTTTGGAAAAGCGGCGATCTGTGGTTTGGTGCTCATTAATTCTTCTCCGGATTTCTACCAATGAATGTGAATTGTTCTAGGTCTAAGACTGTTGCGGTAAATGGAATTGATTCATCACTTATCCAATAGAGGCAACCTTCAGCAAGTTGTTCTGGCGTGCTCATGGTTCCAAATGGCACATCAGATTTAGGCAAGTTATTCCACCAACCTTCTGGCATGCCTTGTTCAACTTTCATCTTCTTCTCCCGATCGGTCAAAATCCAACCAGGGTTAATTTGATTTACTCGAACGCCTTTAACGCCATTAGCGTTACCAAGATTGCGAGTCATAGTGACCATCGCGCCTTTGCTCATTGAGTATGCCAAGAGATTCGCTTCGCCCGCATGGGCATTTACAGAGCCGATATTTAGAACTGCGCCCTTATTCTTCTTTAGCTCTGGGAAACAAGCTTGGATTAAAAAGAGCGGAGCATGCAGATTTACTTGCATCATCTTTAGGTAATTTTCGTAATCTAAGTTCTCTACATTTGATTGATCAAACATTGCCGCGCAATTAACAAGTGAATCGATACGGCCAAAGGCAGCCACGCAATCTGCGGCAATCTTCTTAGGGCTATTTGGATCAAGCAGATCGGCAATTGAGAGCGATGCGTTGGATCCAAGTTCTGCGACCAAAGCCTTGCCTTCAGATTCAACTATGCCGGTAATTAATACTTTTCCACCTTCACGAACGACCACACGAGCAAGGGCAGCGCCAATTCCAGATGTGCCACCGGTAATAATTACGACCTTATCTCTTAAGCGCATAATATTTAGGCCGGCTTAATAACAGACTTGATGAATTCACCAGAGTGCATCTTTTCAAAAGCGGTCTGCCATTGCTCTACTGGGAAGGTGCCGCCAAGAACTGGAGTTAGATCTAATTGCTTGGTACCGAGCATTCGAAGTACGCGCTCCCACATTGGCCAGTTGTGGCTAAAGGAACCTTCTAGGCGAACATTCTTTTGTACTAGTGGATCTAGTGAGAAGTTAACTGGTTGTGGTCCCCAGCCAACTTTGGAGATCCAGCCATTGGGTCGAATTGTTTCTAACGCAATCTTTAGCGTTGCAGAGACGCCAGCCGCATCGACAACGCCATCGACGCCAAGACCATCGACAGTCATCGCCCATTCTTTTGGATCGCCAATAATTACATCGCAGCCATATTTCTTTGCTACCTCTAAGCGAGCTTTATCGCGATCAAGACCAACGATTGCAACTTGGGCGCCAGCCATACGTGCCATTGCTGCAGAGAGAATTCCAATTGGTCCAGGTCCTAATACAAGGATGCGATCTCCCGGACGAACATGTCCTGGTGCAATAGTTGCCGAGTATGCAACTGAACATGGCTCGGTCATTGATGCGTGATCAAAGGAAACTGAATCTGGAATCTTGTGAAGCAAACGTGATGCCACCTTTGTGTAACGTGTCATTGCGCCATTTACCCCATAGCCAAAGCCTTTTCGGCTTGGATCTAAGTTATAAAGGCCTTGACGTGACATCGCACCATGCATATTCACTTCGGCAGCAGTTTCTGAGACAACGCGATCGCCAACTTTCCAGCCCACCACTCGCTCGCCAACTTCATCTACTACGCCAGCAAATTCGTGGCCCAAAACTACTGGATAATTAACCGGCCAAGAGTTGGTGCCTTCCCATTGGTGCAAGTCTGAACCGCAGACAGAAGCAGCTTCCACTTTCAGAATTACATCTTCTGGCCCAGGAGTTGGGCGCTCTACCTCGCGTACTTCAACAGAATGTGGCTCAGAAGAAAAGTTAACAACCGCTAGTGATTTCATCCTTACTTCTCATTCTTTACTTTTACATCGCCAAAGCCATGGACTGCTTCACAGATCTTGCGCAAAACTTCTTCTACATTTCCAGCGCCGCGGCTAAACGAATCTGCATCGATGGCTAGGGGAGCGCCAATTACAACTAGTGGTGCGCCATATGAAGGGCAGGCGATCGCTTGTTCGAGCGATAAACCACCAACTGCTTGAACTGGAACTGATACCGCATCAACAACCTCACGGAGTTGATCTAATGGATTTGGCATCCGATGGCCGGCGGCGGCAATTCCACGGCGCTCGTCATAACCAATATGGTGAATCACCATGTCACAACCAAGTTCTTCTAATTCTCGGGCGCCTTGGACCATATCGGGACAACCAAGGTTGTCGCCCATTACCTTTGCACCAAAATCATGACCTGCTTGAACTACACACTTGATTGTTTCTGGATGTGAGCGAGCCATAACAACTACATGCGTTGCTCCTGCCTTTGCCATCATCTCAGCTTCGAGATAACCACCGTCCATTGTCTTTAGATCAGCAACAATTGGGTGGTTTGGAAACTCAGCGCGAAGTGCTTTTACTCCGTGCAATCCTTCGGCGAGAATGAAAGGCGTTCCGGCTTCTAGCCAATCAACACCAGCGCGAACGGCCGTGTGCGCCATCTCCATCGCTTCTTTGATATCTGTTAGGTCGAGTGAGACTTGCACAATTGGTTTCATGGCCTCGAGTTTAGTCCGAATTGTTATGAATTAGACCTTCCCTTAGATAACGATTTGGTGGAGAATGCACCAAATGGCAACCAACCTTGGAAGTTTTTCCGACCTTCCAGCCGCCTTAAATTTCCAGCCACCACAGCACCCGCAAATTGATCGGGATGGCTTACTAAAACTTTTTGGACAACTTCCAAAATTTCCAACCGACTTTAAAATCCAACGCGGAAATACCTTTACGCACGAGGGCGTAACGATCACTGAAATTTCTTGGGATGTCGGATTTGGTCCTCGCACCGAGGCTTACTTGCTTACCCCAGAAGGAATTTCGCAACCTCTTCCAGGTGCGCTCTTCTTGCACAGCCACGATGATGTAAAAAGTTATGGCAAAGAGAAAGTTGTTGTCGGCGCCAAAGAGCTACCGGATGATCTTAAGTGGGTGCAACGAGATCATTACGGTGAACGGGGAGCTGCCAATGAATTAGCCAAGCGGGGATATGCTGTATTGGCCTTTGATTGTTTTCTCTGGGGATCACGTCGATTCGATGAAAGCACGATGCCAGATCGCTTGAAAGAAATATTAGGAGCAGATAAATACGAAACTCTTTCCATTATGCAAGAGTCGATGTCAATCTCCAAGTACTTAAGTCTGATGGGAACAACCTTGGCGGGGCTTTTAAATTTTGATGACCGCGTCGCTTTTGAAGTTGCAAAAACACTTCCAGAGATAAACGGATCGATCTCGGCAGTTGGCTTATCCGGTGGTGGTTGTCGAGCAATTTATCTACATGCGACCAATCCAGAACTTAAGGCAACCGTAAGCGTTGGGGCGATGGCTACTTATGAATCGCTTTTGGATATCCATGTTGCACCGCATTCTTGGATGTTCTTTCCGCAAGGACTGGCAAAAGTGAGTGATTGGCCAGGTGTGGCAATGATTAACACCAGGACACCAATCTATGTTCAATTCTGCGGAAATGATCAACTCTTCACAAAAGAGGGAATGGCTGATGCCAATGGCCAATTAAGCGCATATTTCACAGAAAAAGGCGGGAAATACAATTCGGATTTCTATCCCGTGCGCCACTCCTTTACAGTTGAGATGCAAGATGATGCCTTTGATTGGATGAGCAAGCATGCGTAAGAATCGTTTTTTGGGCGAGGATAAATTTGCCCGCGAGCTCTACACAATCATGAGTGAATATCGCATTCTCTCGCCACACGGCCATGTTGATGCCAAGATGTTGGCAGAAAATAAGCACTTCACCAATCCGGTGGAACTTTTAATTACTCCTGATCACTACGTGACCCGGATGCTTCATTCCCAGGGCATTTCCTATGAATCACTTGGAATTCCACATAAGGATGGCACGAGAAATTTCGTTCAGCCCCGCGATGTTTGGCGCACATTGGCCAGCAATTGGCATCTCTTTAGATCAACGCCTTCGCGCATTTGGATGGAGGAGACCTTTGCTTCTCTCTTTGAGATTGAAGAGGAATTAAATTCTGAAAATTCCGATCTAATATTCGATCAAATCTCGGAGAAACTCTCACAAGATTCTTATCGCCCGCAGGAACTCTTTAAGCGCTTTGATATTGAAGTTCTGGCAACAACGGACAGTCCTTCTGATTCCCTTGAGCACCACGATTACTTGCGCGAGTTAAATCTCGGTGGCCGAATCATTCCAACCTTTAGACCAGATGATGTAAGTGATCCAGGAAGAAGTGACTGGAATGAATCAATAACAAAGTTACAAGAAACTTCTGGCGTTCATATTGATACCTTTGCAGATTTACTACTAGCTTTGAAGAAGCGTCGTTTACTCTTTTCGAAGATGGGCGCTACCGCAACAGATCACGGAGTTTTCTCGCCACAAACCTTGAAGCTCTCAAGTAATGAAAAGGAACGACTCTTTCTAGCAATTAAGAGTGAGACTCGTAGCCAAAAAGATATTGAAACATTCCGAGCAGTAATGCTCTTCGAGCACGGCAAAATGGCTGCCGATGATGGCTTAGTCATGCAACTTCATCCAGGTTCTCTTCGCAATTACGACCAGAAGATCTTTGATATTTATGGCGCAGATCGTGGCTTTGATATTCCAACTGCAACGACTTACACAAAGGAATTACAGCCACTCCTAAATGAAGTTGGGAACCACCCACAATTCAAGATGGTTATCTTCACCTTAGATGAATCAACCTATTCCAGAGAACTTGCACCTTTAGCGGGCGCCTATTCTGGAGTTCGCCTGGGGCCACCTTGGTGGTTCCATGATTCGCTAAATGGCATGGAGCGTTGGCGTGATGCGGTTACTGAAACGGCTGGCTACTACAACACGGTTGGGTTCATCGATGACACTCGTGCATTCTGTTCAATTCCGGTGCGCCACGATATTGCCCGCAGATTTGATTCAAAGTATCTCGCACGAGAAGTTGCTCGCGATCGCTTGCGTGAAAATGAAGCGATCGATCTAGCTTCGGACTTGGCATATAACTTGTCGAAGAATTTCTTTAACCTTTAGTGGGTAAGAAATGATTGATGTAATCCACTTAGGTTTAGGCGCCTTTCATCGCGCCCACCAAGCGGTTTATTTCCAAGATGCTGGGCTTAAGGTTGCGGCAGTCTCCATGCGCAAGAGCGATGTCGCAGATTCTTTCAACGCCCTTGGTTGTAAATACAATGTTGTTTCGCGAAGTAAATCTGGCGAACAAGTAAAAGAGATTACCGCCATCACCGAAGCTCTTTTCTATGAGCGAGATGTTCAACGATTATTGGAGATCGCTAAATCCCCTGAGTTAAAGGCAATTACTCTGACCGTCACCGAGAAGGCATATCGAAACGATGGGCCACAAAGTGTTCCGGCCCGGATCGCCAATCTTTTGACGGCAAGATTTGACGCAAAGCAGGGAAGTATTGCAATCATTTCTTGCGACAACATGCCTAAGAATTCGGCGCTAATCAAGTCGCTTGTTCTAGAAGTTTTAAAAGAGCGAAACCAATTAGAAGTTGCCGATTGGGTGGAACGAGAAGTTCGAGCACCTAATTCGATGATCGATCGCATCGTTCCCGCCATTACAAATGAGAAGTCAGAGATAACAACAGAACCATTTACTCAATGGGTAGTTGAGACTGATCGCCTGCAGGATATTTTGGCGCCCGTAGGTGTTCAATTTGTGCCAGATGTTCGCCCCTTTGAAATTGCAAAGATTCGACTATTCAACGGTGTTCACTCAGCCCTTGCCTATATCGGCGAACTTGAAGGAATTGAATATGTCCACGAAGTAATCGAACATCCGATCTATGGCTCTTTTGTTAAGAAGTTGCAAGAATCTGAAGCTATTAAATCGATTACAAATACTGGCGGGATTGATCTCTTTGCTTATTCCAAAACAATTCGTGAGCGCATCGCAAACCCAACCCTTAATCATCGCTGCCAACAGATTGCGATGGATGGTTCGCAAAAGCTGCAGCAACGACTTATCGATGGCGCCAATTCACTGGCTGAGTTAAATATTCCAGCTCCAAGACTTTCCATGGCAATCGCAATCTGGTTGCACTATCTAGCGGTGAGTTATCGCATTAATGATCCGATGGGAGCAAAGTTTAAAGAACTGGCCCAAGCTGTTAATCCTGATGAGGTTGTGCGCACCATCCTCACGGACGAAGTCTTTCCACGTCCACTTAACGAAAAGTACTTTGCACAAATTTCCCAGGCAGTTGAACTACTGCGAAGTGAACCACTGATTGATACCCTGCTTCCATGAAAGCTTTTGTCGTCACCGCTCCCTTCCAGGCCGAGATTCAAGAAGTCCCAAATCCGATTGCAAAAGCCGGGGAAGTGGTTGTAAAGATCTCCCGCGTTGGAATTTGCGGTACCGATGTTGAGTTCTTCAACGGTTCAATGCCATACCTTCATGATGGCCAAGCAAAGTTCCCAATCCGAATCGGACATGAATTTACCGGCACAGTAGTTCGTGTTGGTGATGGGGTTGATTCAAGTTGGATCGGAAAGCGCGTAGTTGGTGATGTAATGATGGGTTGCGGTAAGTGTTCTCGCTGTAATGATGATCGCCAACACACCTGTCAAGATCGATATGAAATTGGAATTCGAAACGGCTTTGATGGCGCTCTCGCCGAAGAGATGTCGATTGAACCACGGTTTTTACTTGAACTGCCAGATGAGATTGATGAAACCCTTGGCGCACTTGTTGAACCTGGTGCAAATGCTTGGCGCGTAGCCAATGCTGCGCAAGCAAGTGCGGGCAAGAACATTCTTATTTTTGGCACCGGCACAATCGCTTTAATGAGTGCGCAGTTTTGCATCGCCATGGGCGCAGAAGTTCACATGATTGGTATCGATCCAAAGCAATTCCCACTCGCACTTGAGGTTGGCGCTAAGAGCGTTTCCTCAGATGTGCAGAGTATTCCCGGTGGATATCACGTAGTTATCGATTGCACCTTTGATCCAAGCATCCCTGCCAAGTGCGTTGAGATCGTCGAACCAGGTGGGCGGGTTGTATTGATTGGCGTCGATGATCATGCCGCACCAATTAATTCCCGACTTCTTGTATTTCGCGATATCACCGTTGTTGGAATTCTCTCCGCTTCACCGGGACTCCAACACTCAATTGATTTTATGAGAGCCGGAAAAGTTGATCTCGGCAAATTAGTTGGGGGAACTGTCGGGCTAGATCAAGCGATCGATATCTTTAATGGCAAGCGCCCCGAAGGCGCTGGCCCAGGCCCAAAGAT
>CANBVR010000002.1 GCA_947372965.1 Actinomycetota bacterium
CTTCATGATCAATATTTATATGGAATTAGCGAAGTTCCCTCTTCCTGGCCACAGGCTGCAATGGCTAGTCAAGTAATTGCTTCGCGGACATATGCCTTGAGCCGGATGGGAAAGGTTCGTAAAGATTGTGATTGTCATGTTTACAACACAAAATATGATCAAAACTTTGCCGGCGCAACCAAAGAGTTAGAAGTTAAATATGGCGAACTTTGGAAAGCAGCCGTTGCATCAACGCTCCCAGATGAGAGTCATGGCCTTGCAATAACTTTCAATGGTGCGCCAATCAATGTCTATTTCTTCTCATCCAGTGGCGGCCAAACGCAACGAGCAATCGATGTATGGGGCAGTGATATCCCGTATCTGACAAGCGTTAAGGATCCGTGGAGTCTGGATGCAAAGCTAAATCCTAAGTATGCAAATTGGCAACGGGTGATTCCACAAGATGTAATGGCAAAAGCATTTGGCTTGCCTGATGTCATTCGCTATGTCGTCAAGGGCAGAACTTCTACAGGTAGCGTTTTAAATGTGATTGCTTATTCGAGTAATGGCGCTAAAAAGAGTTTAGCCATAGGCGCATTTAAAACCGCGGTGAAATTGCCTTCATCCTGGTTTGATCTGCCTGCGCAGATATCAATTCCAGATAGTTCAACAACTAATACAAATTAATTTGCATGCAGGACGGAATTAAGTCCGCCCCAATCTCCAGTTTTGGCAAGCGCCTCAAGGGCGCCACTTTGTGAGTTCCTTCTGAAAAGTAAATTATTTGCGCCAGAAAGTTCCCGGCCCTTAACAACCTTTCCATCAGGAAGCAAAATCTTTGAGCCAGCAGTTATATAAGTTCCAGATTCAACAACGCAATCATTTCCAAGGCTAATTCCAAGACCAGCATTAGCTCCAAGTAATGAGCGCTCACCAATCGAAATAACTTCTTTTCCGCCACCACTTAACGTGCCCATAATCGAAGCGCCACCACCGATATCACTGCCATCACCAACAACAACTCCGGCACTTATGCGCCCTTCAACCATTGACTTACCCAGAGTTCCTGCGTTGAAGTTCACAAATCCTTCATGCATTACAGTTGTACCGGATGCAAGGTGCGCTCCAAGTCGTACGCGATCGGCATCTGCAATGCGGACGCCCTCTGGCACAACATAATCGACCATTCGTGGAAACTTATCTACCGAGAATACAGTTAGTGATCCATGCTTTGCGCGAAGCTTTGGACCAACTTGGTTAAATGTTGAGATCGAGCAAGGTCCAACTGAAGTCCAAACAACGTTATTTAGAATCCCGAAAATCCCATCGAGGTTTTGACCATGAGGTTTGATGATTCGGTGTGAAAGTAAATGGAGTCTTAAATACGCATCACTTACTGAAGTTGGGGGCGCGTCAAGGTCAATCTCAATGGCAACCTTTGTGCGAGTTATATCTCTGATTGAATCCGAGCCCAAGAAATCTGAGAGATCGGGTTCCGTGGCACTTGAAAGCGCTCCAAGCCCAAGAGTATGAAACCAGGTATCTAAGACTTCGCCACTTGAGGTAGTGGTCGCGACGCCATATCCAAATGCACTTCTCATGTGAGTACGTTATCAAATTACAGGCAACTAGACTTCGAGCCATGAGAATCTCCGTTTACTGCTCATCGGCGCCAAATATTGATCAGAAATTTCTGAATCTCGCCTTTGATGTTGGTGTTGCAATTGGGATGGCAAAGGCAGATTTGGTTTGGGGCGCTGGGCAAGTTTCAATGATGGGGCAGGTTGCAAAAGGCGCTAGAGCCGAAGGTGCAAAAACTTTTGGAGTGATTCCAGAAAAGTTAATCACAAAAGAATTTGCCGACCCTGAATGCACCGAGTTCTTTTTAGTTTCTGACATGAGAGCGCGCAAAGCGAAGTTGGAAGAGCTTGCTGATGCTTTCATTGTTTTGCCAGGTGGGATTGGAACGCTCGAAGAGTTTTTTGAAATCTGGGTAGGGCGCTATCTTGGCTTTCACAACAAACCAATTGTTGTTTGTGATCCCTATGGTGCTTTCAGTTCACTTCAAACCGCTTTGGATGACCTAACAGGAATTGCGATGATGAAGAGCGGACAGCATGAATTAGTTAAGTGGTGCACTGATATCCCAAGCGCGATCACCGCCTGTTTGCTTTAAATCGGCTGAGAGTTTGTACGTACATGTACGTGAAAACCAACGAGGGCTTCTCGAGCGGGTTAGGTACAGGTAATCTCGCCCCATGACCGCCATAACGCAGTTGCTGGAAAGCCTGCCGGAAGAAGAGCGGATCATTCTCACGATGCGTTACATCCGAGGCCTTAGTAATTTAGAGATTGCAGATCTTTTGGGAGTGCCAGAACGGGCAGTTGAAAGCGTTATCACTACCGGCAAATCTCGTCTACTTTCCGCGTTAAATCAGGGTTGATAAGGCAGCAGTTTTCGATTTCACAGAGTGCCCTGTTGTGCGAGATACTTATCTTCTTGATATCCCCGCGAAATATGCAATAAAGGAGTTAAACATGGCAGCCATGAAACCTCGTACTGGTGATGGACCCATGGAAGTAACCAAGGAGGCACGTAGCCTCGTAATGCGAATCCCACTTGAAGGTGGTGGCCGCCTCGTTGTTGAATTAAATGTTGAAGAAGCCACAAACCTCGGTAATGCTCTTCAAGCAGCGGTCTCACTAGTAAAGAAGTAATTTGTAAGTGAGCACTGCGACTCTTCTGCCAGCAGTCAGCCTTGTAGATCTTTCAAACGTCAAACTTTCAGAGTTTTCTGCAATTGCAATTCCGGTGATATCGCAACCGGAACCACATATTCTTGCAAGCAAAATAATCTCGCAAATTGAAAGACAATTTGAAATAAATTTAGCGCAGCTCTTAAAGCAATGGCCAGATGCAACTGGGAAAGCTGGAGAATTAATCGAACTTCCGATTTCAGATAAAAAGGTTAATCGGATTTATTTAGTTGGAATTGGATCACAAACCCCCGAGGAAGTACGTAAGAGCGCGATTTCGTTAGCTCGCAAGGTAAAGAATTCTGGTGCGAAGGTTTTAGATTTACTAATTCCAGATGCCAAATCAACAACGCTTCATGTATCGGCACTTATTTTGGCAAGCTATTCCTGGAGCCAGAAAAATGAAATTAAATCGCCTAAAAGTTCAGGTCCTGTTACCTTTGGAGTTTCCGATAGGTATTCCAAAGAAACTGCCTTTGCAAAAGTAATTGCAACAGGAACTTGGCAAGCGCGAGATCTTGTTCATACGCCGGCAAATATTAAGAATCCCCTTTGGCTTGCGAATCAAGCAAAGTCTCTAGTTGCCAAGGTGAAATCTCCTTCGCTTTCAATCAAAGTCTTAAGTGGTAGGGACTTGAAAGATTTTGGTGGGTTGCTTGCAGTTGGTAACTCGGCGCCAAAACCAGGTCCAAGGATGGTTCAAGTTTCATATTCACCAAGAGGATCGGCGAACTGGCCACATGTTGTAATTGTTGGAAAAGGAATCACATTCGATACCGGTGGCGTCTCTTTAAAGCGCCCATATGACACGATGGTTGGAATGAAGAGTGATATGTCAGGCGCTGCAGTCGCACTGGCAACAGTTTTGAGCATCGCAAAACTTGGTAACACGGCACCAAAAGTTCGCGTAACCGCGCTTATGATGTGCGCGGAAAACTCACTTTCAGCAACAGCACAACGTCCTTCAGATGTTATTACTCATTTTGGTGGCACAACAGTCGAAGTTATAAATACTGATGCCGAAGGTCGCTTGGTTTTGGCTGATGGTTTGGCTTATGCCGATAAGAAATTAAATCCAGATTACTTAATCGATATTGCAACACTTACAGGTGCCGCGACCCTTGGCCTTGGCCGTCAATATGCGGCGATGTACACCAGGGATGAAAAAGTAGCTAAAAAACTATATGAGGTTGGCGAAGAGATTGGCGAACGAGTTTGGCATATGCCACTAATTGATGATTACAAAGTTTCACTGGAAAGTACTATTGCTGATTTCAATCACACTGCCGAAAAGCCTGACTTCTCAGGTGGTTCTGTAACCGCTGCGCTTTTTCTAGAGCACTTCGCGGGTAAACGTAAGTGGATTCATTTAGATATAGCTGGACCTGCCCGCTCAGAGAGTGATTCTGGAGAAAATCCAAAGGGCGGTACTGGTTTTGGAGTAAGAGTTCTTACAAAATGGTTAACTTCGCTATGACCTTAAATAATCGCGGAGATATGTTCGCTTTTTCTGAAGGCTTTCCTCATGAAGATTTCTTTATGCAGCAAGCTCGTAAGAATGGGGCAGAAGTTGCCACATTGGATCCAACCATTGGCGTTGGAGGAATAATTTCATTTATATCAGGCCTCATTGGAGCTAAATCAATTGTTGAGATTGGTACTGGTTCAGGAGTAAGTGGCCTTTGGGCATTTCGAGGCGCGCCAGATGATGCCACGATTACTTCAATTGATTCAGAGCGAGAACATGGTGCGAGTGCTCGTACTATTTTTGAAGAGGCAGGAATTTCAGCCCAAAGATTCCGCCTGATCACGGGAAATATTGTCGAAGTAGTCGGCAAATTGGCAGATTCGAACTATGACCTCATGATCGTACGTTCACCCAAGGATATGGTCGATGTAGTTCAGGAAAGTTTCAGGCTTCTCAAAGGTAACGGTGTTTTACTTATTGATAACGCTTTAGATGGTGGAAAAGTTGCAGATCCAACCCAACGCGACTTCGAAACTATCGCTCGTAGAGATTCAATCAAAGCAATTAAAGAAGATGCTAGATGGCGATCAACTTTGCTACCGATCGGTGGCGGCGTTCTGATCGCAAATAAGATTTAAAAGGAGAAAAAATTGAGTTCAGAAGTTGAGAAAGTACCACCTTCAGATACTCCCTGGTGGGCCTCGAATGACCTTGAATTAGATCGCGCGATTACCCAACCGAGGTCGGCCAAGAGCCTTTCATTAAATCTTGCAATAGTTATCGCACTGATAGCTGGATTAGTGGGCGCAGTTGCTGGAAAGAGCTTTACTTCATTAAACCATCAAACAAATTTGGTAAATACAACAAGCACAATCGAACGCAAACCTGACTCAATCGCCGGAATTGCTGCCAGAGTCTCACCTTCAGTTGTATCGATAACGGTACGTACTTTAAATGGCGGGGATACCGGATCTGGATTTTTTATCGACACCAATGGATATATCGTCACAAATAATCACGTCATCGAGGCTGCCGCTACTTCTTCCGGAACAATTTCAGTTAATTTGATTAATGGAAAGCGCTTTCCTGCAACACTTATTGGAAGAGATGCAGCGTACGACCTAGCTGTGATAAAAATTGATGTAACGGATTCACCTGCGTTGCAATTTGGTGACAGCGATAAAGTCGCTGTAGGAGATGGAGTAATAGCGATTGGTTCACCACTTGGTCTAGCCGGAACAGTAACTTCCGGAATAATTTCGGCCAAAAATAGAGCAGTAACTTCAAGTGGAGGTACAAGTGAAAGTGCATTTATAAATGCCCTCCAAACAGACGCTGCAATTAATCCAGGAAATTCGGGTGGACCACTAGTTGATCTATCAGGCGCAGTTATAGGAGTTAACTCAGCGATCGCTTCCCTTGGAGCTAGCTTTGGATCTCAATCAGGTTCTATTGGCCTGGGTTTTGCAATTCCAATAAATCAGGCGCGCAAAACAATCGACCAGTTAATAAAAGGTGGTAAATCCACCCACCCAATTATGGGGATCTCATTAGATTCAAGATTCAATGGCGTGGGCGCAAAGATTGCAGATCAGGCTGGTTCAGTGCGACCTGGACTTCCTGCGGCAAAGGCTGGAATGTTGCCAGGGGATGTAATAATTTCAATTGATGGAAATTCTATAAATTCTTCAGATGAAGCAATTGTGGCTGTTCGTTCACACAATGTAGGCGATCGAATCAAGATTAAATTTGTGCGAAATGGAACCAATCATGAGGTGACACTCACATTAGTTGCCGCAACTAATTAACAGTAGGATAAATCCATGTTTGGTATCGGCGGTGGCGAGTTCATTACTTTGATCTTTGTTGCCCTAATACTTGTTGGCCCGGATAAGTTACCGAAACTATCGGTAGATGCTGCTCGACTAATTAAACGGATTCGTTTGCTCGCCAATAATGCAACAACCGAGCTTCGAGAAAATCTAGGTCCTGGTTTTGAAGATCTCCAAGTAACAGATCTTCATCCAAAGAAATTGATAACAAAGCATTTAAATGAAGCCCTAGGCGAGACAACCCAGGAAGTTTCAGAGATAAGTAAAAGCGCAAAAATAGATCCGGATCTCCTATGAGCGATCAAATAATTGAAGCAATAAAGGTCGCGCTTGGTACGGTCATTGATCCTGAGCTTAGAAGGCCCCTTCCAGAACTTGGCATGGTCGAGTCTGTTGCATTTGATTCTGGTGTTGCAAAATTAACAATTCTCTTAACTATTTCTGGATGTCCTATGCGCGATCGACTCCAACAGGATGTTAATACGGCTGTGACATCAGTTTCAGGAGTGGATTCAGTAGATCTCACTTTTGGTGTTATGAATGAAGAACAACGAAATAACGTTAAGAAATTATTAAATGGCGGTCGAGAGAAATTCATTCCTTTTGCCCAACCAGATTCACTAACTCGAGTAGTTGGAATTGCATCCGGTAAGGGTGGGGTCGGAAAGTCTTCGGTCACCGTGAATCTTGCTGTAGCTGCCGCCGCAAAAGGACTGCGTGTGGGAATCTTGGATGCTGATGTTTACGGACACTCGGTGCCAAGGTTGATGGGTATTTTGGGAAAACGTCCAACTGCCATTGATCAAACTTTTATTCCAGTCGAAGCCTTTGGCGTCAAAGTTGTTTCGATGGAGATGTTCAAACCAGAACGATCCGATCCAGTTGCATATCGCGGTCCCTTGTTACACCGAGTTTTAGAGCAACTTTTAAGTGATGCCTATTGGGGCGATTTAGATTTGCTACTTCTAGATCTTCCACCAGGAACTGGTGATATCGCTATTTCACTTGGACAACTCTTGCCGGCATCAGAAATCATTGTGGTAACAACTCCGCAAGTAGCTGCAGCCGAAGTTGCCGAACGTGCTGGACGAATTGCCCATCAGTTGAAGCAACACATCATTGGAGTTGTGGAGAATATGGCAGATAGTTCATGCCCAAAGTGTGGTGAACCAATTTCAATCTTCGGCCAAGGTGGCGGAGTAGAAACTTCAAAGCGACTTTCAAGTTTGGTCGGAGCCGATGTGCCATTGATTGGATCAGTTCCGTTCACCCCAGAATTACGTGAAGGTGGCGATGAGGGGGTTCCGATCGTTATATCTGATCCTTCAAGTCCAGCAAGCGTGGCATTTAATGTGATCGCCGAGAAATTAATCCTCCGTTCAAAGTCTCTGGTGGGGGTAAGGCTCGGCCTCGCCTAAGATTTGGGTATGAAAAAGCCGCCAGTAACAGGAATTAACACGGTGGCCAAGCGCTTAGTAGGTCGACGCGATTCTGTTCTCGAACGAAAGAATATTCGCGAATCTTTGGTATCACTTGCAGGGTTAATCAACCGACCTGTTAAAGATAAAGATGGGAAATTAATCGGCAAGCTAATCGATGTAGTTGTCCGTCATGGTGAAGAGACATATCCACCAGTTTCAGGCCTGATTGTAAAAGTTGGCCAACACAAATCTTTTATCGACGGCGCTCGTATTTCTCTTCTTACCCATAATGAAATCCGTCTCTCATCAGTGAGAATAAATTTAGAAGATTACAAGCGTCGCCCAGGTGAGTCACTTTTGGATGCCGATGTTTTAGACCATCAAATAGTTGATGTAAATGGGCTTCGAGTAGTTCGTTCCTCAGATCTGTATTTAGCCCCACTCGACCGTGAAATTCGGGTAGTAGGTGTAGATATATCTTTCCGCTCTTTTATTCGCCGAATTTTTCCTGGTGCAATTAGCCGTCGTCCAACTCCAGAACATGTTGTTGACTGGGCATCGGTTGCCTCACTTGCAGATTCATCTGGTGTTGTACGTTCAACGGAATCTCGCGCAGTTCTTAGCCAACTTCGCCCAGCCGATCTGGCAGATTTAATTGAAGACCTGGCAGGTCGCGAACAAGGTGCCTTGATTGAACTGCTTGATCTGGAACTTGCAGCTGATGCCCTTGAAGAGATGGAAGATGAAGAGTTACAAGGATTACTTCGTGGTCTTCCTTCTGACAGAGCCGCAGAACTTATATCGCGTATGGAGCCTGATGAATCTGCCGAAGTTCTCCGTGATCTAGATGATGATCACCGAGAAAGTATTTTTGGTGAGATGGATGTAAAGGTTGCAAAGTCACTACGTAAATTGGTCTCTTTTGACGAAACCCTTGCGGGCGGAATTATGACCACCCACATTTTGATTACTCATGAAGGTGACACAGTCGCTGAAGCCTTAAAGCTTTTGGTCGATCACCGCGAGCGAGATGTTTCTGATGGCGTAGTAGTGGTGGATTCCAAAGGCAAATTATTAGATCACATTCAAGTAATTGAATTGGTGGCGGCGAAATCGACCTCGCTTTTATCTACGTTAATTGCACAGCCCTTCCCAACTGCGATTCGCGAAGACACTCCGCTCAAAGAAGTAATTGAAGAGTTTGCCAATAACCGCGGATCTTCAATTGTTGTTGTAGACGAGAAGAACAAACCAGTTGGTCGCATTTTGGCCGATGACTTGGTTGATGCTCTCTCTGCAGATAAAGAGGCGCATGGCTTTTCTCAGGGAAGTGGTGCCTTCTAATGGCTGATGTAAAGAAAAGTGTTATTTCTCCAAAGCGGATTCGAATTGCCGCCCTTTTGTCGGTAATGGGACCGGGAGTTATCGCTGGACTTTCCGATGATGATCCAGCTGGTATCACGACATATTCTGTAGTTGGTTCAAAATATGGATACCAATTGCTCTGGGTGTTAGTGGCTTCAACATTTGCTTTAATCGTCTTTCAAGATCTAGGAGCTCGAATAGGTGTCGTAACTCGTCAGGGAATGATTGGGTTAGTTCGCCAGAAGTATGGCGCTAGATCAGGAACTTTGAGTGCAAGCGCTTTAATTCTTGCAAATATCGGAACAATGACAGCAGAGTTTGCTGGAATTGCTGCAGCAGGTGAACTTTTTGGACTTTCCCGTTATGTCTCGGTTCCACTTGCAGCAATTCTTGTCTCCTTCTTAGTTCTTCGCGGCTCTTTTGCGCGCGTGGAAAAAGTTTTCTTCATAGTTTCGGCGGTCTTTCTCGCGTATGTAATTGCCGGATTTATGTCGCATCCGGATTGGGGTCAAGCTCTTAAAGGAGTTGTAATCCCAACTATGCCGTTTAATCATGATGCTATTTATATTGCTACTGCAACCTTGGGAACCACGCTTGCTCCCTGGGGTTTGGCATTTATCCAGTCATATGCAGTTGATAAGCGACTAACTCGAGATGACTTAAAGTTATTGCGCGTAGATGTTTGGACTGGGTCTTTACTCACTGGAATCATCGGATTTTTCGTAGTTGTAACTTGCGCCGCAACTTTAAATAAAGAAGGAATTACGATTAATGAAGCTTCCGATGCCGCTCGCGCACTTCAACCACTTGCCGGAACACTTGCTAAAGATCTCTTTGCCTTTGGCTTAATTGGAGCGGCGCTTCTGGCTGCTTCTATCTTGCCGCTTTCAACGGCTTATTCTGTTAGTGATTTAACTGGTCGACCTGCTGCTCTTGATGATAGTCCTAAGGAAGCCCCACTTTTCTATGCAACGTTTGGCGTTATAACTGCGGTAAGTGCAATTTTGATTTTAATTCCCGGTGCGCCTTTGATAACAATTCTTGTATTGACTCAAATTTTAAATGCCGTGTTGTTGCTACCACTCTTAATTTACATGTTTGGTATCGCCAAAGATGAACGTTTAATGGGAGAGTACGTTGCATCCAAGAAGATGCGAAATGTCTACCTAGTAATTATCTCCGTTGTTGCCTTTGCGATCGGATGCATGCTCTGGTTCACTATTTTTCCGTGAGTGCATGAATAATTCTCACCACACTAAACTTCCTGAGGGGCGAGATATCGCGCTGCTTTCACTTGGAATAATTGGAATTGGAAGTTCTGGCCCAATAATTGCTGAGAGCACCATGCCAGTTCCTACTTTAATTTTCTGGCGAAATCTTGGTGGCGCTTTAACGATGTTGCCTTTCGCGCTTTTAAAGAGAGAATGGCAAACAAAAGCACAGCGAGAAGCAGTAAAGCTTTCAACTATTGCTGGGGTATTTCTAGCCTTTCACTTTATTGGCTTCTTTATAGCCATGCGACTGACTTCAGTTGCAGCGGGGACCGCAATAACCTCCCTTCAACCGATATTTACCGCCTTATATTTGCGATTTAAGGGCCATGAGATACCAAGACAAGCTTGGACAGGAATGTTGATAGCTTTTCTCTCAGTTCTTTTGATTACTGGAGTGGATATTCAAATAAGTTTTAGAAGTTTTCTTGGAGATTTGGCAGCTCTAATATGTGCAGCGCTTGCCGCAGGTTATGTTTTGGTTGGTTCTAAAGCCCAACGAGTATTAGCAACTTCTACTTACACGACCTTTTGTTATGCGACTTGTGCGCTAACGACTTTTATAACTGCGTTGATATTTAAAGTTAAACTCTTTAATTTTCCAGCAAGGCAATGGTGGCTCTTGCTTGCACTTATTTTGGGGGCACAAGTACTGGGTCACACAATGTTTAATCTAACCTTAAAGCGAGTCTCACCAGCGGTCGTCTCTTTGATTGTCTTCTTTGAAGTTCCAGTTGCAGCAATCTTTGCTCTTATTTGGTTAGGACAGAACCCACCAGCAGGTATCGTTCCAGGAATCATTGGGCTACTTATTGGCTGCGGATTATTTGTTTATAAATCCAATGTGAGCTCAAAGTGAAGATTGATTTACATACCCACTCCAATTCATCTGATGGAACAGATTCTCCGGGCGAGTTAGTAAATAAAGCACTCGCACATGGAATTGATGTCATCGCCTTAACCGATCATGACACGATAGCCGGTTGGGATGGCGCTATTAGCCACCTTCGTTCTGGAATATCTCTAGTTTTAGGTTCCGAAATTTCTTGCCAAACCATTGATGGAATAAGTGTCCACATGCTTGGCTTGCTCTTTGATGAAGCAGATGAAAATCTTCAACAACTCATGGCGCAAACTCGCGAAAATCGAGTTGGTCGCATGGAAAGAATTATTTCGCGAATGAACGAAGCTGGAATTGAAATTTCTATGGCCGAGGTTCTAGCCCAGCTCTCGCAAGGAGCAACCCTTGGAAGGCCCCACCTGGCTGATGCTTTAATTGCAAAGAAAGTGGTGAAGAGTCGCGAAGAAGCTTTTGAAGAATTACTTCACAACAATTCCAAGTACTACATCCCACATATGTCACCTACGCCAGAGCAGGTCATTAAGCAGATCAAGGCAGCAGGAGGAGTAGCCGTAATTGCCCACCCGCTCGCATCTCTTAGAGGGCGTACCGTTTCACTTGAGAGTTTTGCTTCAATGGCGGCGGCAGGACTTGATGGGGTTGAGGTTTCACACCGTGATCACACACCTGAACAGCGCGAACTATTGCAAAGTGTTATATCTGAGTTCGGATTGATTGCAACTGGTTCTAGTGATTACCACGGTAACGGTAAACTAAATCAATTGGCAGAGTTCACTACTGAACCTGTGGCTTTTGAAGCTCTGGAAGCAAAAGCGAACGCTCGAAGGGTGGTCAAAGCATGAAAGATGTAGTCGCTATCTCGGCAGTAACTTTTGGAATTCAAGCCTTCATTACTTTATTTGTAATTTTAGATCCTCCAGGTGCAACCCCAATTTTCCTATCGTTGATCACCAATGCCTCGCCACGAAAGCGAATTCGTCTGGCTTGGCAAGGCGCTGCAGTTTCTTTGACGGTTATTGTTGTATTTGCACTTTTTGGCAAGGTAATTTTGGATTACTTGCATGTCTCAGTTGATGCCTTACAAGGCGCAGGTGGACTCTTGATGCTATTGATCTCGCTAGAACTTCTAACAGGAAAAGAAGATCCTTCGGGAACTGAAAATAAGAATGTGAATGTTGCGCTAGTTCCTCTCGGAACACCGTTATTGGCTGGCCCTGGTGCCATTGTGACGACAATTGTTTATGTGCAACATGCTCACACGACAAATATGAAATTGGCTTTGGCCTTGGCGATCATCGCGGTTCACCTCGTAATCGGGCTTACCCTAATGTTCTCAACAAAGGTACTTTCCTTAATTAAGGAATCAGGAGTAACGCTCGTTGCTCGAATTGCTGGTTTATTACTAGCAGCGATCGCTGTAGAGATGATCGTTCAATCTATTAAGGGCTTTTTTAACCTTTAATTAAATTAGGCGGTTGCGAAGCCCACTCGGCGCTCAGCAGACTCGCCAACCTCAACAAATGAAATCTTGTTATGAGGAATTACAGTTTGGCGTCCCTTAATGTCAACAAGAGTTAATGCCTTGCTGGAATCAATCGCAGATGTAACGGCGGCTATGACTGCATCGGCACTTAGCTCACTCTCAATGTTTAACTCTTGAGGTGAATCGCTGATGCCAATTCGAATATCAGTATGTGTGCCAGAAGATTTCTTAGTAGCCATGTTTAGATTCTATTCCTTTGCTAAATGTTTTGCGACTTAAAGGGCTGACTTTGGGAAGCCTGAGATGCCACGCCAAATGAGATTTGAAACTAATTCACCAGCAGCATTTCTATCGATCTTGCCATCGCGCTCTAACCAGTGACGGGCTGAAGTTTGAACAGTGCCAATAAGTCCAACAGCAAGCATCATGGAAGATTCCTTTGTCAGGCCGGTATCCAATGAAATTACCGCTGAGAATGCTGCAGCACAGTCATACGTCATTCGATTTAACCGCTCACGAACTTGTGGCTCAACGCTCATATCGCTTTCAAAGAGCAGTCGAAACGCTTCACCTTCGCGGTTAATGAAATCAAAATAGGCATCAGTTGTTGCGCGAACACGTTCAGAGTTATCGGTAGTTGAGGCAACAGCCTTTTGAATGTCGAAAATCAGGGAGTCGATATGGAGATCAAGAACGGCTAGGTAGAGATCCAACTTTGATGGAAAATGTTGGTAGAGAACTGGCTTACTAACCTTCGCCCGATCTGCTATCTCATCCATTGCCGCCGCGTGATAACCAGCTGCTGTAAAAACTTCAAGAGCAGCGGAGAGGAGTTGGGCTCGCCGTTCATCGCGAGGTAAACGTCCCTTATTTGCGGCTGTTGTATCTGTACTCATTGACCATATCTTATGGAATTCCTCTGCTTGGTGCGAGTTTCTTGCGAGTGACTCGCATCTACGGCGATTTTGGCACCTTTACTGAGTTCAGTGGTCGTTAATTTTGAATTGCACGGAATATCCACGAAAATTAGCGGGTTACCTTCTTGCAGGTTAAATTGCAGGTTTCAAGTTTTATTACAAGAGAAGAGAAATTGTGTCGGCCACGTTAAAACCGTTAGTTGAACCCGGTCCAGAGTTAACTGTTGACGAGGTTCGTCGGTACAGCCGACATTTAATTATTCCTGACGTTGGCATGATGGGTCAGCGCCGTTTAATGAATGCAAAAGTACTCTGCGTTGGCGCTGGTGGACTGGGCTCTCCAGCACTCATGTACCTTGCAGCAGCTGGAGTTGGAACTCTTGGAATTGTTGAATTCGATACCGTGGATGAATCAAACTTACAGCGCCAAATTATTCATGGCCAATCAGATATTGGAAAAAGTAAGGCCGAGAGCGCTAAAGAATCTATTTCGGAAATTAATCCATATGTGAAGGTGAATATTCATAACGTGCGACTTGACGTTGACAATGTTATGGAGATATTTGCGCAATATGACTTGATTGTCGACGGTACTGATAATTTTGCAACGCGCTACTTGGTTAATGATGCAGCAGTACTTCTTAAGAAACCTTATGTGTGGGGCTCGATCTATCGTTTTGATGGTCAAGCAAGCGTCTTCTGGGCCGAGCACGGTCCGTGCTATCGCTGCCTATATCCCGAGCCACCACCACCGGGAATGGTTCCAAGTTGCGCCGAAGGCGGAGTCCTTGGTGTGCTTTGTGCATCTATTGGTTCGATTCAAACCACCGAAGCAATTAAGTTAATAGCTGGAATTGGTGAATCACTCATTGGAGAATTGATTGTTTACGATGCCTTAGAACTTAGCTATCGCAAGGTAAAGATCCGCAAGGATCCCAAGTGTCCAATTTGTTCAGAGCACCCTACCCAGACTGAACTATTGCCAGATTATGAGTCATTCTGCGGCATGATCTCAGATGGCGCAGCAGAAGCGTCTGCAGGTTCAACTATCTCGGTAACCGAGTTAAAAGAGAAGATGGATCGCAAAGATAAGTTTATGTTGATTGATGTTCGAGAACCTGGTGAATTTGAAATCGTTCGTATTCCTGGCTCAACTTTAATTCCCAAGCAGGAATTCCTAAATGGCTCAGCTTTGGAAAAGTTGCCACAGGATGTCCCAATAATTTTGCACTGTAAATCTGGTGTGAGATCGGCTGAATGTTTGGCGGTCTTGAAGCAGGCAGGTTTTGCTGATGCGACACATGTGGCCGGTGGCGTAATAGCCTGGGCTAAGCAAATAGATAAATCACTACCCATCTATTAATAAGATATGTCAAAAGATAATTAGGAGCGCCATGGCCAACCAATCTGATCGACACATTTTGTTAGTACACGCTCATCCAGATGATGAGACGATTAATAATGGGTCGACTATGGCGAAATATGTTCACGAAGGTGTTGGAGTGACCCTTGTGACCTGCACCCGAGGTGAAGAGGGTGAAGTTTTAGTCCCAGATTTAGCTCATCTAGCAGCTCACAAAGAAGATGGACTAGGTACTCACCGCGAAACCGAATTATCAAATGCGATGGCAGAACTTGGCGTCACCGACTTTAGGTTTTTGGGCAACCCGGAAAAGAAGTGGCGCGATAGCGGAATGATGGGAACCGAGCCAAATAATCGCAGCGATGTCTTTTGGCAGGCAGATTTAGATAATGCGGCTTCATATTTGGTAAAGATTATTCGCGAAGTAAAACCGCAAGTTCTAATTACTTATGATGAAGTTGGAGGTTACGGCCATCCAGATCACATTCAAGCTCATCGCGTTGCAATGCGAGCGGCGCAATTGGCGGCCGATCCACAATATGGTCAGGGCCAACCCTGGGATATTGCAAAGATTTATTGGAACACAATGCCGCGCTCGGTAGTTGCCGAGGGAATTGCAAAGATGAAGGAGATTGGTTCAGACTTCTTCGGCGCAGAAAGCGTAGATGATCTTCCTTTTGTTAAACCAGACGATGTCGTGACAACTCAGATCGATGGAACTAAATTCATTGAAAAGAAACTTGCCGCTATGCGAGCTCATCCCACTCAAATCGAACTAGATGGTCCATTTTTCGCGCTCTCAAACAATTTAGGAAATGAAGTCTGGGGCAATGAGTATTACACATTAGTGAAGGGCGAAAAAAGTACTAAATTAAATGAAAAAGGTTGGGAGACCGATCTCTTTGCTTAAGTATTTCTGGTCGGCCATCTGGGGCATTGCTCTTGGGCTCGCCGCTGTGTTGCTCCATAACACTCTGATTCCCATCGGGCTTATTCTCACCCTTGCTTCCGAGGCGATTGTTATTTGGTACGTCGGAAGACTTTATGGTGCAAGGCGTTTTAAATTAATAACGGCTATATCATGGTTAGCTGTAGTAATAAAAGGTGGAACCCCTGGTGCTGGAAACGAAGTGCTAGTAATGGGCGATTCAATTGGAATAATTTTTCTTCTTGCCGGAATGGCAATTGCCGTAGTTGCCGTTATGAGAAAGATTTAAAGCCAGTCCCATTCTTGTCCGCTTGGAGTATCACGAACTGCAATTCCAATTTTGTGAAGTTCATCGCGAAGTTCGTCACTAGCTTTAAAGTCTTTTGACTTTCTTGCCGAATCACGTATCGCTAATAGTTCAAGCGCACTTTCACTCGGCTCCCTCTTGACTACTTTTCTTGAAAGTTCAAGCCCAAAGATCTCATCAATCTTAAGCGCAATTGCGCGCTTGCTAGCAGGGGAGATATTTTGGTTGCGCTCCATTGCTCTAAATTTTTGAAGTGCGCGTGGAGAATCTAGATCCAAGTTCATATCCATCGCCATCTGAGCCACTTCAAGTGCAACTACCTCTAAGTCAATTTCGCCAGATATGTCAGCAAATTTTTCACGCCACTTTTTAAGAGTTAAATCAGCAGTTTTTAGCGCATCCCATGTCAGGTCCATCTGACTTCGATAGCGGTTTTCAAGTAAACATAATCTAAGAGAAAGTGGATCAAGGTCTATTGCGATCAAATCTGAGAGTAGTACGACATTTCCAGAGCTCTTTGACATTTTTCTACCTTCAAAAAGTAGATGTTCGCCATGTAACCAAAGATCAACCACTTCTTTATCCTCAGAAGCATTTGATTGCGCCCGCTCATTTTCATGGTGCGGAAAGCGTAGATCGATGCCACCTATATGAAGATCAACGTGCCCATTTAAAAGATCAAGTGACATGGCAGAGCATTCAATGTGCCAACCAGGAAAGCCAAGGCCCCATGGTGAATCCCAAATCATTTCTTTTCGGTTTCCGGCCGATTTCCAAAGAGCCCAGTCGGCATGAAAATTCTTTGCACCGTCCTCCGTGTATTCATACCTATGACCGGGTTTAAGCGAATCAAGTCGATTACCCGAAAGCTCGCCATAGCCCGGGAAACTTTGCGCCGCAAAATAAACCGAACCATCACTTCCAACATAAGCGTGCTTCTTTTCAATCAATTTTGATATTAGTGAAAGCATCAAGTCGATGGTCTCACTCGCACGCGGATACTTATCAGCGGGATCGATGCCAAGATTATGTAAATCATTATGAAACTTGGCTTCATAATCGCGGGCAATTTCAAAAGGATCTCGGGACTGAGCTTTGGCTTCACTAAGCATCTTATCTTCTGCAACTATATCTTCGCTCATGTGGCCAACATCAGTAATATTTTGAATTAATATCGTTTTATGCCCACTGAATTTTAAAGTTCTAGTTACTAGATCTGAAAGCAAAAATGTTCGGAGATTTCCTACATGTGCATCGCGATATACCGTTGGTCCGCAGCAATAAATTCGAATTGATTTATCATCGCTGGCCATAACTTCCTGAATACTCTTTGACTTAGTGTCATAAAGTTTTAGTCCGGTTTTCATTTAGTTCGGCAAATTTCTGCGCATGGTGGTTTCATTTGGAACCACTTTCCAGATAGCAATCTGTGACGGATCGAACTCTTGGCGAGATCCATCCTTCTTTTCAACGGTAGTTAGCCCAACCAAAAAACCCAGTAAGTCTCGAAATCCACCCGCTGGCTCGTTCATCCGGATTGAAACCCGTTTTCCAATATCGCCTTCTTGTGGGCACGGGCTACTCATAGGCCCTATTATTCAGGTATTGCCACTAGATGCTGGCCAATATCCTGGAGGGAAATGTCGTGACCTACGTAATTGCTGATCCTTGCGTCGATATAAAAGATAAGTCATGTATTGAAGAATGCCCAGTCGATTGCATCTACGAGGGAAATCGCATGCTTTACATTCAACCTGATGAATGTGTTGACTGTGGTGCCTGCGAACCAGTCTGCCCAGTTGAAGCAATTTACTATGAAGACGACATTCCAGCTGCGTCAAAAGAGTTTGGCAAGATTAACGCGGAATTCTTCCTCGAAATCGGTTCACCTGGTGGCGCGAGCAAGGTTGGTGCAACCGGTACTGATCATGCCTCAGTAAAAGCTATTCCAGCAAAATAATTTTAAGAAGCCAGAACTGAAGCTGCCAGATTTCCCGTGGGATGCGTTAGCACCCTATGGAAAGCGGGCGCGCGAGCACCCACAAGGCGCGATCGATCTCTCTGTTGGTACTCCGGTTGATGAGACACCAAAATTTATCCAGAGCGAACTTATTGCATCAAGCAACGCACCTGGCTATCCGGTGACAACAGGTACCCCAGAACTTCGCGAAGCGATGCGAACTTGGGCGGAGAAAGTATTGGGCGCTTCTGGAGATTTTGATGTGCTCCCAACAATCGGCTCAAAAGAACTTGTGGCTTTTTTGCCAACAATTCTTGAGGCAAAAACTCTCCTTTTCCCAAAGATTGCCTATCCAACGTACCTAGTTGGTTCAATAATTTCTCAAGCTAAATCAACTGCGGTTGATATTGACCCAAGTTCATGGCCGGCGGCTGATATTGCCTGGATAAATTCACCTTCAAATCCAACTGGTCGGGTGCATTCCATAGAAGAACTCGAAGCAACAATAAGTTATTCAAAAAAGCATGGCACAGTAATTGTTAGTGATGAATGTTATTTAAATTTTCCGGCCACGGATAAAGTGCCTACTTCTATTCTCAAAGTTGCCAAGGGTGAAAATAAGAATTTAATCGCAGTTCATTCGATGTCCAAGCGCTCAAATCTCGCTGGGTATCGCGCAGGGTTGATCGTTGGAGACTCCCAATTAATTAAGAAAATTTTAGAGATTCGAAAGCACGCTGGAATGATGGTTCCGCTTCCAGTCCAACGGGCTATGACTGCCGCCTTGGGTGATGAAGTACATGTGCAGGAGCAAGCGGCTCGTTATCGTAAGCGCCGAGAAGTACTTCGCCCAGCGCTAGAGGCTGCTGGATTCAATATCGATTTCACCGAAGCTGGTTTATATATTTGGTGCACGAGAAATGAAAGTGATTGGGATTCTGTCGCGTGGCTGGCCGAGCGTGGAATTCTGGCAACGCCTGGCAATTTCTATGGAGACGCTGGAAATCGTCACATTCGCGTTGCACTTACGGCAACTGATGAGCAAATCGCAATGGCAGCTAGCCGCATTACGAATTCACTCTAGAAATGGCTACCTCCCTGGAGTCAGCTTTTGCTGAAGCAATTGAGATATTTAACAATAAGAATTCATTAGTGAGAGTCGTACTCTCGGGTCGTCGTCGAAATATGCAGACTTCTTGCGAGCGAATTGATATTCGTCCAGTTTTGATCAAAAATGAAATTGTAATTCAGGTGATGGAGAATGACGGCCGAGTAACAACAACTAAGAATTATGGTGCCGGAGAGTTAGATTTCAAGGCCTTAATTGAGAGTGGTTTTGCAAATATATTGATCGAACACACAACTGGAGCTCTTTCGATAAGAATCACTAAGAAGGGCGAGGCCCTGATCCATAAAGAGAAGGGTGCTCGTGAGCAAAAACTTGAACACGATCGCAAGAAGGAGCGATTGCTTGACCCAGCAGATCCCTTTCTAATTGAAGTTGGAATCTCTGATTCAAGCGGAAAAGTTAAACCTTCACGCCAAGACAAATATCTCCAAGTAGAAGAATTCCTACGTATTTTGGTGCCGACGCTAAATTCTGCGATAGATGCCGGGCATATAAAGAAGCCAACCCCAGAGAGCCCGCTTGTCATTGCAGACCTTGGTTGTGGAAATGCCTATTTAACTTTTGCGACCCATCAATTTCTTAAGAGTATCGGTATCCCAGTCCAAGTTATTGGCATTGATATTCGTCCACAATCTTTCAAGCGCAACAGTGAAATCGCTTCTAAGTTGGGGATTGAAAAGACTTTAATTTTTAAAGCTGAAGCGATTGATAAGACTTCAATCCAAAGTTCCGATATTGCAATTGCACTTCATGCCTGTGATACGGCAACCGATGATGCGATTGCGTGGGGAGTTAATGGGGGGTCTAAAATTCTTTTAGTTGCACCATGCTGCCAACATGACTTACAGACTCAGATGATTAACGTTCCCCAGCCATGGAATTTATTGACCCGTCATGGCTTGATGAAAGAACGTCTCGGCGACTTGATGACTGATGGGTTACGAGCCCAAATACTTAAGCTTCTTGGTTACCGAACGGATGTAATTGAGTTTGTGGGCGGTGAGCACACGCCACGAAATATTTTGATTCGCGCAGTAAGGACTGGCGCGAAAGCCGATGAGAAGGATCAAGTGGTTTTTGAGCAGATGTTAAATGAGTGGAAGATCGTTCCGGCCTTGCTAGAACGGGTTAATCTCCCGCATAACTAGGCGCTAACCCACTTAATTGCCCCCAAAACACACTACTCATCTGCACACCTACGCATTAGTAAGCCCTTACCATTTTTTTTAAGCTTCCCCGCCCTCTACAGCAATTGGGAAGGAAATCAATGTCGCTTCTTTCTTGGAAACTACATGGAAACGGTAAGTCAGTAGCAGCAGGTGAAGTCGTTTCAACTGATGAACGTCTTGCTTGGCCATTAACTATTGGTGTGGGAATTCAACACATCTGCGCAATGTTCGGTGCAACATTCTTAGTTCCGATCATTACACATTTCCCACCATCAACAACTCTATTCTTCTCGGGAATTGGAACTATCCTCTTCTTGATCATCACCCAGAACAAAGTTCCTAGTTATCTAGGTTCCTCCTTTGCATTCCTTGCACCAATCGGTGCAGCAATGACTAATGGTGGAATGGCTGTTGCTCTAGGTGGAATTCTTGTTACCGGAGTACTCTTGGCACTTGTAGGCTTGATTGTTAAGCAAGCAGGTATTGGTTGGGTTAATTGGCTACTGCCTCCAGTTGTAACAGGCTCAATCGTAATGATTATCGGTTTTAACTTAGCCGGAGCAGCAAAGAACAATTTCGTAACTGCGCCACTAACCGCGATTGTTACTCTCGCCGCTGTCGCCCTAGTTGGAGCGTTAACAAAGGGATTCCTAAATCGAATCAGCATATTTGCAGGTTTGGTTGTGGGGTATGTCTTTGCTTGGCTACACGGAGATATCAAGTTTGATGGCGTTAAAGCAGCCAAGTGGATTGCGATGCCTGATTTCACAACTCCTACCTTCAAGATGAGCGCAATTGTTCTCTTCATCCCAGTTGTGCTTGTTCTAATCGCTGAAAACGTTGGACACGTTAAAGCGGTATCGTCAATGACTGGCAAAGATCTTGATGATCAAATGGGTAACGCACTTCTCGCTGATGGCCTAGCAACAACTTTGGCCGGAGCTGGAGGTGGTTCTGGTACAACTACTTATGCTGAAAATATCGGCGTAATGGCTGCAACCAGAATTTACTCGACTGCGGCATATTGGATCGCAGCTCTAGGCGCGATCATCCTTTCACTTTCACCAAAGTTTGGCGCCGTCTTAAGCGCTACTCCAGCGGGAGTGCTTGGTGGAATCGGTGTCGTTCTCTATGGAATGATCGGAATTCTTGGTGCCAAAATTTGGATTGAGAACAAGGTTAATTTTGGAGACTCAACCAACCTATTTATCGCAGCCACAACTGTGATTATTGGTATCGCTGATATGTCCTGGACCCGTGGAAACTATTCCTTTAATGGAATAGTAAACGGCACCCTTGTGGCAGTCATTGGATATCAACTCCTACGTGCCTTGAATAAGGCCGTCGGCAAGTAAATAATAAGTAAGTAATTAGATAAAAAAGCCTCGGTCAACACCGAGGCTTTTTTATTTTTGGAGGTAATCTTGGGATCTAATCAAGGGGGAGATCATGGCTGTAACACCATTTCGCTGGGGAATTCTTGGAGCAGGTGGAATTGCAAGCCAATTCACCCGTGATGTAATTCGAATGGAAGACCACAGGGTTATTGCAGTTGGTTCTAGAACTCAAGAGAAAGCCGATGCCTTCGCTGATCGCTTTGGAATTGCCCATCGCCATGACTCATATCAGAAGCTTGTAAATGATCCTGATGTCGATGGAATTTACGTTGCTACCCATCACCCAATGCATATGCGCGACACCTTGATGGCGCTAAATGCTGGCAAACCTGTACTTTGCGAAAAACCTTTCGCCATGTCTTATGAAGAGACTAAGACTATGATCGATACTGCAAAAGAGAAGAATCTTCTATTAATGGAAGCAATGTGGGCTCGGTATTTGCCACATATGATCAAAATTCGTGAAGTAATTAAGAGTGGCATCCTCGGTGAAATTATCTCAGTACGAGCAGATCATGGACAGTGGTTTCCACGTGACCCTGATTTCCGGTTATACGATCCAAAATTCGGGGGTGGGGCGCTCTTTGATTTAGGTATCTATCCGATTTCATTTGCTTCCATGGTTTTGGGTGAGCCGGATCAAATTACGGCTCGAAGTACAAAGGCATTCACTGGCGTAGATGGACAGACTTCAATCATCTTGCAATATAAGTCTGGGGCTCATGCACTTTTGAATACAACAAATCTGGCAGCAACTCCGAATCGGGCGCTCATCATTGGAACAGATGCTCGAATTGAAATTGATCGGACCTTCTACAACCCAACTAAGTGGCGCATGATCAATAATAAGGATGAGATCATCGGCGGCTGGGATCGCCAGTATTTTGGTCACGGTCTTCGTGAAGAAGCGAAGGAGTTTGCACGTGCGTTTCGCGCTGGCGAGAAGGAGTCACCAATGCTGCCGCATTCAGAGATTCTCTCCATTATGAAAACAGTAAGTGAAATTCAAAAGCAAATCGGACTGACCTTTGGGGAATTTGCAAAGTAGTGACAAGTTCAAATAAGAGAGGCGCCATTCTCCTAGTTGGGGGAATGGGAACTCGGCTGGCGCCACTTACCCTGCACACTCCAAAACCAATGCTTCCAGTGGCTGGGGTTCCATTTACTGAGCACCAGATTGTTAAAGCCAGAGAAGCTGGTATTACTGAAATAGTGCTTGCCACATCATTCAAAGCTGAACTCTTTGAACCTTATTTTGGCAATGGAAGTAAGTTAGGAATTGAAATCAAGTACGCAATTGAAAAGCAAGCCCTAGGTACAGGTGGTGCAATTAGGAATGCAGCGCAAAGCCTTGGCGATGTTGATCAAGTCGCAATTTTCAACGGCGATGTTTTGAGTGGTCATGATTTGCTAGCCCAATTTGATTTTCATCAAAGCAAGAGCGCAGATGTAACGCTATTTCTTACTAAAGTTCCTGATGCCAGAGCTTTTGGAGCAGTTGAGATGACCTCAGATTTTGCGGTTACAGCCTTTAATGAAAAGATGGAAAATCCACCTACAAATACCATTAATGCTGGTTGCTATATTTTCAATCGGGACGTTATAAATTCAATCCCACGCGACCTTGTAGTAAGTGTCGAGCGGGAAACTTTTCCAGAGCTCCTTTCTTCAGGTGCACGCGTATTTGGCTTCGTTGACACTTCTTATTGGTTAGACATTGGAACTCCTGCTGCCTTATTGAAAGCCTCACAAGATTTAATTGCGGGAAAAATTACTTCCGCCGCAACTCCAAGACATCAGGGTTCGTACTTGGCGCTTGCTGGAGCAGAGATTGCGCCAGATGCCGTAGTGGCTGGCTATACGGTTATTGGCGCAGGGGCGGTTATTGGCGCCGGAGCTGAGGTCACTGGATCTGTCGTAAATGATGGCGCCCGAGTTGGGGCCAGAGCAAAGTTGACCAATTGTTTTGTGTCGCCAGGTATGGAAATTCCAGATGCAACAATTGCAGAAGGTGCTTTCTTTGGTTACTAATGTCCGTTTTACAGCTAAATCCAGATAAAAAAGTTAGAAATAACTAGATTTACGCTCAAATATGGCCCGCCAGGACTTGACGTGAAGGGATTACAAGCGTGTAATTCTCCCAACGCCCACTGATCGCAGCGGGCAAATCTTTGAGGAGTACCCGTATGAGCGATGCACGCCCAATAGGAATCGAAGGCGTAATCAATAGCGACGGCATTGAACTTTCTTGGCAGGAGCGCGCACTCTGCGCCCAGACTGACCCAGAAGCTTTCTTCCCAGAGAAGGGTGGCTCAACCCGCGAAGCAAAGCGCGTCTGTCTCTCCTGCGATGTTCGTGGGGAGTGCCTGGAATACGCACTAGCTCATGACGAGCGCTTCGGTATTTGGGGCGGCCTTTCAGAGCGGGAACGCCGCCGCCTTAAGCGCCGTTCTGCCTAATTGCCGATATTTTTCTAAATTTCTTAGAAATTCTTTAGAAGAATTAACGCATTTTAAGAATCTTAGTTAAGAATTATTAAGTGAGCGATAACTTCTTTGTTACCGCCATTGTGGTTTCTCACGATGGCGCCAGATGGCTTGGTAAATCAATCTCGGCGATCATGAGCCAATCCCGTCCAGTTAATAGAATAATTGCGGTTGATAATGGTTCCCTAGATGGATCTGGAAAAATAATTTCGCAACAAGGGATCACTGTCTTAAAAGGTGACCGCGATGCTGGATTCGGGGATGCCATAAACCTTGCCCTGGCACATTTGAATGAATCAAAAAATAATGAAGAATTACTTTGGTTGCTTCACGATGATGTTGCTCCAACTAAAACAGCCCTTAAATACCTAATCGAGGGAATTGATGATAAACCTCAAGTCGCAATAGTTGGCCCAAAACTTCGTGGCTGGTATGACCGGAACCATTTACTTGAATTAGGAATTAGCATTGCAGTTAATGGTGCACGTTGGACAGGCTTAGAAGATGGCGAACAGGATCAGGGGCAATACGAGGAGCAACAAGAGGTGCTTGCCGTAAGTACTGCTGCGATGTTGGTGCGACGAAAAGTTTTTGAAGACCTTGGTGGTCTTGATCCAAATTTGGCTCTTTTTAGAGATGATGTTGACCTTGGGTGGCGGGCTCGCGTTGCGGGTTACTCAGTACTTACAGCGCCCAAGGCATTAGCTTTCCATGCCCAGGCTTCTGGAACAGAACGTAGAAATGTTGATGTAGAAGAAGCTTTTCTCCATCGCCCGAGATTATTAGATCGCCGTAACGCTGCCTATGTGTTGTTGGTAAATGTTTCTTGGTGGTTAATTCCATGGGTATCCCTTCAACTAGTAGGTACGGCAGCAATCCGGGCAATCGGATATTTAATAGCTAAATTGCCGGGCTATGCTGCAGATGAAGTAGCTGCGGTTGGAATTTTAATTATTAAACCAAGGGAAATACTTTCTGCCAGACAAAAACGTAAAACAAAGCGATTGCTTTCTTCAAGAATTGTTCGCGAATATATACCACCAAGAGGGAGTCAAATTCGACAAGCCTGGGAGCGCACAAGTCAAAGTATTTCTAAATGGCTTAAACCAAATAATATAGACGAAGATATAAATGAACCGATGGGCTATGCCGATATTGGTATCATTGACGAAAGTTTTGATGATCAAGAATTAGCAACTGTTCCACGAATCTCAAAATGGCAAACACTACGAAACCGTCCATTACTTGCTGGCTTGGGTTTAACGACTCTAGTTACCCTCATAGCTTCACGCAATCGTTTTGGGGCACTTGCCGGTGGCGCACTTCCGATTGCGCATGCTGGCGCCTCTGATCTATTTACAAAATATGGTGAATCTTGGCATGTAGTTGGCATGGGCTCTGCCGCCCCAACGCCGCCCTGGTTAGCTTTAGTTGGATTGGCTTCTGGAGTAACACTCGGAAATGTCGGCGCTTTTATTTCGCTTCTATTTCTAATAACTCTTCCGCTTACATTCTTTGCAATGTATCGAGCCCTTAAGCGCCTTGATTTGTCAGTTTCCTTATCAGTCATCGGTGGACTTATTTACTCAATGTCACCAACAATTTGGGCCAGCATCAACGAAGGAAGACTCGGCACGATAGTCATATCCCTTGTCGCCCCAGCCTTTTTAGGAATTAGCAAGCCAACTTCAGATTTAGCTTCTAGATCATGGCGCAAGGTATATCAAACCGCCCTATTTGCAGGTTTCATCGCCGCCTTCTCCAGCGCCTTTCTAACAATTTGGACCATAATTTCGATCTCCTTAATTTCCATTGAATTAATTCAACGTCGTGATGAAATACGCCGACTAAATCCAATTACCTTCCTTATGACGACCGATCGTGAAAGATTAAAGAGGCTATTAGCTTTTGCAGTATTACCAGGACTTTTAAATTCGCCTTGGTCTCTATCTCTGATATTTCACCCAACGCAAATACTCCAAGATCCAGGCTTGCCATTAGCGGGCGTGGCGTTAAATAGAATTTTATTACTAAACCCAGGTGGGGCAACTGGAGTTCCACTATGGATTCTAAGCCCGGCAATACTCCTCTTAATTGCGGTTTTATTAAGTGGAAGATTTAAATTAGAAAGTCTTACTGCGGTTGGAATTTTTGTAATTATTATAATTATCTCTAATCTCGGCACTTATGGCCACGGAAGTTCTGGCAACGTATGGGTCGGGACTCTTATAATTTTTCTAGAAATAATCCTGATAGGGCCGGCGCTAAAAATCTTTAGAGAATTAATCCCTAACTTAGCCAATTCCGATTTGGGGCTTGGCCACGTATTGACTGGGTTAATCACGGCAATTTCGATTTTTTCCGTAGGCGCCACAACTTTCTGGGCAATAACCACCGGAGCCAATTCACTAGTAAGGCAAGGTCAGGCCGAAGTTGTTCCTGCTTTTATTCAATCCTTAAGTGATACTTCAGGAAAACCGAAGACACTTGTAATCGGCAAGTCAGGCAGCCAGCTAATTTATTTTGTCTCTCGAGGTTCAGATCTGGAACTTGGTGATCCTGATGTAGCAGTTGCAACCCCACCAGAATTAGAAAGTGCAGTTGAGGATTTGATCAGTGGAGTTGGCATAAACTCAAGCAAAGTTATCGGTGCCTATGGAATTGCGTATCTATTTATAAAGAACCCAGCAGACCAAGCAGTTGTGAGAACGATTGATGGGATTGGTGGATTTACTCGAAGTTCTGCCACAACAGCTGGAGTTGTTTGGCGAGTTGTTGGTAGTAAATCTCGAGTTTCAATTACCGACGCTACTGGCAAAGTATCCGCCGTGAATGCCAACAGCATAGGCGCGCAGGATAATATTTCAACCCCTGGAAATGTTGTTCTTGCGGAGAAATACGACAGTGGCTGGAAGGCCTTATTAAATGGCAAGAAGTTAGATTTAAAGAAATCTCCAATCGGACTTCCCTTTTTTCAGGCTCCGCAAGCCGGTACGTTAAATATTGTTCATGATGGAACTAAGCGCCGCGCGTTATTATCAATTGAGTTTATAACTTTGTTAACTGTAATAGTTCTCTCATTGCCTGCTGGTCGGCGCCGACGAGAAGTTCCAATTGAGGAGCTTGCGTGAGAACTCTAAGTAGATCAACTCTTCTAGCAATTGTGTTAGTTATAGCTGTAATTCTTGGAGTTGGTGCCACTCAAAAAGCGGAGACTGGCATTCAAACTGTCGCAAAGTTTCCAGCCACAGTTTGCCCTTCAAATCTAGGAGATGGCACCTCAACTGCTGTGCTGCCTAACTCAAAAGTGCTTATCAGAAGTATTCCAACTAAAAATAATAAATTAGTAGTAGCCGGTAGAACAAATTTCCAAGTAGGTAATAAGGCGTTGTTTGTCGATGGAAATCAAACCACTTCAATCTCAGTTACTCGCGGAAGCTCTGGCTGGCTTGCTACGGCAACTTGCGTAGTTAGTGAAAGTGATCAATGGTTTGTTGGAGGTTCCGGATCTCTAACAAGTAGAGCCGAACTAGATATCGTAAATAGCGGTCTGAGTAGTTCAGTTGTGGATTTATTTGTGTTTACCTCAAAAGGGCCGCTGCCTTTAATCTCTAAAGTAATCCCGGCAAATTCAGAGAAGAGTATTTTGATCGATTCCCTGGCTCCGGGGGAAGATTTAGTTGCCATACATGCCGTTACAAGGTCTGGCCGCGTCTCCACCTTCTTTTTAGATCAACGTAAAAAGGGACTTCGATCCCTTGGTGCAGATTTTGTTTTTGATAGCGGCGCCCCAGCAAATCACCTTGAGATACCAGCCATTTTAAATATTGGAAAGAGCAAGAACGCTGGAGTGCAAACTTTAAGAGTCTTGGCGCCGGGGGCTGTTGATGCAACGATTAAATCTACGATCATTTCTACAGATGGGGCATTCGCACCAATTGAATTGGATAACAAAGTTATCAAGCATGGAAATGTCACTGATCTAACTTTTAGCCCAGTTCTTTCTGGATCTGCTTATGCCCTTGTCATTGATTCAGATGTGCCTGTGGTGGCATCAGTGCACACCGTTATTAATGGCGAGTTTTCATGGGCCAACTCAGTAAAGCCATTTACAAATGTCACAATGAATCTAGGTGGATTAACGCCAAGAGTTCTTTTCCAAGGAAAGTCAGTATCAGTAGGAATTTCATGGATTGATATAAATGGCAAAGTTGGTAGCGCTTTGGTGTCAGGATCTGACTTTGCCGGATGGACCCCCAAAACTGGAGTGCGGCGCGTTACCTTCGTTAATAACAGTGCCAGCTATGGCGCTATCCTCTTTACTGGAGCGGGGCAGATTTCTAATTTGCCAGTAGCGCCAGGTGCGGTTTTGGAGAGTGCGGCAATTCCTCAGGCAGACGCGCGCGTTATTTCAAGACGCTAAATCCCAAACTTTTAACTAGTAACGCACTAACCTCTTTTTCATGAGTAAAGTGCAAACAGGTGCCACCCGGATGGGTCGCTTCTGTTCCCGCGCGGGTTGCCGCCAACTAGCAACAAAAACTCTTACCTATATATATTCGGATTCCACTGCGGTGCTTGGGCCTCTTGCTACATTCGCCGAACCACATGCGTACGATCTTTGCATTCAACACAGCGAACGTATGAGTGCGCCAGTTGGTTGGACTGTTTTGAAACAAGAACCTCTTGAAGAAAATAGTGGGCCAAGTAGTGATGACTTGATGGCTATAGCTGACGCAGTTCGAGAAGTCGGGAGTCGAAATTTGCCGACCGAAGAAAAAGATTCACAGCTTTCAAATATTGTTCCGCAGGAAATTGGTCGCCGCGGCCATCTGCGCGCTATTCCTAATAGCTAATTCGCAAGATAGATTAAACCTATGTTTAAGCCAGAGTTCTTAAATTCTATTATTAAGGCCTATGACGTTCGTGGCTTGGTGGATTCCCAAGTAACTCCAGATTTCACCTTTGCCCTTGGTGGCGCCTTTGCTAAATTTCTTCAGGAAGAGCGGGAACCAGGTTGCGTTGTTATTGGTGAAGATATGCGTCCTTCATCCCCAGCACTTGCCTCCGCCTTCGCCGATGGCGTAACTTCGCAAGGGCTTGATGTAATCAGAATTGGTTTAGCTTCCACCGATATGTTGTATTTTGCCTCGGGCAAATTGAATATGCCAGGTGCGATGTTTACTGCAAGCCATAATCCGGCGGCCTATAACGGAATCAAACTCTGCAAGAGTGCGGCGCAGCCGATTGGTCAAGAGTCTGGATTATTGCGAATAAAAGATTTACTCACCACTGGTATTCCCATCTCCAACTTTTCAGTTGGAAAGAGTACTGATCAGAATTTACTTGATGATTATGTTGAATTTCTTCTCTCGCTTTTTCCCGAAATCGAGCTCGCTAAAAGAAGGCTAAAAGTTGTAATCGATGCCGGAAATGGAATGGCTGGGTACACCGCTCCCGCCGTAATGAAGAGGCTCAATGTAGAAGTAATTCCTATGTACTTTGAATTAGATGGAAATTTCCCAAACCACGAAGCCAATCCGATTGAGCCAAAAAATTTGGTAGATCTGCAAAAACGCGTTAAAAATGAGGGGGCTGATTTAGGTCTTGCCTTTGATGGTGATGCTGATCGCTGTTTCTTGGTAGATGAAAATTCAGATCTCGTAAATCCATCAGCGCTAACATCTTTAATTGCAGTACGTGAGTTAAAGCGCAAGCCGGGTTCAACTATTATCTACAATCTGATTTCTTCGAAGGCAGTACCTGAAGTTGTGGCCGAAAATGGTGGAAAGTCTCTCCGTTCCCGAGTTGGCCATTCATATATAAAGAAGATGATGGCGCAATCCGGTGCAATCTTTGGTGGCGAACATTCTGGCCATTTTTATTTTGCTGATTTTTGGCGTGCTGATTCAGGAATGTTGGCGGCCTTATTTGCACTAACGAGTTTGGCTTCGACTAAGAAATCACTCTCTTCACTACTGAAAGAATTTAATCGTTATAGCGCCTCTGGAGAAATTAACTCGGTCGTAACTGATATCCCCGCAACACTTAAGGCAATCATTGATAAATATGGGGTAGACCATGAGATCGATGAACTCGATGGAATCACAGTTACAGGCCTTAAGTACTGGTTTAACGTTCGCGCCTCAAATACCGAACCGCTTCTACGGCTAAATGTTGAGGGCAACACCACAGCAATCATGGAAGCAACGCGGGACGCTGTATTAGCAATCATTACGGCAAAGCGATAACCTAAGGGCTCTTATATTCTTACGAGAAGCCTCTCAGACTTATTGCTTTAGGAGTCATTTATGACCACAGATCTAAAAGTAGATATCAAGCACGATATTGCTGATGCATCTCTTGCTGAACAAGGAAAAAAGCGTATTGAATGGGCAGAGCGCAATATGCCTGTGCTTGCACAAATTCGTGCTCGCTTTGAAAAGGAGCAACCTTTCAAAGGCGTAAGAATTGCAGCATGTATGCACGTGACAACTGAGACTGCAAACTTGATGCGCGCACTCAAGGCTGGTGGCGCTGAGTTAGCGCTTTGTGCTTCAAATCCACTTTCAACACAAGATGACACCGCTGCAGCTTTGGTTCACGAATACGGCATTAGCGTATTTGCCCGCAATGCAGTTGCGCGTGAAGGCTATTACTCACACATAAATGCTTCTTTAGATGTAAAGCCACACTTGGTATTTGATGATGGTTGCGACTTGGTTAATACCTTGCACACCACTCGTACCGAACTAATTGGCGACATCATTGGTGGTTGCGAAGAGACAACAACGGGCGTTATTCGTTTGAGCCAAATGGCAAAAGATGGCGCGCTTAAATTCCCAATGATTGCCGTAAATGACACCGATACAAAGCACATGTTCGACAACCGCTTTGGAACCGGCCAATCAACTATGGATGCGATTTTCCGCTCAACTAATACTCTAGTTGCGGGCAAAACTCTTGTCGTGGCTGGTTTTGGTTACTGCGGTAAAGGTGTTGCAGAACGTGCCAAGGGCATGGGCGCAGATGTAATTGTTACGGAAATTGATCCAACCAAGGCGCTAGATGCTTTGATGCAGGGTTACCGAGTTATGCCAATGACCGAAGCTGCTAAGTACGGAGATATTTACGTAACCGTCACAGGTAACCGCGATGTTCTTCGCGAAGAACATTTCAAGGTGATGAAAGATGGGGCAATTCTTTCAAATGCCGGCCACTTTGATATTGAAATTGATGTTGCATGGCTCGAGCAAAATGCCAAGACAAAGAATGCAAAGATGCGTCACCAAACTGACGAGTATGTCCTTGCTGATGGTCGTCGAATTCTTCTTCTCGCTGAAGGTCGCTTAGTTAACCTTGGAGCGGCAGAAGGACACCCAGCATCTGTAATGGACATGTCTTTCTCCGACCAAGCACTTACTGCTGAGTACCTTCTTAAGGCTGCAGCCTCACTAGGTGCTGGACTACACAATGTTCCAACCGAAATTGATAAAGAAGTTGCTCGTCTTAAGTTGGAGAGCATGGGCTCAACAATTGACAAGCTAACTCCAGCACAAGAGCTTTACCTTAACTCTTGGGAGCACGGCAGCTAATGACTCTGATCATGGTTGTCGATGATGACCAAGATCTCGGTGAGATGTTGGGAATTGTTCTCAACGGCGCTGGGTATGAAGTTGATTTAGTAAGTCGCGGTGATCAAGTCATGGAGTTGTTCACCGCGCAAAATCCCGATCTGGTTTTACTTGACGTTATGTTGCCAGGAATCGACGGGGTTGAAGTATGTAAGTTGATCCGCGAAAAATCTATGGTTCCAATCGTTATGTTGACAGCTAAGGGTGATACCCAAGATGTGGTTGCTGGCCTGGAAGCTGGGGCGGATGACTATATGGTCAAACCATTCAACCCATCTGAGTTAGTTGCCCGAATTAAAGTGCGGTTGCGTCGAAATAGCGCCGACGTCACCTCTGCACTTCGAATTGGAAATATTGAAATTGATCAGATCGCTCACTCAATTGTCCGAGAAGGGCAGAGCGTTCCTCTTACAAGACTTGAATTTGATTTACTTGTGGCGCTAGCTAAAGAGCCTGGACGCGTATTTACCCGCGAAGCCTTACTTAGCGAAGTCTGGGGATATCGCCCAGCAACCGATACCCGCCTTGTGAATGTGCATATTCAACGGTTACGTTCAAAGGTTGAAGCCGATCCAGAGAACCCAAAGATTATTCTCACCGTACGAGGTGTCGGATATAAGGCTGGAGTTCCCGGAAGCGCAGAGTGAGCTAGATGTTTCAACGTTGGCGCCGCTCGCTAGTTTTACGTGTAACTTTCACAATCGTTGCACTTTCGATGATAATTATTTGGCTAATTGGATCCGCACTTTTTAATCAAATCTCAGCTGGTATTTTTAAAGAAAAGCTCAACATTTCGGTTGCTGATGCAACCTCTACCGCCAGATCCACTCAATTACAGCTTTCAATCGCGCAATACCAAGATCGCGCAACGGTAAAGATGATTATTAATGAAATATTGGCGGTACCTTCGGTAAGTGGAAGCACTGCCGGCCGCGAAATTGCCTTGTTTCCATTTCCAGGAAACTCAAGCTCAGTAAATTATCGTGGCACATCTAATTTAATGTCAGCGACTTCCGTAACGGAAGAATTTCGAGCCAAAACTCGAGTTTCGAAAGGAGCAATCTGGGAACGGACCGACCTAAAGTACTTGGGTGGAAAAGTTGAAAAGGCGATTGTCGTTGGAAATGTTTTACAGATTCCTAACGCTGGAAAATATGAGTTGTACGTCCTATTTAGTTTGACTCAACAAAACGCTACCTTGACATTGATCGGTCAGGCACTTTGGCTAACCGGATTGATTCTCTCGCTCTTACTTGGTCTTATTTCTTGGCTAGTTCTGCGCCAATTGATTGCGCCAATCCGAGATGCTGCTCGAATTGCTGAAGAAGTTACAGCTGGCGATCTGGACCAGCGGATGGATATTCGCGGAGAGGATGAAATAGCTCGCCTTGGATATGCATTCAACGAAATGGCAGTGACGCTAAAGCAGCAGATTTCTCGCCTTGAAAATCTCTCCAGACTCCAACAACGTTTCGTATCAGATGTCACGCACGAGCTTCGAACGCCACTAACCACTATGCGTATGGCATCCCAGGTTTTGTATTCCGCAAAGGAAAATTTCGAACCAGCCGTGGCGAGAAGTGCTGAATTACTGGCTTCTCAGATAGATCGCTTTGAAGCTCTCTTAAATGACCTTCTCGAGGTTAGCCGCTTTGATGCCGAAGCAGCTGTTATGGAGATTAAAGCAGTTGATATCGTCGCATTGGTTAGGGAAGCGATTGATTATGTTCACCCAAGCCAAGAGCGAATTATTAACTTAAATGTTCCAAGTGGAGAAATACTTATAGATGTTGACCCCCGTAGAATTCAAAGAATTCTTCGTAATTTATTGACCAATGCGATTGATCACCGGGAAGAAAAATCAATTGACATCACAATTGCCCAGACCGAATCAGATTTAGCAATCGGAGTTCGAGACTATGGAATTGGCTTCAATAATAAGGATCGCTCTTCACTCTTTGAGAGATTTTGGCGCGCAGATCCATCAAGAGCTCGAGTACGAGGTGGCACTGGGTTAGGCCTCTCGATTGCACTTGAAGATACCAAATTGCACCAAGGCAAGTTAGAAGCGTGGGGTCTGCCAGGAAAGGGAGCACACTTTGTGCTGACTTTGCCAAAATTTGCCGGCGGAACTATTAGTTCTACACCAATTCAAGTTATCCCAAGAGGCGAATTTTAAAAACTTTCATTACTTCCTTTGCTAGAGAATTTGCCTATGTGGAATTCTCTGCGCACGTTACCTAACCTACTTTTTCCACAAAGTTGTCTTGGATGTGGAAGATTGGGAAATGATATTTGCTTGGATTGCAATGCCCAGATAAGAACACCGGCCCTTTCAATTAATAAAATGGGCGTAGATATATTTGCTGGTTTTCGATTTTCCCCACTTGCCTCCAGGATCGTACTTGCCGCTAAAGAGGACAACAATGTGGCTGCTAGGGAAATCTTGGCGCAGGCACTTGGAAGATCCTTGGAGTTTGCAATTAGAAGGTTAGATATTTCCAGAGAAAGAAATGATCTCTATTTGATCCCAATCCCATCTCGAAATAGCGCTAATAGAAGTCGGGGCTATTTACATACACTTCTACTTGCCAGGGCGGTAATTCGAGAATCAGAAAGAGGCAATTTCTCTATTTTAAATTGCTTAGAACACTCGAGAAGGGTAAAAGATCAATCTAAATTAAATATTGATCAGCGAGTTCGGAATATGGCGCATTCCATAATTGTTAAAGAGAATGTGAATCTAGAGAAATTAACTTGCGCCCAGGTGCTTCTTCTTGATGACTTGGTCACCACTGGGTCGACTGTAAGGGCCGCCCAAAGCGCCTTAGCGGAGCGAGGAATCGGCATCCTGGGGGCGGTTGCCTCGTGTGCGAGCTAAGGCTAATTGCGCATTAAGATAAGACCATAGTGAAAGAAGCTGGCCCCAAGGTGGCCGCATAATTTTTAGGATGAAAGAGGGCAAGTGTCAGTTTTAGACAAGATCTTGCGTGCCGGAGAAGGCCGACAGGTTCGCCAACTAGAAAAACTTGCTGAAGTTGTAAATACCTTTGAAGGAAAAATCTCTGCGTTAAGCGATGAAGATTTACGCGACCAGACTCGAAAGTTTCGTGAGCGCCTTTCAAATGGCGAAACACTAGATGATTTACTGCCAGAAGCATTTGCAACTGTACGTGAAGCAGCAAAGCGCACCTTAGGTCAACGACATTACGATGTTCAGATCATGGGTGGCGCTGCGCTTCACAATGGCAATGTTGCAGAAATGCGTACTGGTGAAGGAAAGACCTTGGTCTCTACATTGCCAGCTTATTTGAATGCGCTCTCTGGAAAAGGTGTGCACGTTGTAACTGTTAACGATTACCTTGCTGAACGAGATAGCGAGTGGATGGGACGTATCCACCGCTTCCTTGGACTCAAGGTTGGGGTAATTCTTTCAAGTATGACTCCATCTGATCGTCGTGAGGCGTATGCAGCTGATATTACTTACGGTACAAATAATGAATTTGGTTTTGATTATCTCCGAGACAACATGGCTTGGTCCTTAGAGGATTGCGTTCAACGTGAACATAATTTTGCAGTAATCGATGAAGCGGACTCGATCTTGATCGACGAAGCCAGAACTCCACTAATCATCAGTGGTCCAGCCGACAAAGCAACCAAGTGGTACTTAGAGTTTTCAAATATCGTGTTGAAAATGGAGCGAGACGTTCACTACGAAGTTGATGAAAAGAAGCGCACTGTTGGCGTCATAGAGGCCGGCGTAACTCGCGTTGAGGAATTGCTTGGCATCGAAAATCTTTACGAGTCTGTGAATACTCCAATGATTGGTTATTTGAATAATGCTTTGAAGGCAAAAGAACTCTTCAAGCGCGATAAAGATTATGTTGTAATGAATGGCGAACTGCTTATTGTTGATGAGCACACCGGAAGAATGCTCTCTGGCCGTCGCTATAACGAAGGTTTGCACCAAGCGCTAGAGGCGAAAGAGCGCGTTGAAATTCAGGATGAAAACCAGACGCTAGCAACAATCACACTGCAGAACTACTTCCGCCTTTATGAAAAGCTCTCGGGAATGACTGGAACAGCTATGACTGAAGCTGCAGAATTGATGCAGATCTATGGCCTTGGCGTAATTCCAATTCCAACAAATCGTCCGATGCAACGTATAGATGCACCAGATTTAATTTATAAGACCGAGATGGCTAAATTCTTGGCTCTAACTCAAGATATTGTCGAACGACATAAAAAAGGGCAACCAGTTCTTGTTGGAACTGTAAGTGTTGAGAAATCTGAAGAACTTTCACATCTTTTAAAGAAAAATGGTATTCCGCACGAAGTTCTAAATGCCAAGCAACATGAACGTGAGGCTGCAATTGTCGCTCGCGCGGGCGCGGTTGGCGCGGTAACTGTTGCAACAAATATGGCCGGTCGCGGTACTGACATCATGCTTGGTGGCAATCCAGAATTTATGGCGGACTTTGAATTGCAACGTCGTGGTCTTTCACCGGTTGAAACCCCAACAGAGTACGAAGCCGCTTGGGCGCAGGAGCTCGCAAAACAGAAGGAAGCAGTATCTAAAGAACATGAAGCCGTAGTAGCACTCGGTGGCCTATACGTTCTTGGTACCGAACGCCATGAATCGCGACGGATTGATAATCAGCTTCGTGGTCGTTCTGGCCGTCAAGGCGATCCAGGCGAATCCCGTTTTTATCTCTCCCTCCAAGATGAATTGATGCGCCGATTTAATTCTGGTCTAGTCGAACGCTTCTTGGGCGCAGCTGGAATTGCTGATGATGTTCCAATTGAATCAAAGATGGTTTCGAACGCAATTCGTTCGGCGCAAACTCAAGTTGAATCTCTCAATTTTGAAATGCGTAAAAATGTATTGAAGTACGACGATGTAATGAATCGCCAGCGTGAAGTTATTTATAGCGAGCGTCGCGAGGTTCTTGAAGGTGCAGACATTCACGAGCAAGTTCAAACCTTTATTGGAGATACCGTCTCGGCCTACATTGAAGTCGCAACAAGTGAAGGTTATGGCGAAGATTGGGATCTCGATACTCTCTTTACAGCCCTTCGCGCCCTTTATCCAATCTCCTTTACCAAAGATGATTTAATTTCATCTGTCGGCGGTCAAGCCGGACTTGATCAAGATTTACTTCTCGATCGAGTGCTAACAGATGTTGAAAAGGCATATGCATCTCGCGAAGAGGCACTTACACCAACTGTGATGCGTGAATTAGAGCGTAAAGTCTTGCTTTCAGTTCTTGATCGCAAGTGGCGCGAGCATCTCTATGAGATGGATTATTTGCAAGAGGGAATCGGACTTCGCGCGATGGCACAGCGTGATCCGTTGGTCGAGTACCAAAAAGAGGGCTATGACCTATTCGCCGCAATGATGGATGCGATCAAGGAAGAGCTGGTTGGATATATCTTTAATGTGGAAGTACAGATTGAAGATGAATCTGGCAACGTGGGCGCAAAGGGACTGACTCCAGAGGTTGCACCACAAACGCAACTTCGCTATTCAGCAGCAGACGTTGATGGGGAAGTTAAGACCACTGGTGATACTTCACGTAACGCTCCTTGCCCATGTGGTTCTGGTAAAAAATATAAGCGTTGTCACGGCGCTGCTTAAAGCAGCACAAACTCCGTACACAGCCACCTTTTATCGACTCCTTCAAAGCGCAATATCAATGAGCGAACGCGCTCACCAATTTTCAAGGTAACCGTTGTTTCAGCAACCCCTTCAATTGGTTGTGAAATGTAAAGCTTGCGGATTTTTGGTTGCCCTGTAATTGTTGAGGATTTATTGCTCAACTGTTGGAAGACGTTGCGATGGCACCAACTCGCTAATTGCATTGGAGAGCGTCGACCACCCCAAATTTCCACAGTTGTTAATACGAATTTACTGACCCAGCTTTCAAGATCTGGTAGCTCTGTGAGCGCGCTTGGTTGTGGCGAAAATTCTGCATCAGCTTCATCGCTAAATCCTCTTCCAAGGTATTCGGGAGTCGGAACCAAATAAAGTTTGCTTGGGATAATTGGTTTTTCTTCGGGAATTTCTGCTCGATATAGATCAAGCATTGGGTGGTTCCACATCGATTCTTCGATTGGGACCTTTGATGCAGGCGATGGATAGGAAAGCGTGCGGACAGTTAGTTCTGGACTCATGTGGCAAGGTTGGTCTTAACAACCAGGGCAAACCTCATCCGAAAGGATGAAATTTATGAAATTAATAAACCCTCTAAGTACATTTGTGGAAAATTAGAGAGCTTCAAATTTCTTAAACGGTAGTAATTAGCCATGAAATTACCTACCTCTTTTGAACTCCCACATATGAAAGTCAGAAACCCAAGAGTTATCTTTGCCGGGTCATTATTAGCGCTCTCACTTATAGCTGCGATGGCAATTACGAGCCAAGCTAATCGAAGTGTTGTTGTCTGGTCGGCTAAAGGTGAATTAGCAGCCGGAGATGTAATAGCTAAGGCAGATTTGGTGCCAACCAAAGTGTTCTTGCCCGAGAATTCCCTTAAATACCTCTCAGGTAGCGCGAAATTGGTGGGATCGGTTGTAATAAGAAGAATTGGAAGTGGTGAGTTGATTCCCAGCGCCGCACTAAGTCGCGGGGCACATGCACTTGATCTTCGAAGTGTTCCACTTAAAGTTGGAAGAAGCGACCTGCCTGTTGATTTAGCCATTGGCCAAAATATTGATCTCTATGTGCTTGCCACCAAGGATGTCTCGAGTTCAAAACCAATTGAGACTCGAATGGTCGCGCATAACGTTATTGTCGAAAATATAGATTTGAAGGCTAGAGATATCGGCGGCGATATCGGACTAGTTCTCAAAATTCCTGATGGATCGGTACTTGAAATTCTAACTGCCATCGCCGCAGGACGGGTAGTGGTGGTTCGAAATGCAATCTGAGATTCCACAACTTCAAGTTATTACGGCAATATCTGAAGCTGATACAGAGGATTACGTTTCACAACTTCTCTTCTCGCAAGGGTGGAGCATAATATTTCGAGCCTTTGACTTTTCAGCTCTTGAAAACTTTCTATTACAGCGGTCAGTTACCTTGCGAACGGTGATCATTTATAAAAGCGACCTCCCTGGATTTAACGCTGAGTCCTTCGCAGAACTAGCCACAGCTACCACAACACTAATTTCGATTGATTCGATTCCAATAAATGCGCACCTATTGATGACGCATATTCGAAGTCAACTTCGATTGCCGTTAATCGTTAACCCTTCCAGAAGCCTCACTCCTGGAGATCCAGTTCAACAACTCACCGTAAAGCCAACTCACCTAACGATTACCGGTACAAATGGCGCTCCAGGTAGAAGTAACTTCGCAATTAACTTAGGAAATTATTTGTCGGTGCAAACCCAAGTCCGATTAATCGATGCTGACTTGCGCGCCCCTGCTATTGAATATCTTTATGGCCGAAGTGAAAATCCAAGTACTGGGCTAGAGATCGTAAATCTTGATTCTGGCACTAAACCAATTTCACTTCCAAAAGAAGATAGCTCAAGAATTACGATTACAGATCTCGGAGCACTTCCACCTATTGATGAAGTGGTAACGGATCGAAGATGGCAAGCTAATCTGATAAATCAAATTCTTGAGCAAACAACTACCTTGATTTACATATGTAAATCTTCAGGATTAAGTTTGATTAGACTTGAAACATTTATCTCACAATTGGCTACCTTCTCACAAGAAATTCCAATTATTTATCTCCTAAATCAATCTGGAAATAGCCGTGAGGATCGGGCGCTAGAGCGCCACTTTCGATCCATGGTCTCAGGGGAGGAGCACTTTATTCTCCCCATCGAAAATCGGATCACAACAAACTTCAGCACCCCTACCAAGCGGGGATCTGCCTTCACTAAAGAGATTGGTAAGATCGCTTCAGTAATTAGGTAGCAAATTAATTGAAAGGTAGCGGATGCCAACTCTGGAAGAGCGGATCGCAGATCAAACCGCCTTGACTCCAGCGCACAGCGCTCGAATCCGCGAACTACTAGCCGAGTGGCAACTTCTCTCTGATCTATCTTTTGCTGATTTGATTCTCTGGATTCCAAAGCGCAAGGATTATCAGAGTTGGCCTGAGGGTCATATTGCTCTAGCGCACATCCGCCCAACAACCGCGGCGACAGTTTTTGCCAATGATGTGATTGGCAATGAATTAACTTGGGGATCAAATTCGCGAATAGACCAGGCGCTATCTAAAGGTGAAATAGATCGAGATACTGACCCAGAGTTAGTTGGCGATATTTGGATAAAGGAAGAGATCATTCCTGTCTCCTTTGAAGGTCGAGTAATCGCCGTGATATCGCGTCATCGAAATGCTGAATTGATGCGTTCACCATCACGATTAGAACTCAACTATCGCGAAATCGCCCACAAGATTTACCGAATGGTTTCCGAAGGTACTTTCCCAATTCAAAATAGTATTTATCGTTCCGAGTCAGCTCCTCGCGTAGGTGATGGTCTAATCCGGCTAGACCAAAATGGAAAGATCATTTATGCCAGCCCAAATGCTAGGTCTGCGATTAATCGTGCTGGCTGGCGTGGGGAAGTAGAGGGATTTAATCTCGGGGAAATTATCGAAAGTGTAAAACCGAGAATTGGTACGCCAACTGATGAAACCTGGCGGATTATCGTTAGTGGTAAATCAACAAGGCGCGAAGAGTTTGAAAACGAAGGAGGAATATTTGACCTTCTTGTCATGCCATTAATCGAGGGCAGTGATCATATTGGCGCAATAGTTTTGATCCACAATGTAACTGAGCTTCGCCGTCGCGATCGCGCCCTGATCACAAAAGATGCAACTATTCGCGAGATTCATCACCGCGTTAAAAATAATTTGCAGACAGTTTCGGCCTTGCTTCGCCTGCAATCCCGAAGAGTTGAGGACCCAACTGCCAAGGCAGCACTAGGTGAAGCAGTCCGCCGAGTTGCCTCAATCGCAATCGTTCACGAAACTCTCTCTACAAGTTCTGCCGAGAGCGTGGCATTCGATGATGTTTACGAACGGATTGTTCACAATGCAATCGAATTAAGTAACCGCCCAATTAAGGTGAGCAAGAGCGGAACTTTTGGCATATTTGATTCGCAACAAGCGACCCCACTCGCTCTTGTTATTACAGAGCTAATTCATAATGCACTAGAACATGGCTTAGAAGAATCTGGCGATGAACTTCGAGTTGAGGTGGCACAAGAGCTAGATAAATGTGTGGTCCGAATTATTGATGATGGCGTTGGCTTGCCAGCCGATTTTAACTGGGACCAATCATCCAATTTAGGCCTTCAAATTGTTAAAACGTTGACTGAAAATGAATTAAAAGGGAGCATCAACTTATCCCGAGTAAATAATGAAACAGTGGCAACTCTAGAATTTAAAATCTAGAACTGGTTCTGGCTCTCCATCATCCTTGCACGGTTACGGGCGGCGCGGCGCTTCAAAGCACGGCGCTCATCTTCAGAAAGTCCACCCCAGACACCTGCATCTTGACCACTCTCAAGAGCCCAGGCAAGGCAAGCTTCCTTTACAACGCAACGCTCACAAACTTTCTTAGCTTCTTCGATTTGTGCCAAGGCAGGACCAGTGTTGCCGACAGGAAAGAAGAGTTCTGGATCTTCTTCGCGGCAAGCAGATTGATGGCGCCAGTCCATAGTCTCTTGGTGCTCCTTAAATAGATGCGAGTGCAAATTAATTGACAATATAAAAGAATTTCGAAGCGCAATTATCGCTTGCTTATTGATAGATAACAAGAGTATCCATCAATTGATTCCCAAGAATTAAGGTGATTGTGATTACGTGCCCTCGGCAGGAATCGAACCTGCGCACCCGCCTCCGGAGGGCGGTGCTCTATCCCCTGAGCTACGAGGGCGGGATAAGCGAGTTGTGAGAGAACTCTACCGTTACTGCCAAGATAGGGCAGTGGCCAATTCAAGTGAGATCGCATATTTCGCAACCGGATGCTTCTGGGGCGCAGAACGACGTTTTTGGAATTTACCTGGAGTCTTAGATACCAACGTTGGATATATGGGCGGAACTGTTGAGAATCCAACATATGAAATGGTCTGTACCGGTAAAACTGGTCATGCCGAAACGGTTCGGGTCACTTTTAATCCAACAGAAATTTCCTATCAGAGATTGCTTGTCGAATTTTGGACAATGCATGATCCAACATCATTAAACAGGCAAGGTGGGGATATTGGCTCCCAGTATCGAAGCGCAATATTTACCTCAAGCATGAATCAGTTTGAAGTTGCATTCATAAGTGAATTGAAATACCAAGGCGCGCTAAGTGCATCAGGGTTAGATGAGATCGTCACTGAAATTGAATCTGCGGATGGATACACGTACTGGCCTTCAGAGGAGTATCACCAGCGTTATCTTGAAAAGAACCCAAATGGTTATGACTGCCACTCAAGCACAGGAATTGCCTTCCCCAACTCTTAGTATTTCGGATATTTAATCCAAACTGAGGTATTTTACGGCTCATGAGTACAACGGTGTGGGCAGTAACAATACTTGGTGCTCTTCTTGTCTTGGGTTTCGATTTTGCCCTTGCTTTTTACAACCGAAATAGGACAACTTCACTTCGAAGCGCAATTCTTTGGACTCTATTTTACGTAAGCCTTGCCATCGCATTTGGGATCTCACTCAACACTTGGGCGACTGCACAAGCTCGAAGTGAATTCTTTGCCGGTTGGGTTACGGAGTACTCGCTCTCCTTTGATAACCTCTTTGTTTTCATTTTGATTTTAGCCAGGCTTAAAGTCGAGAAAGAAAAGGAAGAGCTAGTTCTCCTAATCGGTATTGTCTCATCACTTTTCTTACGAGGAATTTTTATTGCTGCTGGTTCAGCGGTAGTAAATCGCTGGTCGTGGATCTTCTTCTTCTTCGGTGGGTTTCTTATCTACACCGCAATCTCTCTTATTCGTGAGAGCGAGGAAGAGGAGTGGCAGGAAGGAAAGTTGATTTCATTTGTGCGAAATAAAGGCGCATCAACTTTTGTTGTTGCACTTGTCGCGATTGCCACAACAAATGTCCTTTTTGCCTTTGATTCTATTCCTGCAATTTTTGGTCTTACAAAAGACCCTTACATAATCGTTACTGCAAATATTTTTGCGCTAATGGGGCTGCGTCAGCTTTATTTCCTAATCGGTGGGCTCATGTCGAAATTGATCTACTTAACCGAGGGGCTATCGCTCATTCTTGGATTCATTGGCTTGAAATTGATCTTTGAAGCGGCAGAATCACAAGGCTGGCACGCGGTTCTGGGAATTCATATCCCAAAGATCTCGCTTCAGGCGAGTTTGGCATTTATATTGGGGGTCTTAGCAACTACAACAGTTGTTAGCCTATTTAAGTCTCGGAAAGAAGTTAAGTAAATGATTATCGATGGCCTACCACTTGCCGAACTAAGAAAGCGCAAGAGTTTTAAATGGCGTGGCTATCCAGAAGATGTTCTTCCTCTCCCAGTTGCCGAAATGGATTTCGAAATCGATCCCTCTATAAGAACACTCTTGATTGAGATGCTTGAGGTGTCAGATACCGGATACTTAGGGCCGGTTCCAGAATTAGGTACGAATTTCGTAAAATTTGCTAAAGAACGCTGGGGATGGGAAGTAGATCCAGAGCAAATCTTCACTGCAACAGATGTCGGTGTTGGAATGGTTGAATTTGGAAGAACTATTGTAAAACCGGGAGATAAAATAGTATTTAATACCCCCGTCTATCACAATATTCTAAATTGGATTAATGAACTTAAATGTATCTCAGTGGATGCCCCACTTCATAAAGATGGCCTTACCTACACGTTAGATTTTACGGCGATCGAAGCAGCTTATAAAACAGGGGCCAAAGCCCATTTCTTATGTAATCCGCAAAATCCAGTTGGAACTGTTTTCACAAAAGAGGAACTTTCTAAGCTTGCTGATCTAGCTAAAAAATATGGTGTGACAGTATTTAGCGATGAAATCCATGCGCCACTTGTCTATAAAGAGCATGAGTTTGTTCCATTTCTATCAGTAAGTGAAACCGCACGCGAAGTTGGTGTCTGTGTAACGGCTGCAAGTAAGAGTTGGAACCTAGCCGGACTTAAGTGTGCAATGATCATTACACAGCACCAAATCCAAAGAGAAAAGGCGCTCTCTATGCCCGAGGCCGTTCACTACCGCGCCTCGTTATTCGGAGCACTTGCCGCAGCACAAGCTTTCACCTCGACGCAGTGGTTGGATTCAACTCTTGAAACGCTAGATCGTAATCGTAAATACCTAGCTGAAGAGTTGTCAAAGAAGTTGCCGACTGTTGGTTATCGAATTCCAGATTGCTCTTATCTTGCCTGGCTAGATGTCTCCTCGCTAAATCTTGGCGAAGACCCAGCTCAAACTCTCTTGGAAAAAGGCAAAGTCGCATTTAATCCTGGAATCGCTTTTGGTCCAGATTCGAAGCAATTTATCCGATTAAATTTTGGCACTAGTCGTGAGTTAATTTCTGAAGGGATTGACCGTATTGTCAACGCAATCAAATAGTTATCAGGCGATAATTATTGGTGGTGGGCATAACGGCCTAGTAGCTGCTTGCTACCTTGCAAAAGCGGGCGTTAAGACTTTGATTCTTGAGGCAAATTCTCAAGTAGGTGGTGCAACAGTTAGCCAAAAGGTATTCCCAGATTACGAGGCAAAACTTTCTAGATATTCATATTTGGTATCCCTGCTGCCCGATCAAATTGTTAATGAACTCGGCCTTAACTTTGAGACTCTCCGTAGGGATGTTGCCTCGTTTACCCCAACAAAAATCGATGGCAAAGATATTGGTCTATTGGTAACAACAGGGTTGATTGGGCAGACAGAAGCAGATTTCAAAGCACTTACGGGCGCAACCAGTGAATTTAAGGCTTGGAAGGATTTTTACGAAGACGTTCAAAAACTAGCAGATGCGATAGCTCCAACAATGCTTGCAAAACTACCGACTCGCTCTGAACTTAAAAATCAAGTTAACCATCGCATTTGGGATGAAATTATGGAGCGGCCGATAGGTCAGGTTATCGAAGCAAGGTTTAAGAATGACCTTGTACGTGGAATTGTTCTAACAGATGGGTTAATCGGCACGCATAGCGATGCCCACGATATGCAAGCCAATATCTGTTTTCTCTATCATTTAATTGGAAATGGTGAGGGTTATTGGAAGGTCCCTCGTGGTGGAATGGGTGCATTGGTTAGCGAACTAACCAGACTTGCGACCTCACTCGGCGTTGATATTAAAACTGATTCAAGAGTTAAAGAAGTTGTAAGAGATGGCTCTGGTTATAACCTCACCACAACTGGCGGAGCTGAGTATTTAGCTCAATATGTTCTGGCAAATTGCGCTCCACAAGCTTTGGCAAAAATAATGGGTCAACCTGCGCCAGCGAGTTTAGATGGCAGTCAGGTAAAGATAAATATGTTGTTAAAGAAATTGCCACGGCTTAAATCTGGTCAGGATCCAAAGATGGCATTTGCCGGTACTTTTCACTTTGATGAAAATTACTCAGATCTACAAAAGGCATTTACCGAAAGCTCTGCGGGAAAGATTCCAACAAAGGTTCCAGCCGAGATGTATTGCCATACTCTTTCTGACACCACGATCCTTGGAGATGACTTAGTAAGTCAGGGATATCAAACTCTAACCCTATTTGGTATTCACACACCTGCCGCACTTTTTGAGGCAGATAATGAAGGAACTAAGAAAGAGATTCAACGTCGCCTTCTTTCACAATTAAATGAATATCTCGTAGATCCAATTGAGGAATGTTTGGCGACCGCTTTCGATGGCTCACTTTGTATTGAGATTAAAAGTCCACTGGATCTTGAAAGAGATGTAGACCTACCCCGGGGAAATATTTTTCACAAGGACCTCTCAATGCCATTTCGCGAAGATGCAAGTGCGCCAAGTTGGGGCGTTGAAACTCAATTTCCAAATATTTTCATTTGCGGCGCGGGTGCAATACGTGGCGGCGGCGTAAGTGGAATTCCTGGTCACAATGCCGCAATGGCAGTCTTGGAGCAAATATGAGTTCAGAGCGCGATTACATTTCCAAACTCTCAACGGAGTCACAAGTTGTAGCTTCCGGTAGACCCGAGCGCACTGGTGACGCTTCGCTCAATCCCAATATTGAATTGAGTGCAACTTTTCATGCCGGTGGCGATATTGGCTATGGCCGTTTTGGAAATGCCTCATGGAACGCCTTGGAATCAGCCATTGAAGTAATTGAAGAGGGTAAGACAATATTATTTTCATCAGGATTGGCGGCAATTAGCGCGATCTTTAAGACGCTACCAAACGGCTCGATTATTGTGACTTCAAAGAATGGTTACACCGGAACAATGAATTTGCTCCGCCAAATAACCGAAGTAAATTCGATGCAAGTTCGGTATGTCGATGTCTCAAATACTGAAGAATTCTTAACAGCCCTAAATGGAGCGAATTTTGCTTGGATTGAATCTCCAACGAATCCAGCTCTTGAGGTTGCGGATTTACCTCGGATTATTAAGGCCGCAAAAGATCAATCTGTTCTTGTGGGAGTAGATAATACTTTCGCAACCGGACTAAATCAGAAGCCGCTTTGCATGGGCGCAGATTATTCAATGAATTCAGTGACTAAATATTTATCTGGCCATAGCGATGTTCTTATGGGTAGCGTCTCTACTAAAAATGAAGATTTGTTTAATAATATTTCAGCAGTTAGAAAATTCCATGGAGCGATACCTGGGCCATTTGAAGCTTGGCTTGCCCTTCGAGGAATTCGGACACTTTCACTTCGACTAAATAAAGCCCAAGAAAATGCGATGGAACTTGCCAATAGATTGAGTTCACATCCAAATGTGGATCGAGTTAGATATCCCGGGTTACCAACAGATCCTCATCATCATATGGCGAAGAGTTTCATGAAGGGTTTTGGGGCCATCCTCTGTATTGAAGTTAAAGGTGGCGCAGCGGCCGCCGATAAGGCATGTGAATCTTCTAGGTTGGTTACTTATGCAACCTCCCTCGGCGGGGTGGAATCCCTTTGGGAGCGGCGCCAAAGGTGGGGAAGTGAGGCGCCATCAATCCCCGATAACTTGGTTCGCATCTCAGTAGGAATCGAAAACATCGAAGATCTTTGGGCGGATATCGACCAAGCCCTGCGCGCCATTTAATATCAGCAAGATTTTCTTAACTTCCAATAGTAGATTTATCCCATGATGAAGATTATGCGACGCCTTATAGCAGTACTGGCGTTCTTCGCTGTTTTAGTTGGCGCCCTCAAGTCATTACTCAATTGGGTTTCTCGTTCTGGTGATGATGACCATGAGGTCTTTGCTGACGACGATCTAGAACAGGTCTGATGTCAGATTATGTAGCCGGATCCTGCAATATAGGACCGCAGGAGATCCGCCGCCGCAAGGGCGTTGCCTACCTTGGCCTATTTTTAACTATCGTTTCTTTAATTGGATTTATCAAGACTGGCGCATCGGCTTCTGCTCGTATCGGTATATTTTTTCCAGCGCTTGTTTTCTCTATTGGATTCGTTCAAGCAAGAAAGAAATTCTGTTTAGCATATGGATTTCTTGGAACTTTTAATTTAGGAAAACTGGGCGATATTTCAAAGGTAAGTTCAAAAGAAGATAAGGCTGCCGATCGAGCTACCGCTGCTGGAATCTTGCTTCAAAGCATTGGACTTGCAGCGATAATTACTTTGGTCGTTTTCTTACTTCCAATTTCTTAAAGATAAAGTAAATCGCAGTTCCTACTGCAATTCCCCAAATTAAATCAACAAATAAGACGATGGCCGCGGTTAGAATCAAAATTCCAGCATCCAACTTTGTAGTGCGAAGCGCCTCTCTTAGGTTTGCCGGACTGGCAATTCGATATGAAGTGCCTAGTAGGACTCCAGCCAGAGCCGCCGTAGGAATCCTTGAAATAACTGGGCCCAAAACAAGCACAACTGAAAGTAGGAAAAGAGCATGAACTATTGCTGCAAATCTTGTTTTGGCGCCAGATCTAATATTTACACCCGTACGTGCAATAGCTCCGGTTGCAGGCATTCCACCAAAAATTGAAGCCAAGATTGAGGCTAAACCCTGTCCCACTAATTCGCGATTAGGTTTATATCTCAATTCTTCCTCATGAATGTGTGCCATTTGGTCTGCAACTCTAGCTGAAAGTAAAGACTCTATCGCCGCTAGAAGTGCGATCTCAATTGCTGCGATGAGTAAGTCATTTACGCCAATACCACCGAATGAGGGGCCTTTTATATTAAAAATATTCTTCGGTAAATCACCAACTAAAGGAGTCTCTAAATTAAATAAGAGAACGAGCAAAGTACTGATCAAAATTGCTAGGAAGCTCGCAGGAATGTGAACTTTTACTCGAAATTTTAAAGCTAATTTTGGATATGTGAATTTGATTAAAAGAGTTACTGCAACAATTAAGAGCGCTTTCCAATTCAATCCTAGATCTATCGCAGATAAAATTGTGTGCCATGCCGTGCCGACAGTTCCTCGTCCTTTCACAGCTTGAACCGCTAAAGCAGTTGGCAATTGTTGTAGGGCAATTACCAAAGCAATGCCAAGGGTAAATCCCTCCATCACCGGCCAGGGAACGCGATTTATAACAGCTCCAGCCTTAAGAATCCCCATCAATAAAACTATGGTTCCAGCAATAGCGCCGAGCGGAGCAAGTGAAGCAACGCCATATTTAGAAACAATTGGTACTAAGACAACGGTCATGGCACCTGTAGGGCCGCTTACTTGATAATTTGAGCCGCCAAAGATCGCGGCAATTAATCCTGCGAATATTGCAGTTACTAACCCGGCGCCCGCCCCTGCTCCGGTAGTAATTCCAAATGCAAGTGCAAGTGGAAGTGCGACGATTCCAACAGTTATTCCAGCAATCAGATCATGGCGCCAATTACTTCTAAAACCTACATAATCTTTGCGACTTGGTAATAGTTGGGTTAAGCGATTCATTTCATGTAAGAGTACTCGTTCTTTAGTAGATTAGCCCCGTGAGCAGCAAAATAACTTCACCAAAAACCCTCCATATAGTTCTAAATGGGGTTAGTGAAGATTCTCGCGTGCTGAAGTGTGCTTGGTCACTTGGCAATGCAGGTTGGGATGTGATTGTTGTAGGTGCAACTCCTTTCAAACATAACGATTCCTTGACTATTGGCTATGCCAAAATTCTGCGCCTACCTTTAAAAGTTGTTGTATCACAGGACTTGGTCGCCAAAATTCTGCGCCGACTTCGCTATTACAAACGTCGCCTCGAAGCTAGAACTATTGGAAAGCGCGATCCAGGAATTCCAAATTACAAACGCGCGCTAAATGCGATTAAAGGCCTTGCTCTTTTGGAAAAACCAGATGTAATTCATGCTCACGACTACACGGCGCTACCAATTGCAGGTGCGCTGGTTGAACTTCTTATGCAAGCCGGACACGAATGTAAATTGGTCTATGACGCCCATGAATATGTTCCTGGCGTATCGCACCTAACTAAGCCGCTCATGAATCTCTACATTGGCCAGGAGCGTAAATATGTAAAGCTTTCTTCCGCTGTACTTTCAGTGAGTGAAGGTATGTCAGATTTATTGATTCCACATCTGGAAATTTCAACTCGTCCAGCGATAGTCGCGAACGACCCATTAGTTGAAGGACAGCAAAGGTCAGAAAGAGATTTAAGGAGTGATATCGGTATTGGTCCAGATATACCGTTAATGGTCTATTCGGGCGCCGTTGCACCACAGCGTGGAATTCAAACAGCCGCGCAAGCACTCCGTGATTTGCCAGGCGTACATCTAGTCGTCATCGCCAATCCAAAGAATCAAACAGTCATAGATTTGCAGGCAAAATTTTCTGATGTCTCCGACAGGTTTCATATCCAGCCATATGTTCCAAATGAGCAACTTGTGTCTTATCTATCAGGTGCCACAGTAGGTTTAATTCCAATCGTTCACAAGCAAAATCACGAGATAAGTTTGATTACTAAATTTGGGGAATACATGCAGGCCCGATTGCCGATGATCGTTAGCGATGTTCGCACCATGTCGGCCGAAGTGCGCCGACTTAAAAACGGGGAGGTTTTTATTGCCGAAGATGTCTCAGATTTTGTTCGCGCGGCTAAATTAGTACTTGCCGATCCAAGTAAGTATTCAAATGTATACACACCAGAGATTCTTCAAGAGCGCTCCTGGGAGCGACAGGCGCAAAACCTGCTGCGAATTTATAACGATATTGCTAACGCTGCGCCACAAAGCCGGGAGCACAAAGCTTTTAAACTTATTGCAGATTAATTAGCGGGCGCGCCAATAACGCGAAAAGCTACGCCTTTGAAATTATCTGATGAAAGGCTCCGGCGTCCATCTACAAGAGCTTTCACTCCTGGGAAATCGGAACTAGATAGTTTCTTGTATTCCGAATGATCTGCCTGAAGGATCACGCCATCAACGTTCTGGCCTATCTTGTACGGCGTAAAACCAAGTGAAGTTATTTCTTCATCTGTATACATCGGATCATGTACCAAAACTTTAGCGCCAGATTTTTCCAGAGCCGAAACTGTAGGGAAAACACCAGAGAAAGCTGACTCCTTTACGCCACCGCGATATGAAATCCCGAGAACGGCAACGTTTTTACCTTGCAACGATCCTAATTCCGAGTTCAAAATTGAAACTGCATGTTCTGGCATCCCGGCATTCGCCTCGCGAGCGGCGCGAACAACAGTTGCTGAAGGATCATTCCAAAGGTAAAAGCGTGGATAAATTGGGATGCAATGCCCACCCACAGCAATGCCTGGTTGGTGAATATGAGAATATGGTTGTGAGTTTGAGGCGGCAATCACCTTGGCGATATCAATATTCGCACCCTCGGCAAATTTAGCGAATTGATTAGCAAGGGCGATATTCACATCGCGATAAGTGGTTTCGGCTAATTTCGCCATCTCACTTGCTTCGCAGGTAACTAAATCCCATACGCCGTTTTTCTGATTTAAGTCAGGACGATCATCAAAATCCAGGACTGCGTTATAGAAATCAACACCAGCCTTGGTTGAGCTTTCATTGATTCCACCGACAAGCTTTGGGTATTTGCGAAGATCGGCAAAGACTCGACCGGTAAGTACGCGTTCTGGTGAGAAAATTAAGTGGAAATCGCTTCCGGCCTTTAAGCCGGAACCTTTTTCAAGAGCTGGAGCAAAGCGAGTGCGAGTTGTTCCAACTGGGAGAGTAGTTTCATAAGAAACAAGTGTGCCTGGCTTTAGCCCCGCAGCAATCTTCTCCGTTGCAGCATCCATCCAACCAAAATCAGGAACACCTTCGTTATCAACAAAGAGTGGGACAACTACAACCACTGCATCTACTTGTGCGACTGCTGCAGTTGTATCTGTGGTGGCCGTTAGGTGACCAGAAGCCACAACCTTCTTTAAATATTCATCAAGGTGCGCCTCGCCTGGGAATGGCTCGGTACCTGAATTCACTAAATCAACAGTTCTTTGATTTACATCGCAACCAATGACTTGGTGGCCTTTCATTGCAAATTGGACTGCAAGTGGCAGGCCGATTTTTCCAAGGGCAACTAGGGCGATCTTCATAGCTTTATGGTTTCCTTACGGTTAGCACTCTCGAGCATGGCACTTGCAACAGCAACTGTGGCTAGGCCTTGTTCCATAGTGACAATTCGTTCATTTGCTCCAGCAACACCAAGTACAGCATCGCGGAATGCTTCATGTTCCACACGAAGTGGCTCTGGCTTTGGGAAGGCATAACGAATTACATCGCCCTCACTTACGCCACGGAATGCAGCAACTGAATCCCACTCGGTAGCAACTGATGCATTTGCATAGAAAGTTAAATCAGCGGTCAAAGTATCGGCAACAAAAGCACCTCGCTCGCCGGTAACAATTGTTAAGCGCTCTTTGAATGGCGTTAACCAATTAACAAGGTGATTTGTGATTATGCCATTTTCTAGATCGCAAACTGCAGCAACCATATCTTCATGTACTCGGCCTGATTTGTGAGCGGTGCGAGCGGAGACTGAAATGAATTTCGAGCGAGCAACCCAGGCCGTTGAATCGATATCGTGAGTTGCAAGATCTTTGATTACGCCAACATCTGCAATTCGTGCTGGGAATGGACCTTGGCGGCGAGTTGTAATTTGATAAACGTCACCGAGTTCACCCGCATCAAGGCGCTTACGAAGTTGCTGAAGTGCAGGGTTGTAACGTTCGATATGGCCTACTGCGCCAACAAGCCCCTTGGCCTTAAATGCAGCGGTAATTTTTTCAGCAGCTGGAGTATCAACAGCTAATGGCTTTTCGATCAGGGCATGAACTCCGGCATCGGCAAGCTTTAGGGCAAGTTCTTCGTGGAAGGCGGTTGGCGCTGCAACCATTGCGTAATTAATTCCGATTTTGATTAGTTCATCTACGCTCTTAAGTACTTCCCGCCCACCGGCAACGCCATGTGGATCTCCCATCGGGTCAGAGACCGCAACAAGTTCTACGCCATCTAAAGAGCCGAGAACGCGAGCATGGTGGCGCCCCATCATGCCTAAGCCAACTAAGCCAGCGCGAAGATTCTTACTCATTAAAGGCTTGCTGCCACTTCGTTTACAACTTCAACAATAGTTTTTAGCTCATCTTTTGTGAGTGAAGGGTGCACTGGGAGAGAGACACATTCCTTAATTACTAATTCAGTTTCGGGTAAATTTAAATCCAATTTAAATGATGGGAGTCGATGGATTGGAGTTGGGTAATAAACACCAGAGCCAACACCCTTCTCACCAATTTTGGCCATGAAAGCATCTCGCTTTGCGCTATCGCCACCAGGAATTCGAACTGTGTACTGGTGATATGAATGTGTAGTTCCTGGCGCCAAAAATGGAGTGATTACGCCCTTTAGATTCGCATCAAGGAAGGCCGCATTCTCTTGACGTTGCTTGGTCCAACCAGGAAGCTTTGCAAGTTGCACGCGACCAATTGCAGCATGAATATCAGTCATACGTGTATTAAATCCGATTACTTCATTCTGGTAGCGAATCTCTTGGCCTTGGTTACGAAGCAAGCGAAGCATGCGCGCAACCTCTGCGTTATCGGTAACAACCATGCCACCTTCACCGGCGGTCATATTTTTAGTCGGATAGAACGAGAATGAAGCAACAATTCCAAATTCACCAGAATTGCGACCATTTAGAGAAGCTAGGTGACCTTGCGCGGCATCTTCAATAAGTAGCAGCCCATGCTTGGCTGATATCTCTTCAAAACGATCCATCGCAGCAATATGGCCATAGAGGTGGACTGGCATGATCGCCTTGGTTTTTTGGGTTATTAAAGTTTCGACATGATCTGGATCCATATTGAAAGTCTTTGGATCGATATCAGCAAATATTGGAACGCCTCCAGCAAGAACTACTGAGTTTGCAGTAGCAGCAAAAGAGAATGAGGGAACAATTACTTCATCACCTGGCTTGATTCCAGCAGCAATAAATCCAAGATGGAGCGCTGAGGTTCCAGAGTTCATTGCAACGCAGTGGCGGCCACCGACATGCGCGGAAAATTCTTCTTCAAATGCTTTTACTTCTGGTCCTTGAGCCAACATTCCCGAACGTAGAACTCGATCAACTGCCTCGCGCTCTTCATCACCAATAATTGGCTTTGCTGCTGGGATCATTTATTCGCTCTCTTCAACTAGTTCGCTTGGACTTAATTCTTTGTAGGTTGCACTTGTTACAGGGCAACGGAAGCGATTATCTCCAATATCGACCAAAGGTTGCCCGGCGCGACCCACCCAACGGATGCGTTTTGCTGGAACTCCCGCTACTAAGGCGAAATTTGGAACATCTTTAGTGACGATTGCGCCAGCTGCGACAAGTGCCCAGGCACCAATTCTTACCGGAGCGATGCAGACAGCCCGAGCGCCAATCGATGCGCCATCGCCGATAGTTACTCCAACCGCATCCCAGTCAGAGCCACTCTTTAAAGTTCCATCTGGATTTACGGCTCTTGGAAATTCATCATTTGTTAAAACAGCGGCAGGTCCGATGAAGACTCCATCACCTAGGACTGCAGGTTCGTAGACCAAAGCATAATTTTGAATCTTGCAATTATTTCCAGCTTTTACACCAGATCCAATATAAGCACCGCGACCAACGATGCAATTTTCACCAAGCGTTACACCATCTCGAACTTGCGCTAGATGCCAGATAGATGAGCCGGCGCCGACTTGTGCAGAGGAGTCAACATCTGCGCTATCTAGAATCTTTACGGGTGTTTTCGACACCCCTGTAGCCTACCTTGAAGGATTGGCGAGGCTCGTAAGGCTGCGAATTGCGCTCGCAAATTGAACGTATTGTGCCTCACTATTTAAAACGCTCTGTGACCAATTAAGGGCGTTCTGGCGACGGGCGAGCAGATTTTCGGGCGCCAAGATCCATCCATTTAAAACATCTGAAACTTCTTGCGCGCTTGCCGCGATTGTTCCGCCACCACTTTGCTTAAGTAATTCAATGCATCTTGGAAGTGGCGTTGAAATTGTCGCAAGACCTGCAGCAGCATATTCATATAACTTTGATGGGACTGCTTCAACGAACGCAGGAGTGCTCTCAAGAAGCGTCAACCCAACCCAAGCTCCTTTAGCGAACTTCCAAGAATCTTTTGGTGCTAAGCGACCATGAAATTCAACCCGAGATGATGCGGGGGATGTCGCCTGCCAGTTGGTTAGGAAGTCTTGGTCAGCGCTTGAAACATTTCCAATGATGTCAAAGTTCCACTTGGGAGAAAGTTCGGCAACTTCTAACATCATCTGCAAGCCACGAGTTTTTCGAACATCACCAATATAAATCGCTCTAGGTTGCGCTTCAATTTCGCCGCTTGGCGTAATCATCGAAGAGTCAGGTAAATTTCTTATGACCATTCTATTTTTAGCGCCAAAAGGTGGTACCTGTACATCCGCGACGGTGGTCAGATCTGCTTTTGCCGCAAAATAAGTTGCGCTCCGAGCTATTAATCTGGCTAAGAATCCAACAAGACCTTTAGCCCAAGTACGGTCTCTAAGTAGTTGCAAATAATCCTCATGAACATCGGCAACTAACTTTTGGCGACGAATTCTAGTTACAAGGTAGGTAAGTGGGATTAAATCTGGTGCAACAACAATTACAACTTCACCTGTTGCTTTAAAGGGTAGTGAAAGGTCACGGATGACGCGAGCTAACATTCCCTTTCCGCCGGGGGCTCTGTGGAAAGTAGAACCACTTGGTGCATCAAGACTATTTCCCAAAGCCCAGATATCAACCGTCAAGCCAGATTTAATTAAGGAATTTGTCAGGCGATGAAGTCTGGCATCAGCAACGTTATCGGCTGATGTTAGGAGCGTAGTGTGCCCCTTCAATAACTTCATTACATATCCTCAAAGTTGGAAGGAAGTGTGCCAACATCCAAGAACTTTAGATATTGATCAACAATTGCTTCTGGTTTATCTTTCGCCAGCATCGATCCTTTATGAAGCCAGATTGCGCTATCGCAGAGCTCATTAATCGTTGCTAGTGCGTGCGAAACGATAATAATTGTTCGAGCTTCCGAGCAAAGCTCGCGCATTCTCTGGAAAGACTTCTCCTTAAATGAGGCATCGCCAGCTGAAAGGGCTTCATCTAGTAACAAAATATCGGGAGTCATATTTACTGCAACACTAAAAGCCACTCGGCCATACATTCCACTTGAGTATGTACGAACTGGCATATCAATGAAGCCATCTGGAAGCGCCGCAAATTCAGCAATTGCTTCGGTCTTGGCTTCGATTTCATCTTTACTCAAACCAGATGCCAAGCCACCTAAAATAATGTTATCTCGACCAGATAAGGCCGGATTAAATCCAACTCCGAGCGCCAATAGAGTCGAAATCTTTCCATTAACAATGATTCGACCTTCCGTTGGCGGCAAAATTCCAGCGATCGAACGCATCAACGTAGATTTACCAGCACCATTTGCTCCAACAATTCCAAGGACCGATCCGTGTGGCACATCAAGAGTTAAATGCTTTATCGCTTCAACCGTGCGCATGCGAACTTTCTCGCCTTTGCTCGCGCGCATTACGGCATTCTTTAACGTGCGTTTAGTATCGACATTAATCTTGTATTTAATTGAAAGATCTTCAATGCGCACGGCCAGCTCTTCTGGCATCACGACTGGAGCTTTAGATTCTGACCGCAAAGTCACGCTCCCTTGATACAAAGAAATAACCACCGATTAAAAGTGAGCCAGCTGCCCACGCAAATGCGCCAATAAACTCTGAAAGCGTCGGAGTTTTGCCTTCAATCCAGATATTTGAAGTAGCAGATAGAACTGGTCCGAGTGGGTTGGCATAGAGGGCGATTCGGTGCCAACCGTGAAGCATGCTTGGGAGCCAAAGGATTGGTGAGAGATACAGCCAAATTCGCATTACATAAGAAAGCAATTTATTAGTATCTCGGAAATAAACATTCATGGTGGCAAATAAAAGAGCCAAGCCAAAACCGGTAATTCCAACTAGTGCAACAATTAATGGCACCCACAAGAAACTTATCGCTAGACGTGGAACTTGGGTGGCGGGAAAGAATATTTTTCCAATAATTATCACGAAGATATAGACCGGAATTGTTGGTAAGAAAGTTTGGAAAGCAGAAATAGAACTTGAAAAAGGCAGTAAGGCCCTAGGGAAGGCTTGATTCAATATCAAGCGCCCACCAGTTGTAATTGATTGGGCTCCGGCTGTAATGCAATTTGAGGCGAAGTAAAAGGTGAAGAGACCAATCAAAATATGGGCCAAAGTAGTCAGGCCATTGGTCTTAGTATTGCCACCTCGAATTACGGTTACTAGCAGGAAGTAGACCATCGCTAGAAGTAAGGGATTTAGTACCAGCCAAACTTTGCCGAGTTTTGATTCAAGGTATTCGGCTTTGTCGGCAAATCGGGAAAGTTCAATTGCAAACGATCTGCGATTCCAAAACTCCTTTAAGTATGGAATAACTGGTGGCAACGAAGCGCGGTGTGGTTCGAAGACTTGAATCTTCGGTTGGAAATCTGCGCTCGGGCTCATAGAGCCAATCTTGCCATTACTTGCCTGTGTATTTCACAGATTTGGCTTTGCGCCAAGCGAGGAGTGGGTCATTAAGGCGAATATTCACCTCGAAAGACCCCATATAAATAATAAAAGAAAAGGAAATCTCAATGAAGAAAGTATTAACTTCTGCAGTCATCGCTACCGCGCTTATCGCCCCAGCAGAGTTCGCATCTGCCGCCGATGTAACTCCAGTTTCACCAGTAAACGCGGCGGCATCACAATCGCAAGCTCTACCGACAACAAAGGTAAAAGTTGTAAAGGTCAGTGCTACTAAGAAGAAGGCTGCCGCCAAGAAAGCAGGTGCCAAGAAAGCAGTTGCCAAAAAAGCGACAAAAGCGAAGAAGACAACAGCAAAGAAGCGTTTACGTAAACTTAAGTAAAAGAATGTAAGACGATTTAGTCCTTGTGCCGCCTGCCTTGTGGGTGTAACTTCTCTATAAGCCCTTTTTGAAAGGAAGACACTGTGGAGATTGTAATTCACGCAAGGCAAGCAACACTGGCCGAGGACTTCCGAGAGATTGTATTAGAAAAGCTAAAGTCGCTCGAGCGATTTAGCGTTCTTATTGAAAGCGTTAAAGTAGAGATAAAGCATGAAGAAAATCCGCATCATGGCAAGAAATCCCACGAAGTAATTCTGACGACACATGGAGCTGGTCCATTTATGCGAGCCGAAGGTACCTCATTTAATGATTTGGCAGCATTTGATGGCGCAGTTAAAAGTTTGCAGCTTCAGATTCGAAAAATTCATGAAAAATCCAAAGATTTCGATCATGACTCATTAAGGAAGCGCGCTTAAGCTTTTAAAGCTAGAGGTAGTGCTTCAAGTACATCTGTTGCAGTTACAGAACCGCTCTTTCTAGTCGCAAGTTTTCCAGCGACGCCATGAGTCTTCACAGCTAGAGCCACAACTTTTAAAGTCTCAGCCATATTTGTTGGTTGATTGCTAGCTAGCGCCGATCCAATCAATCCTGCCAAAATATCTCCAGTGCCTGCAGTTGCTAATTCCGCACCGCCAGATTTATCGAGGATAAATTTCCCATCGGGCGCAGCAATTACGGTGTTCGATCCCTTAAGGACCACGATCACATGAAATTTCTTAGCCATTGCAAGGGCGGTTGTTGTTCGCTCTGATGAAGATTTGATGGGGAATCCTAATTTTGCTGCTTCACCCTCATGAGGAGTAATCAACGTAAATGCGGTATCTGAATTCTTAGCAAGTGCCATCGCCTCACCATCGAGCACTAAATAACGAGACTCTGGAAAGATAAAGCGAGCAGGCAATTTTGGAGCGCCAGAACCAATGACCCAAGCATCGCCAGCAAACTCGGAGGCTTTTGCAATTGGAACAACATCGGGGTAGGCGCTTAAAACTAAATTTGAGGGGAGCTCTTCGCGCAATAAATAATTTACATAACCGCTGCCACCTCGCCTTGCTCCGCCAACGCAAAGCACTGCCGCACCAGGGTATTTTGCACTACCGGCCATCACGGCAACTGTGCCATGTGAATATTTGTTGGCGTTTTTCACTCGTTTAGGAATAAGTCCCATAGGTAAAGAGTGCCACATTTCGTTAAGATCAAGTATGAGCACTTTCACACATAACTTACTAACTGGTCTGCAAATGAGTTGGTGGATGTTCTTCGATACATTCTGGGCGCTCGTACTTGGTTTCACACTTTCTGGCGCCGTTCAAGCTTTTGTCTCACGAAAAGCTATGCGCAAAGCCCTAGGGGACCATAAAGTTAAAACAGTTGCAAAAGCATCTTTCTTTGGTGCAGTTAGTTCATCTTGCTCATATGCTGCAAGCGCGTTGGCTAAGTCGCTCTTCACTAAAGGGGCAGATTTCACCTCCTCGATGATTTTTATGTTCGCCTCTACTAATTTAGTTTTTGAATTAGGGCTAGTGCTTTGGGTTTTGATTGGTTGGCAATTTGCCGTTGCAGAATTTGTCGGTGGCTTTGTAATGATCCTTCTTTTAGCAATATTGATACCTCGTTTAATTCCGCAGAATCTGATTGCAGGAGCCAGAGATTCTTTTGAAATGGATCAAGATTCCACAAGCACCCGCAAAGCCAATTGGCATGATGCTGCCGGATACACCATCGGTGATTTCACCATGCTACGTACCGAGTTAGTTGTTGGATTTTTAGTATCCGGTTTAGCAACCACCTTTGTGCCAGATACATTTTGGCGAAGCCTATTTTTGACTGGCCATGGATTCCTTGGAACGTTGGAGAATGTAATTATTGGCCCCTTTATAGCAATTATTAGTTTTGTTTGTTCAGTAGGAAATGTTCCTCTGGCAGCAACCCTTTGGAATAGCGGAATTAGCTTTGGTGGAACTATCGCCTTTATCTTCGCCGATCTAATCACCTTGCCTTTGCTTATTATTTATGGGAAGTACTATGGAAAAGCGCTTACTCTCCGCCTAGTTGGGGTCTTCTGGTTAGTTATGAGCCTTAGCGGATTAATAACAGAGTACATATTTAAGGGCCTGGGAATTTCACCGACGATGAAAATGGCGGTTATGTCCCAGCGACATATCGGCTGGAATCGAACTACGATTCTTAATTTAATTGCAATTGCGACATTGGCTTGGGTCTATTACATGTATCGCACGCAAAGTAGTGGCTCTGAGATTGAAGAATTTGCTAAGGACTATGTCTGCGGAATGCAGGTTCGGATAGCCGATGCGCCAGCAGAATTTGAGTTAGCTGGAAAAAAGTATTACTTCTGCATGGATGGCTGCCGCGATAATTTCGCAGCTAACCCAGCGAAATTCTTACCTAATTAAGGGCAGCTAAGTCCAAATTCGGTTTGCACTTCAGTTGGGACGATTCCACAACCAACGGTTGCTGTTCCAAAGTCTTTAATCTTCCAAGTATTTCCGCTCTTTTGCGCAAATCCATACCCTGGATCTGTGACTGGAAGATATGGAATAGCAGAGAAGATGATCCATCTGGGATCTTTTATTGAAATTCGTTGATTTACAACTGCTGAGAAGAATTCATCTTGAGGTTCTTGCTGCTTTGCAATCTCCTGTGCGATTGCTTGCGGAACTGGGTGTCCACCAGAATAAGCATCGTATTCAGTCTTAAAAGTTTGCGGATATTGGCCAAGGATTACCCAAGGAATAACAACAGAAGGCAATTCACCCGTAATGTAATTACTCCACCTGATACTCCACCCAGCTTGCGTTGCCTCACCAGCCGGAAGTTTCTTGCTGATTTGTGCCTTCACCTTTGTCTTATCAAAATTGATTACCTCAGAGTGATAACGCTCGTAAGAGGTCATCAAGAGCAAAATACCCTCGCGCAATTTTTTATCATCTGGTCGTTCATTTCCGGTTGGTAACCCACAACCAGTGAGAAGAACAACAACAGCGAGCGTGATTACTATCAGCTTGCTCGTTTTTGATAGGCGCATAGGTCAATCCTATGGTTAATCTGCCTAGGAATAGATTCTTTGTGGAAATGGTTCTAATATTCGAGAAGTTGAAGGTTCAACTACCTAAAGTTGACCACAAGAGGAGTCGCTAAATGCCAGCAGTAACCGTTCCTGATATCACCGTACTACCTAAAGTTGTTGCTGATGCAACAGCTAAAGCTAGACGAGTCAAGAGCGTTACTACCGCGCCTCAAGGTTTTGAGGGCGAAGGCTTTCCAGTTCGGCGAGCATTTGCTGGAGTTGATCTGGCAGATTTAGATCCGTTTATTCATTTAGATCAGATGGGTGAAGTCGAATACGCACCTGGTGAACCAAAGGGAACGCCATGGCACCCGCACCGCGG
>CANBVR010000003.1 GCA_947372965.1 Actinomycetota bacterium
TCCCTTGCTTCTGCGCTAAAGAATTCAAACTTGGATGCGATTAAAACTTTTTTAGTCAAGGGAAATGAAGGCAAGGCTTTAATACCGGGTAAGCATGGTGCTAAAAGCAGGGATTACACATATCTTCCAATTGTCATAAACGATCAACCGGGACAACTGAGTGCAATATTTAGTGAGTGTTCTTTGGTAAATGTAAACGTAGAAGATTTGCAATTAGAACACAGCCCCGGACAACAAACAGGTTTGATTACTCTTGCGCTTTCAGAATCGGATGCTGAAAAATTGAAGTCGCATTTGGAGCAACGAGGATGGATGGCTCACGAGCTTAGGAAATAGATCAAAAAGTTGAAAACGCAAGCATTTCAGTGAAAAAGACTGTAAGTCGATAAGTAAATGAACGGTAAGGTTAGGCCATGGCCGGTATAACAGTTGCGATAGATGGCCCGAGCGGGTCAGGTAAATCAAGCACCGCCAAAGCAATTGCCACTAGAGCCAACTGGAATTATTTAGATACTGGTGCGTTGTACAGAGCCGCGACTTGGCTTGCTCTTAAGGAAAATGTAACCGAGGGTTGGCAGATCATTGCCGCAATCAAAAACGAACCGATAACTTTCAACGCAGATCCGAGGGATCCAAAGATTTTTTGCGCCGAGAAAGATATATCTTCAGAAATTAGAACTTTACGGGTTACAGATAATGTAAGCCAAATAAGTCAGATTCCAGAATTGCGGTCTTATCTAGTTGAGATGCAACGATCAATTATCGCGCAGGCTGTTGCGGGAATTGTCGTTGAAGGAAGAGATATTGGCACTGTTGTAGCTCCAGATGCAGCGCTAAAAGTATTTCTTTATGCTGATCTGCAAGCACGCGCTCTTCGTCGTGAGGCTGAAATGGAAGAGAGTTCAACATCTGATGCTGTTGCACAATCCCTAAAAAGTCGGGATGAATTGGATTCAACTCGCAAGATTTCACCGCTACGTCCAGCTGAGGATGCTCTAGAACTAGATTCCACCGAGCTTGATCTGCAGGAAGTTGTAGAAGTTATTTGGGAGTGGCTCTCGCGCAAAAACTTACTTGGTTTGCCAAAAGTTGCAGTTATTGGCCGACCTAACGTAGGAAAATCTACTCTTGTAAATCGAATTATCGGTCGACGTGAAGCAATTGTTGAGGACACCCCTGGTGTAACAAGAGATCGAGTTAAGTATGAAGCAGAATGGAATGGTCGCAGATTTATTCTGATTGATACTGGTGGTTGGGAGATGTCACCTGAAGGAATCTCAGAAAAAATTACCGCCGGATCGGAAGCTGCGATTCGAGAAGCAGATGTAATTCTCTTTGTTATTGATGCCCAAGTTGGTGCGCTGGATGAGGACTCATCACTCTTGGATTTACTTAGAAAGTCTAAGAAAAAAGTTATTTTGGCCGCGAATAAAGTTGATGGTCCTCCAGAAGAGGCGGAAGCGCATGCCTTGTGGAATTTAGGATTAGGTGAGCCAAGATTTGTTTCTGCTTTGCATGGTCGCGGAAGTGGTGATCTCCTAGATTTCCTTGTTGAGTCCTTACCTGAAGTTGGAAGTGAGCAGGCCGATGATGGATATCGACGTGTAGCACTGGTAGGGCGACCAAATGTAGGTAAATCAAGCATGCTTAATATTTTGGCCGGGGAGTCGCGAGTTATTGTTGATGATGCAGCTGGCACAACTAGAGATCCAGTAGATGAATTGATCGAGATTGGTGATCAGACTTGGCGATTTATTGATACCGCAGGAATTCGTAAACGCGCCCATCAAGATAGCGGAACTGACTATTACGCATCGCTACGCACTGCCACTGCATTGGATCGTGCAGAAGTGGCTGTTGTTGTATTAGATGCGTCAGTCCCTCTTACTGAACAAGATATTCGGATCGTAACGATGGTAGAAGAGGCTGGTCGTGCGCTGGTTATTGTTATGAATAAGTGGGATTTGGTCGATGAAGAACGACAGATTGCCATCGATAAGGAGCTAGAACGCAATCTAGAACGATACCCATGGGCCCAACGCGTAAATGTTTCAGCTCTCACCGGATGGCACCGGGATCGATTGGCCCCAGCCCTTCGAACCGCTCTTACTTCTTGGGAGAAACGAGTACCAACAAGCAAGTTGAACTCATTCCTTGGGGCTCTTATTGCCGCAACCCCACCACCTGTTCGAAGCGGAAAACAGCCAAAGATTCGCTTCGCAACCCAGGCTGCGGTTTGTCCGCCAAAATTCGTTGTGTTCGCCAGCGATTGGGTTGAACCAAGTTATCGCCGCTTTATCGAGCGCAGACTTCGTGAGGAGTTTGGATTTCCAGGTACGCCGGTCGAGGTTGTCGTAAAGGTTAAAGAACGGGAGTAGTTTGATGGAGAGTCGAATTCTCACGATACCTAATTTAATTACCGGAGTTCGCGGGCTAGGCATTCCACTTTTTTTATATGTTTATTTAGCTTTAAACAGCGCCACACTTAGTTTCATTATTTTGGCAATCGGAGCCATCACAGATTATGCAGATGGCAAAGTTGCCAGAGCTCTTGGTCAGGAATCAAAATTGGGCGCTCTTTTGGATCCGGCAATTGATCGCGCCTACATTGCGGCAACCGTAATCGCATTAGCGGTTAATAACGTTTTACCTTTTTGGGTGTTGATAGCTTTGCTTGCCAGGGATATTTGGCTAGGGATCCTGTTAATTCCTATGAAGAAAATTGGTGCAGGATTTTTTGAGGTTACATTCTTAGGAAAGGCCGCTACTTTCAACCTTCTCTACGCCCTACCCTTTCTGCTTATTGCCGGAGAGAGTGGAATTGCTCGTATTTGGAGAATTTTCGGCTGGTCTTTTGCTATCTGGGGCCTTGGGCTATACCTTCTGACAGGATTTCAATATAGTCGGGTTGCGTTTAGAACTTTGAGGTTCGCCAAGATCAATTAGGTTTTTCGACAAATTTAGAAAAAGGGGAGAAGTTAATGTCAGTAGTACCGAACGAATTGCAATACACAAAGGAACATGAGTGGGTAGCAAGTACATCTACTCCCAATGTTTATCGCATTGGTATTACCGACTTTGCGCAGGGCGCTCTCGGGGATATCGTGTACATACAATTACCCAAGATTGGCGATTCTCTAACTGCTGACAAGGTTTGTGGTGAAGTAGAGTCAACGAAAAGCGTTTCAGAAATTTATGCGCCCTTAACAGGCAAAGTTGTCGCGGTAAATACCGAATTGGACTCGGCTCCTGAATCAATCAACTCTGATCCATACGGCAATGGCTGGATTGCGGAGATCGAAGTTAGTAATCCTGTTTCGGGTCTACTTTCTGCCGCAGAGTACCTAGCCATTACGGCTTGACCCTAAAGCGCTTTTTGCAATAGTGTCAGCCTCTAGTTGAACCTAAAGGTTAAATAGTTCTATTCACAAATTCTAGAAGCGAGATTGCGAGGATAAATGGGAACACCACCTATTGATCACTCAGATGCAAGCTCTGAATTGACCTCAACAATAAATGTTTCGACCCTTCGCGCAGTTCCTGGTACCCGCGAAAGCGCTGAGTTGCTCTCACTTTTAACACCTGAGGAAATTTCAATAATCTCCCAATTACCTGCTTTGGATGCGATGTTTATCTCCCTATCCGGGCCAGGCAAAGGAGGTCGTTACCTTCTAGATAAGCCGGTTTTCACAATTGGCCGCGACCCTGCAAGTGAGATTTTTTTAGATGACATCACGGTCTCTCGAAAGCATTGCGAGATTTCACGCAATGTAGGTGGGCAGTTCGAAGTCAGAGATCTAAACAGTTTGAACGGAACTTATTTGAATGCTATCTCCACGGCGAAATCTTCCCTGCGCCAAGGCGATGAAGTACAGATTGGCAAGTATCGATTGACATTCTTTCAATCGAATAAATTCGAAGGCAAGGGGAAGTAGATGAGCGTTCCAGCACGCGCATATTTAAGTATTGGTGAAGTTCTAACGAAGCTTCGAGGAGAGTTTTCTGATATCACGATTTCAAAAATTCGTTTCTTAGAGTCAGAAGGTTTGATTGATCCACAACGCACTCCTTCTGGTTACCGTAAATTCACTTCAGTTGATTTGGAAAGATTGCGTTATGTACTTTCAGCACAACGTGATCAATACTTGCCACTTCGCGTTATAAAAGAGAATTTGGATGCGATGGATCGTGGCTTGACCCCATCCACCACCCCCGGTTTTGCAGCGGCTCCAAGACTTGCGACAATTGATGGTGAATTTGCTCCTTCTAATTTTGTTCAAGATAGTCAACTTCGCCTCTCAAGAGAAGAACTACTCCAATCATCTGGACTTCGCGAGGCGCAACTAGTTGAGTTGGAATCCTTCGGTTTGGTAACAATAAAAGGTCGTTACTTTGACGCAGATGCTCTTGCGGTTTCGCGATCTGTTGCAGAAATGGCTGCCTTTGGAATCGAACCTCGCCATTTGCGGTCATTCAAAACTGCAGCCGATCGTGAAGTTGGACTTGTAGAGCAAGTAATAACTCCGTTGTTACGTCAAAAGGGATCTGAATCTGCTGCGCGTGCCGAAGAGGTTCAACGTGAGTTGGCTTCACTTTCTATTCGCCTGCATGCTGCTCTAGTGGCATCTGGATTGCACCGTGCAAAGTAGCGCTAGATATATCCACCATCCAGCAGCTATCACCGTATAAATAAATGGAACTTCATCCAGTAGATGTCGTTGGGGTTCGGGTAGAGATGCCCTCGAACCAGCCGATCGTTCTGCTTAAGGAAATTACTGGAGAGCGTTACCTTCCAATCTGGGTCGGCGCGGTTGAGGCTACTGCGATCGCATTTGCGCAGCAGGCGATGAAGCCGCCAAGGCCATTAACTCATGATTTGATAGTGGATCTTTTGGATCTCTTAGATGCCAAAGTCATTTCAGTCCACTTAACTGAACTCAAAGATGGAGTTTTCTACGCAGATTTGAAGATTTCGGGGGAGCGCACACTCTCCGTTCGCCCTTCAGACGCGATTGCTATAGCTCTTCGTGTGGGTGCTCCGATTCTGGCCAGTGAAGATTTATTCAATCAGGCCGGAATAGAGATACCAGATCAGTCCGATGACGAAGTCGAGAAGTTTCGAGAGTTCCTAGATCAGATAAATCCCGAGGACTTTTTAGGCTGAGAAACTCTGAATATTAGGTTGAGGGTTAGGTCGTGTCGGTCATTGAATCAAGGTCGGATGCCTCTTACTCTTATCTCATATCCGCAAGGATCTTCCCCCATAGAAGTGAGTTCTAAATGAGCGTCTCAAGCGACCTATCTGGCCAAGAAATTGGTTATCGCGGTGCAACTGCATGCGTAGCTGCCGGAATCACTTATCGTCAATTGGATTACTGGGCAAGAACTGGACTAGTTGAACCTAGCGTTCAATCAGCAACAGGTTCTGGTTCACAGCGTCTATACGGATTTCGCGATATTTTGGTTTTAAAGATCGTAAAACGATTGCTCGATACCGGTGTTTCACTTCAAAACATACGTACCGCCGTAGAACATCTTCGCAAGACAGGTGTCTCTGAATTAGAGCGCATGACGCTTATGAGCGATGGCGCTTCAATTTATGAATGCACTAGCGCAGATGACATTGTTGACTTACTACAGGGCGGCCAAGGAGTCTTTGGAATTGCCATTGGTAAAGTCTGGAGTGAGGTTGAAGGCTCGCTAGCTACCTTGCAAGGTGAGCGCGTCGATAGCGGTGAGATGGCAATCACTAATACCGCTTCAGAGAGTGATGAACTTGCCGAGCGGAGAAAGCGCAAAGGCGCCTAAAAAACTTTATCCTTCCCCTACGAACTAGTAAGAATTAGTAAGTCGGCCCATTGGGTCAACTAAACCAATTAGGGGAGCGAATGAATTCAGTCCGTAATCAGTTCGAGGATCGCCATATTGGTCCAGCCAACAACGATATTGATTATATGCTGCGCGAAATTGGTGAAAGTAATTTAGATTCTTTTATTGCCAAAGTTGTCCCGGCAAATATTGCAATTGCTAAGAAACTCAGTGAAGTTTTACCGGCCGCAGTTTCTGAGGAAGCTGCAGTAGCCGAGCTTCGAGAGATTGCTGGCAAAAACATTTTAACTAAGTCATATATTGGTTCGGGCTATTACGGAACAATCACTCCACCGGTTATCTTGCGAAATGTTCTTGAGAATCCCGCTTGGTATACGGCATATACTCCATATCAACCTGAAATAAGCCAAGGTCGCCTCGAAGCTATTTTCGCTTTTCAAACTGTGGTTAGCGATTTAACTGGACTCCCAATATCAAACGCATCAATGCTGGATGAAGCTACTTCAGCAGCTGAAGCAATGACTCTTGCTAGACGAGTCTGGCAGGGAAGTGATGACGCAGTTTTCGTTATCGATTCAAATCTTCACCAGCACATCAAGGCGGTAATCTACACTCGCGCAAAGCCGCTAAAAATCGAAATTTTGGAAGTAAACCTCCAGAAGGAAAAAATTGAAGACTTCCCCAAAGAATATTTTGGAGTAATTCTTTCGCAAATTGCTACAACCGGTGAGGTACTAGAACTTTCGCAGATAGTTGAACAGGCAAAGAAGAATGGGGCCATCGTCACTGTTGCTTGTGACTTACTCTCCTTGACACTTTTTAAATCTCCTGGTGAATTTGGTGCAGATGTTGCTATTGGATCGGCTCAGAGATTCGGAATTCCAATGGGCTTTGGTGGGCCTCACGCAGGTTTCATGGCCGTTAGATCTGGGCTAGAGCGATCAATACCTGGACGACTTGTTGGGCAGAGTTTAGATACACACGGTAATCCAGCATTTCGTTTGGCTCTTCAAACTCGCGAACAACATATTCGCCGAGATAAGGCAACATCGAATATTTGTACCGCCCAAGTTTTGTTGGCAGTTATGTCTGGATTTTATGCAATGTGGCACGGCCCGCAAGGACTTAAAGCGATCGCGACAAGAATTCATAATTATTCTAAGAATCTGCAGGCGCTTTTAAAGGATTCGGGCTTTCCCGTGACGCAAGGTGAGATTTTTGATACTTTAAAAATAGTAGGAATCGATAGCAAAGCGATCGCAGAGAGAGCGCTCTCTTTTGGAATCAATTTGAATATCGTTGATTCAACGTCTGTATCGATCTCACTTGACGAGACTGTTACTGATAGTGATTTTGCAAAGGTGTTGGAGATTTTCAATCTAACCTCCGGAGACAGTAAGACTTATGAATTAACCTCAGAACTTTCAAGAAAGAGCAGCTTTCTAACTCACCCTCTTTTCAACACCTATCATTCAGAAACATCAATGTTGCGCTACCTACGATCATTGGCTGATCGTGATCTGGCCCTTGATCGAAGCATGATTCCGCTTGGGTCATGCACAATGAAATTAAATGCAACTAGCGAAATGATTCCTGTTACTTGGCCGCAATTTGGATCGTTGCATCCATTTGCGCCGATAAATCAAAGTACTGGCTACCGAGAAATGATCGACCAACTTTCACATTGGTTGATAGAAATCACTGGATATGATGCAGTTTCATTGCAACCTAATGCCGGATCGCAGGGCGAGTTTGCTGGATTGCTAGCGATAAGAAATTACTTAGATGCAAATGGGGGAGGCGATCGAGATATTTGCTTGATCCCTTCGTCGGCTCATGGCACAAATGCCGCTAGTGCAGTTATGGCGGGCATGAAGGTAGTAGTTATTGCATGCGATGAACAAGGAAATGTAAGTTTGAGCGATCTAGAGGAGAAGATTTCAGATTACAGTTCGAGCCTTGCAGCTTTGATGGTTACTTATCCTTCAACTCATGGAGTATTTGAATCAGCTATAAGTCAGATATGCGGTCTGGTTCACGAAGCCGGTGGGCAGGTTTACGTCGACGGGGCAAATTTAAATGCTTTAGTTGGTTTGGCTCAACCAGGAAAATTTGGCGCCGATGTCTCGCACTTGAATCTACATAAGACCTTTTGCATTCCGCATGGCGGCGGGGGACCGGGAGTCGGGCCGGTAATTAGTAAGGCGCACTTGGCTCCTTATTTACCTAATCATCCACACGATCCAACATGTGGTCCAGCAACAGGTCCGGGGCCAGTGAGTTCTGCGCCATTTGGTTCGGCAAGCATCCTGCCAATTTCTTGGACATATATTCGAATGATGGGCGGAGCGGGGCTTACCAAAGCGACCTCGGTTGCGATTCTTTCTGCTAATTATCTTGCTTCGAAATTGGATCCGCATTTCCCTGTCCTTTACAAGGGGGATAGCGGCTACATCGCCCATGAATGCATCATTGATCTACGTGAGATCACCAAGAAAACGGGCGTGACGGTAGATGATGTTGCAAAACGATTGATGGATCACGGTTTCCATGCTCCAACGGTTAGTTTTCCGGTAGCCGGAACGTTAATGATCGAACCAACCGAATCTGAAGATTTACGCGAGTTAGATCGGTTCATAAATGCCATGGTTTCAATCCGAGCTGAAATTGCGGATATAGAGGCTGGCCAAATTAGCTCCGAAGAGTCACCACTAAGGTATGCACCTCATACAAGTTTTGATTTGGTTCGCGAGGACTGGGATCGAAAGTATTCACGTGAAATTGGTGGATATCCCAATGGAAACGATGCGCAGATTGGTCGATCTGGTAAATATTGGCCAACTGTTGGACGCGTAGATGGGGTTTTTGGGGACCGAAATCTTGTCTGTGCCTGCCCAGCGATAGAGGAGTTGGCGTTCAACTAACGGGTGTAGCCCTCTAGAATAATGACATAATGTAGATTATCGGCGATATATAGAGTGAAGGCGTTGGGTCAAACTCCACCTACTGATGCCTAAAAACGCCTCCCAAGCTATTTTAGAGGTCATCTTTGAACGCCCCTTCGTTCGCTCTGTAAATGTGATTGGCACCTGGGTAATTGCCGCACCGATCTGGCGTGCTCGCAAAACCATTTCGATTTGAAAACCATAGCCTTTTGAAGTGATTCCAAGATCTAACAGGTATTGGATTAATTCTCTATCAATGATTCTAAAGCCACTCGTTAAGTCTTTAAATGGCAATTTCAACGCCTTAGCGGCATACGTGGTCCCTAACTTTGAGATTAGTCGTCTGTGCAAAGGCCAGTTATGAACTGATCCACCTTGCATCCATCTAGTTCCAATAACAAGATCAAAGGATTCGCTTTGGGAAATTAGGAGCGGTAATTCATCTGGGTGATGTGAACCATCGGCATCCATTTCTATGAAAAAGTCATATCCACGATCTAGGCCCCAGGAAAACCCAGCCAAATAAGCTGGTCCTAAACCTTCTTTCTTTTCTCTTACAATTTGATGGAAATTGCCCGTCGCACAATTCCTCGCAAGATTTGCCGTGCCATCCGGAGAATTATCGTCAATATTTAAAATATCGATTTCGATACCAGAATTTTCGTTACCGAAAAGTTCTATTGAGAGCTCCAACTGCTCCAAAAAATCGACAATATTCGCCGCTTCATTGTACGTCGGAAGGCAAATCAAATATCGATTCTTCATCATCACCAACCTAAAGCAGCGATGAACCGGTCAACACTCGCACCAAGACCATAATCCTTCTGATATTGGTATATCTCAGTTAAGTCGGTTGGCTTTTTCGGGATTGATAAGTCTAAGTCTGGTAATGGAACATCTAAAGCGCAATGTACTAACTTGGGTGCGATTTTTGCATAATCCGCAGACTCCAGTAATTTCTTTGCATGATTGGGAGTTAATCTCTCGTCGCCAGATTTAGCAGCTCGCATAACTTGCTCCATAGAATCAAAATTCTTTGCTATTGCCGCTGCACCTTTCTCACCAATTCCCCGAATTCCTGGCAATCCATCTGAAGTATCTCCACGTATCATTGCAAAAAGCGCATACCTCTCCCCCGGAATATCATATTTTTTGGAAATCCATTTGAGATCAACCAGATCGTGATTACTTATTCCTTTTGCAAGATACACGACGCTAACTTTGCGTTTATCATCGACTAATTGAAAGAGATCACGATCACCAGTAACGATCTTGGTTGGACCAGGTTCCCTAACGGAATAGGTCGCGATCACATCATCAGCTTCGTAATCATCGGCACCAACAAGCGGTATTCCAAAAGCTTCAATCAAATCAAGAAGAATTGGAATCTGCGGGGCTAATGTGTCCGGTTCTTCCTCTTCACCTGATTCGTCTAATCGATTGGCTTTATATTTGGGGAAGAGATCGGTACGCCAACTAGGTCGCCAATCTCCTTCTATGCAGGCAACAATGCGTTTTGGTTTGTATTGGGAGATCAGTCGAGCGCTCATGTCCAAGTAACCTCTTATAGCATTTACTGGCTCACCAGAGGGTGATAGCAAAGTATCTGGCATACCAAAGTAAGCCCGATACCAGAGCGAGGCGCTATCTAACAACATCAGGGTCATATAGCACCTGCTGCATAGGAAATGATTCCGCGATCAATTTTACAAAGTGCTTGCGAAACAATGGGTTGAAGGTTTGGTGAAGCAATTCCCATTTGACGGAGTAAATCTATGATCTGTTTCATTGAGCGAACAAAATCTCCAACAGTCAATTCTGTTCCTTTAAGTATCGCCGTTAATGAATGTCCACTCGCCCATCGATATGCCGCCCAGGCAAAACCCGCATCAGGTTCACGAAGTGGTTCTAGGCCTACTTCTCTCTCTTCATCAAATATCTGTCCCCAAGTTTCGATTAGTTTTTCTAATACCGTTTCAACTTCTCCCTTCGGAATTCTTGGAGTATTTTCCTTCCGCGATTCATAAACAAATGTGGAGGCAATTGAGACTAATTCGGGGGCAGTAAGTTTATCCAGGTATTGCTTTCTTACCATTTCGGCGATGAGAAGGTCTGTTTCGCCATAAATTTTGGCGAGGATCTTTCCCGCCGGAGTTATCTCTGAATCTTTAATATATCCAAAACGCTCCAAAACAATTTTAATTAAATCAAACTGTCGAGCAATTACATTTGTCCGATTCGCAACTCTTGCAGCTAAACCAGCGTTCTCTCGTCGCAAACGATCTGAACGTTCGGCGATTCTTGCATGAGTCTCACGGTCGCTACATCCATGACAAGGATGTGATCGTAAAGATTTTCTTGCTTCTAAGATCTCCTGTTCATCAATGGCGCGAGCTTTCTTATTTTTAAAACGCAAGGATTTCTCTAATTCTTTGATACCAAAACGAATATTTGCATACTCTAAAAAGTCTCCCAAGTGGCAATCAATCTCTAAGTCCAATTGTTTTATTGCCTCATCATTTTTCCGAATCTGTTTTGCTAAACCGACAACGGCCTTATCCGCTTGAAACTGCGCGAAAGAAGATTCTAAGGAAGTGCGGGCTCGAATGGATCCCATTTGAGAAATAAGATTAATCGTCATGTTATAGGTTGGCTTGAAAGAACTCTTTAAAGGATAGGTACGAGTTGATGCTAATCCCGCAGCAGAAGCAGAATCGACATCTTTGTTCCATAAAATAACTGCATTACCTTCGATATCGATTCCGCGACGGCCGGCTCTGCCCGTAAGTTGTGTGTACTCCCCCGGTGTAACAGATACGTGGGATTCGCCATTCCACTTTGTTAGTTTTTCAAGAACTACAGTTCGCGCTGGCATATTGATTCCCAACGCCAAAGTTTCAGTTGCAAAGACAGCCTTAACCAATCCTCTTTGGAAGAGTTCTTCAACTGTTTCTTTAAATGCCGGGAGTAGTCCGGCATGGTGAGCCGCTACTCCTCGTTCAAGAGCATCCACCCACTCATGAAATCCGAGTACAAATAGATCCTCTTCGGGAATGTGTTTGGTTTTCTCATTAATAATTTCGCGAATAGTGCTTCTTTCTTGCTCGTCGGTTAATCGCAGTCCCGAATTGAGACATTGTTTGACCGCCGCATCGCAAGCTTTGCGAGAAAAGATGAAAGTAATTGCCGGAAGTAGGCCTTCTCTATCCAACTTCTCGATAACCTCAGCGCGTCCAAGGGATCGAATTGTTGGGGTAAGTTGCGAGCCATCTCGCCAATTTGTCCGACTCTTTCCCGCACCTCTATACCTAGTATCGACTTTCCTTTGGCTCTCTTTCTCCAACCGCAGAATTTCGGGATTAATCTTGCTCTCGCGTGAAAAAAGATCAAGTAGGCGATTACCAAAAAGAACATGCTGATAGAGAGGAATCGGTCTAACTTCACTTACGATTACCTTGGTTTCACCTCTAACAGTTTGTAACCAGTCCCCAAACTCTTCAGCATTCGAAACTGTGGCAGAAAGTGCAGCGACTTGGATACTTTCAGGTAAGTGGATCAAAATCTCTTCCCACACAGCACCGCGGAATTTATCAGCTAGGTAATGAACTTCGTCCATCACGACATATCTTAGATCCGACAATGTCGTTGAACCGGAATAGATCATATTTCGAAGTACTTCAGTAGTCATTACAACAATCTGTGCTTCGGAATTTATTGAAGTGTCCCCGGTCAACAAACCAACATTTTCGACTCCGAACATCTCGCATAAATCTTGAAATTTCTGATTAGAAAGTGCCTTGATGGGAGTTGTGTAAAAACATTTCTTGCCCGATTCCATAGCCAAGTGAGCTGCGAATTCACCTACGATAGTTTTGCCAGCACCAGTTGGAGCAGCTACCAGAACAGATTTCCCTGCTTCTAAGGCGTGAGCTCCCAATATCTGAAAGTTATCTAGTTCAAATGGGAAGTGACTGGCAAAACTTGAAGTCTTTGGGTGTAACCCTTTTTCTCGTGCTGCGGCAAAACGCTGGGAAGGTGTACCTATTTCGCTCAATTTGCCAACGCCAGGGCTTTAGGAACAACGCTAATGGAAATAGGAAGTTGTGAAATATATTCTCCGTCAGCGTAAGCGATCGTTTGCGCTTGAATTGAAATACTTCTGATTCTCAGAAATTCGATTTGAGGGTGATTTACATGAGAGCCAGAGAAAACTTTAGGAAATACTTTAAGTAGTTCAAATTTTGATACAGGTTTAATTATTATTACATCTAGGAGCCCATCGGTTCGATCAGCCATTGGACAAATTAGCATCCCTCCCCCGTAAGAGGGGCCATTTGCGACCGAAATTAACATTGCATCAAGAGTGCGTGGTACACCATCAATATTCAATTGGTAGCGAATGGGCTTGAATCTAAAAAGAACCAAAATCGTAGCAATGTTATATTTCATTTGACCTTTTATTAATCTCAGACCATTTGCTCGTTTATTAACGATTGCGTCAAACCCAGTACTCAACACTTGGCCAAACCACCTTTTACCACCAGCATAGGTGACTAATCCAAGATCGATTCGAGAAGAAGATCCCTCAGAGAGTTGCGAAACTACTGCACTTAAGCTTTTACTCTTGCGGCCGCCAGTATGGGCAAAATCGTTTCCTGTGCCCGCTGCGATTACGTGGAAATCAATCTTCTTTTCTGCAATTTCCTGTAGACAGAGATGAACCATTCCATCTCCGCCAATAGCAACCACATCCGTAACGTCACCTTTATCAATCTCGGTCCTTAACTGTTCAGATGTTTGTGCTGCGGTCGGATGAATCAGTGGGATGACCTCAAACGGAGCGAGATTGATGAACTTGGTTAATAGGATTTTTGCCTTCCCTTTCCCTGAGACTGGGTTAGCAACTGCTAGAACCTTCATTGCTCAACTTCAATGTGTAGGCGACGTTTGCGATCAATGGCAAGAGCAATGAAACCGGCAAGAAGGTAGAGAATAATTAAAGGTATCGCAAGAAGCAGCATGGTTATTGGATCACCGGTAGGTGTAAAAATTGCTGAAAAAAGCGTAATTCCAAAAATCGCATATCGCCAAGGTTTAAGTATCGATCTGCCGGACAAGACACGTGCGAGATTGAGAGAAAGGAGAAAAACGGGCAATTCAAAAGCAATGCCAAAGATTAGAATTAATTGAGTAACAAAACTGAGATAGTCATCGAATCTCACAAGGTTGGAAAGATTTGCTGGCGTGAATCCAAGTAGAACCTTAACTGCGATCGGTAAAATCAGATACCCGACGAAAACTCCAACTGCGAAAAACGGAATTGCAAAAATAGTAAAAAAGATGGAATTGCGACGTTCACGGGGATGCAAACCAGGTGAGATGAAACTCCAAAGCTGAAAGAGCCAGAATGGAGAAGCGAGAAGTAAGCCGAGAATTAACGATATTTTGAACTTTAGATCTATTGGGCCGAGAACCCCGTTGATGTAGAGGACGCCGCAGCTTTTTGATCCACTAGCGGTGGCTGCGGATAAATCACAGACCGGCGCTGCAAGTTTGTTGATAATCGTGTCGTAGAAGAACCAACCAAGAAGACTAAAAAGAAGTATTGCAATAGCAGAATAAAATAAACGTTTGCGCAGCTCGCGAAAATGTTCGAGCAGAGGCATTCGAGCTGTTGAGCTCATTTAATACCTACTCAGTTTTTGAAGTTGGGCCAGATTCGGGGCTATTTTTCTTTGATTCCCCATCTTTCATCTCGCTCTTAAAAATCTTGAGAGATTTAGCCACAGAACGAGCAGAATCCGGAAGCTTCTTCGCTCCAAATAGAAGAACAAAGACCAACGCCAAAATAATAAAGTGCCAACCTTCAAGACCTCTAAGCATCCGCTACCTCCAAAGTATCCGTCGCTGAGTAATCCTAGCCGATAGTGGACCTAGATACCTCGTCGCTATTTATAGCGATTTAGTGTTCGCCGGAAGCGGTCTTTGAGTGCAGCTGCGGTTGCATCTGGAGCAATCACTTCAATCTCTCCCAGATATGTCCTCAAGGTGCGTAGCAGCCAATCCTCCTGCACTCCCGAGAGAACTATCTCAAAGCCATCCCCAACTCGCCTTGTTTCCTTTATTAAATGTGAATTTTCTTCGATAAAACGAAGCCCCTTGGATCTGACATGCAAGTTATATTGCGTGACTTCATCTTGAATATGATCTTTCGCCTTTTGGGTTTGGAATTTTGTCGAATGCAATATTGAGACTTTCCTAATTCGATCTACTCGAAATGTTCTTTCGGCTTGTGCAAGTGAACACCAAGCGGTCAAGAAATATTGTGAACCTCCAGCTACAAGTGAGAGCGGTGCAATTTGTCGGGACGTAATCTCATCACTCTTGGCACTTATATATTCAATCTCAATTGCACTACCTTGCCTTAAAGCCGATTCGATCTCTTGAAGTATCGGAGTTTTGTTTTCAGAGATTGCTATAGGACGGGTTGGACCTTTCAACAGGCTAGAAATTTTGAGTTTCAATGATGGAATTTCGTCGCGATCGAGCTGACTGGGTGCGCTCTCTAAAATATCGAGTGCTACAAGTATCGAAACAAGTTCCGTTTGCGAAAATTTGCGCGGTTGATCTAAAGCTTGTGGTTCCGAGACTGTGACAAAACCATCCTCGAAGTGCATATCAATTAGCTCTAAAGGAGTATAGCCAGGCAAGCCACAACAAAAGAGTAGATTTAGATCTTCATAAGTCTGCTTCTCGGATACACCAAACTTCTCGGCTAATTCCAAAATCGTTATCCCTTGATGTTCAAGGATAAAAGGAATGAGATCTAGAGCCCTTGCCGTCTTTGAGATGGAATTATCAGACATCGCAAGCCGCTTCTAGTTTTGTGATTAGAGATTTCACTAGCTCGGGCGGTGAGATCAATCTAACGCTTGAACCATGCCAAAGTATTTTTGAGAAAAGTTCAGATTCATTCTCAAAAGGAATTTCGTAGAAATCCTCGTCACCAACGGTAGAAATAAATACCGAAAGATTTCTCAAAACCTGCGCCTCTCCAATCATAATGGCGATCTGTGCGACTCCTCGGTCTGGCGCATACGAAGAGATATATTTTGAAAGGTCAAGATTCTCCGGGATTTCATATGTTTTGGATTTAGACGACACCGAAATTTCTCCAACTATTCGCGCAAGTTTGAAGATTTTTACGTTCCCATCATGGAGGTCCTCCCCCAAGAGATACCAAAAACCTCGCCAAAGAAATATTTGATAAGCATTTAAGGTTCGCTCTTTGCGCCCTGATGAGTCGTAATTAAATGAGATGGCACGTAGCTCTGAGATCGCCTTTTGACCTAAATTCAAATTCGTTCCAGGGTGTTCGTATCGGTACTGGACCTGGAGCGAGAGGTCCATGGAGTTTGGAATCCCTAATGATTCGAGCTTTCGTAACCCTGATTGTGCTTCTTCTCGAAGAATTGAATCATTCCAAAGATTTCCAGCCACTGAAAAAATAGCCACTTCCCTGGGGGTGAGTTCCGGCAATTTAAGAGAATAATTACTTTGTAAAATCCGATAGCCAGGTTCATCGTCGAATAACGGATCTAGATCGCCGACCTCTATTTCGATTCCAAGCTCTCTTAGATCGCTCTTGTCTCTCTCAAACATCCGTTCCATAGATGCTATTTCACCTTCATAGCCATTGACCGTTCTAAAGATCTCTTGCTTCTTTAGGTATCGCTTAGTTGCTAGAAGAGCCAGGGTGAGATTGATCAATCTCTCTGCTTTTTTATCAGCCATATCCAAACTTTAATCGCAAAATGGTAGATTTTTGATAAACTCCCACCAACTATTGAAACGAAACTATTTGATAATCGCGAGCTAAAAGGGTGGGAACAATTGAAATTTAATCTCTATGGGTCGAATTCTTCAAAGAAACTAGCTTTTTTGCTTATTCCCTCAATTATTGGCCTTAGCGCCTGCACCCTTGATGGTGGCTCACCCAATTCTAAAAACTCTAACTCCCAGAAAGCGGGCAGTATGAACCAGAAGAATTCGCAATATCTTCAAGTTACTGGCTCGGCCGGCAAAGAGCCGAAATTAGGTCAACCATCAGGAAACGCTCCAACCGAGTTGTACAGCCGCGATTTAATATCTGGCACCGGAGCAAGTGCGCTCTCAACCTCAACGCTCACTGTTCACTATGTACTTGCCTCATGGTCTACCGGAAAAGTTATTCAAAGTTCCTGGACAACAGGAAGTCCCGCAACATTTCCACTCGCACAGGTGATTCCAGGATGGCAGCAAGGAATGCCCGGCATGAAGGAAGGTGGACGCCGTTTATTAATTATTCCTCCGGTACTTGGTTACGGCGCGCAAGGTGCGGGCCCTATTGGACCAAATGAAACACTTATATTCGTTGTTGATTTAGTGAAGGTTGCTTAACCTTCTAATTCGTTAATTCCATAAGCACCTTTAGAAGGGCGTCTTCGTCTTGCAGGCGCGATTGTGCCGGGGGCCAACCTTCGAGCCATTATCAAAAATGCAGTGTGTCCAATCATGCGGTGCTGAGGGCGCACAGCCAAACCTTCATGGTGCCAACCTCGGACAATTAATTCAGAACTTTCTGGTTCCGTGAAATTACCCGAACTCTTGATCCCCTCCGCAATATTTGAAAGTTGTGTAGTGGTTGCGACGTAGCACAAGAAGACGCCACCAGGGACGAGCACCTCACTTGCGAGATCAACGCACTCCCATGGAGCAAGCATGTCCAATACGACACGATCAAACTTATCCTCGAGAATTGCATCTTGTACTGAACCGAGGGTCAAAGCCCAATTCGATGGCTTTTCTCCAAAGTAGTGTCGAACATTTTTTTCAGCTACGTTTGCGAATTCCTCTCTTCTTTCAAAGGAGGAGACGAAACCAGTTGGACCAACTGCGCGAATTAATGAGATTGCTAAGGCTCCAGACCCAACTCCGGCCTCCAATACACGCACTCCAGGTTTTATATCAGCAATTCCTAAAATAGCAGCCGAGTCCTTGGGGTAAATAATTGTCGCCCCTCGCGGCATCGAGAGAACGTAGTCACTAAGTAGTGGTTTGAAGGCGAGGAACTTAAGACCACCAGTAGTCTCAACAACGCTACCTTCAGGTAAACCGATTACTTCGTTGTGTACGAGCCATCCATTGTGTGTGTGCCACTCTTGATTTTGTTGCAAGGTAATGGTGTGCATCTTGCCCTTAGCATCAGTCAATTGAACACGATCGCCGACTTGAAAAAGGGACCTATCTACTGAAGTGGTCATGAATTAATCCTAGTGGAGTGAAAAAAGTTGGTCGACACTTAAATTTTCTAGCGTATTTATAACAACAACTTTAGGCTTGGCGGCAATCGGCACTAAATGCGGAATCGCCACAACGAAAGCGCCACTTGCCACCGCGGAACTAACGCCAGTATTTGTATCTTCAAGGACCAAGCAGTTTTCTATAGCAACACCAAGCTCTTTGGCGGCCTTTAAATAGCATTCCGGATCTGGTTTTGTATTTTGCACGTCATCTGCCGAAACAACAAAGTCAAAATACGGCTCGGGAAGCGCGCGTTGCGTTGCTGTTGCCAATTGCCTTGGACTAGCCGTGACGAGAGCCGTTGGGATCCCTCTTGCGCAAATTTCGGCAAGTAACTCAAGAGCTCCTGGCATAAATCGTAATTTAGATGAAAAATTCTTTGAAACTAATGAAATCAAGGCTTCCATAAAGAATTCGGGATCGTTGTTTGAGTTTGATTTTTTGGCCATAATTTTTCCAACTCGAAGAAGTGGACCTCCTACGGTCTCCTTTTGGTCATCTTGCGTCCAGTTGTAATCGAATCGAGCCATCAATTCTCGCTCACTCTCAAACCAGATAGGCTCAGAATCAACGAGTGTTCCATCCATATCAAAGAAAACTGCCGATGGAATCATGTTGCGTTAAAGTATTTGGCCTGTGGGTGATGAACGATGATCGCAGAGGTAGATTGTTCTGGATGCAATTGAAACTCTTCAGAGAGTCTTACACCAATTCTCTCTGGTTCAAGCAGTTCACAAAGTTGGGTCTGTTGTTCTATATCAGGACAGGCTGGATAACCGAAAGAATATCTCGAACCACGATATCCCTGATCGAGTATCTCTGAAATTTCTTTAGAGTCATCAACAGAAAAACCTAATTCTTCTCTAATTCTCGCATGCCAATGTTCGGCAAGCGCTTCTGTTAGTTGCACCGACAAGCCATGCAGTTCGAGGTATTCACGGTATTTATTTGCCGCAAACAATTCAGCGGTCGCAGCACTTACAGACTCCCCCATTGTTACGACATGAAAAGCAACAGTATCAATCTCGCCACTATCCTTAGATCGGAAAAAATCACTTAAGCAAAGTCGCGCATCTCTTGACTGCCTAGGGAACTTGAATCGCACTCGTTCCTTGCCCTTATGTTCACCCTCGTGATGCAAGATGACTAATTCGTTTCCTTCGGAATAGCATGGGAAATATCCATAAACAACGGCCGCATTTAGCCAACCATTCGCAGCAACCTCGTTTAGCAGCGATCGGAGTCGTGGCCGTCCTTCGGTCTCAACCATCTGGTCGTACTCACCGCGTTTTCCTTGGAGCCCCCATTGTCCAACAAACAGTGCACGCTCATCCAACATACCTAAATAATTAGCTATTGGGATGCCTTTTATAATTTTTGATCCATAAAAAGGAGGATTCGGAAGTTTATTATCTGATTGAACATCCGATCGAGTTGTATCTTGGTTCTCGGGCTTTAGTGAACGTGTATTAGGAGTCTTTCGCTCGCGAAGTGGTGGTAATTGAGCGCCAACTTCGCCACGCTTAACCGACATCATGGCATCCATAAGATGCAAACCTTCAAAGGCATCTTTTGCATATCTAACTGTTCCTGGAAAAATGGCCGCTAGATCTTGTTCAACAAAAGTTCGAGTGAGTGCAGCTCCACCTAAAATTATTGGCCATTTTTCCGCCAACTTTCGAGCAGATAATTCTTCCAAGTTCTCTTTCATAATAACAGTGGACTTCACAAGTAGCCCACTCATACCTATTACATCAACGCTATTCTCTGTAGCGGCATCGATAATCTGATTTACCGTCTGTTTGATTCCAATATTTACGGTGGTATATCCGTTATTCGAAAGAATGATATCAACTAAATTTTTCCCAATATCGTGTACATCACCCTTAACCGTCGCAAGTAAGATCTTTCCTTTGCCATCATCATCGCTCTTCTCCATATGGGGTTCGAGCCAAGCCACTGCCGTCTTCATAACTTCTGCTGACTGCAGAACAAAGGGAAGCTGCATCTCACCTTTTCCGAAAAGCTCGCCGACGGTCTTCATGCCTGAAAGTAGATAATCATTAATTACGGTAATTGGAGAAATTTTTAGATCTAAGGTTTCCTGCAAATCAATTTCAAGGCCAACCTTTTCTCCGTCAATAATTCGACGCTCGAGGCGCTGTGTCAATGGGAGGGCTGCGAGTTCTGCCGCACGCGAAATCTTCGTAGATTTTGTTTCCACGCCATCAAAGAGCTCAAGGAATACTTGAAGTGGGTCGTATGTTGTATTTCCGTCTGCGTCGTATTCTCTCCGGTCATAAACCAAGTCAAGGGCAACCTTTTTTGTCTTTTCATCGATCTTTGCCATTGGAGTAATTTTAGAAGGGTGAACAATCGCGGAATCTAAGCCAGCGCTTACTGCTTCGGAAAGAAAGACTGAGTTCAGTACGATGCGAGCTGCTGGGTTCAAACCGAAGGAAATATTGCTTACACCCAGGGTTGTTTGAACTTGCGGGTAAAGTTTCTTAAGGTCAGATATTGCTCGAAGCGTTTCAATTCCGTCCTTACGAGTCTCTTCTTGACCTGTTGCAATTGGGAAAGTTAAACAATCGATCATAATATCAGAAACGCTAATATTCCAATCGTTATGCAAATTTTCGATTAACCGGGTCGCGACCTTGAGCTTCCATTCTGCAGTTCGCGCCTGTCCTTCTTCGTCGATCGTAAGCGCTACAACGGCGGCGCCATGTTCTTTCACCAGTGGCATGATCCTTGCGAATCGAGATGTAGGCCCGTCCCCATCTTCATAATTAACTGAGTTAATGATCGATCTACCACCTAGATGTTCAAGCCCCGCTCGTAAAACATCGGGCTCAGTTGAATCCAACATAATTGGAAGAGTTGAACTGGTAGCAAGCCTTGACGCAATCTCCTTCATATCCGATACGCCATCGCGACCAACATAGTCCACGGAAAGGTCGAGCATATGAGCGCCATCACGAATTTGATCGCGTGCGATCTCAATGCAACTTTGCCAATCTTCGGCGAGTAGCGCTTCCCTGAAGGCCTTTGAACCATTTGCATTCGTCCGCTCACCGATCGACATATAAGCGTTGTCTTGTCTGAAAGCTACGAATTGGTAGAGTGAAGAGGCTCCGATCTCTGGAGTAACAGTTCTGATTTTCTTAGGGCGGCGATCTAACTTTTTGACTACCTCCGCAAGATGCTCGGGAGTAGTTCCGCAACATCCACCAACAAGAGTTATTCCGTAACTATCTACAAACTCACTTAGGAAGTTCGCCAATTCAACTGGAGTCAGTGGATATGAAGCCCCGCCATCTTTAAGGATTGGCAATCCGGCATTTGGCATGACTGAAATGTCTACCGTGGAATTCTTACTCAAGACACGCAGGTGCTCGCTCATTTCAGCTGGCCCTGTTGCACAATTTAATCCAATTAGGTCAATGTCCAAAGGTTCGATTGCATTTAGCGCTGCTCCAATTTCGGAACCCATAAGCATTGTGCCAGTCGTCTCGACAGTTACTTGAGCGATCAAAACCACATCTCGCTCAGATTTGTTTATCGCTTCCCTGGCTCCGTTTATTGCAGCTTTAGCTTGCAAAAGGTCCTGAGTAGTTTCAATCAAAAGCGCATCAGCACCTGCATCCAATAGACCGCAAGATGCGGTGAAATACGCTGACTTTAAGTTTATATATTCAGTATGCCCAAGCGTTGGAAGTTTGGTTCCCGGCCCTAATGATCCTAAGACCCAACGTGGTTTCTCTTCCGTCGAAAATTCATTTGCAACCTCTTTTGCAAGTTTCGCTCCTGCAAAAGCAAGCTCGTATATCCGATCTTCAATTCCATACTCCGCAAGATTGGCCCAATTAGCTCCAAAGGTATTAGTTTCGATCGCATCTACGCCGACGCTTAAGTATTTACGGTGAACAGCTTTAACAATATCCGGACGAGAGATGTTGAGAATCTCATTACATCCTTCATGGCCTTGGAAATCTTCAAGTGTTGGATTCTCGGCCTGCAACATGGTTCCCATGGCTCCATCGGCAATAACAACGCGGGTGGCGATTGCTGCGCGCAGTGACGATGAAGAGTTCATTTGGAGAAGGCTACCTTAAATTAAAGCCCAATATATTTAAAGAGCTAATCCAAGCGCACTATCAAGGAATCTCGACATCGGTCCCGGAGTGAAAATTTCAGGTGAATTGATCTCGCTCAAGGAGTTCTCTGCCCATTCCATCAAAATCTCCAGCGCTTTGGGAATGTCAAGATCACTTGAAATTGCCTGGATCATTTGTTCAATGTATTTTGCGGGATCCAAAACGAATTGCCTAGCTAGGGCTTGTCGAATAATAGTAACTTGCAATTGAGAGGATTCGAGAATATCAGTGGTCCACATGCGATCTGAAGAATACTTTGCATTGATCAATGCAAATCTAAGTACCATGGGATCTAATCCAGCTGCTAAAAGTTTAGAAACGAAAACTAAATTTCCCTTACTTTTGCTCATTTTTTCGCCTTCTAAACCAACCATACCTGTATGGACAAAAGAAGCCGCGAATCTCTTTCCGGTAATAGCGAAACCGAGTGCCGCACTCATGAAATGGTGTGGAAATATTAAGTCGCTACCGCCACCTTGTAGGTCGATCATTGGATCTGGCAGATCTTTAGCTCTAAGGTAACTTTCACCGAAAAGAAACCTGAGTGCAATTACAGAGCATTCAATATGCCAACCAGGACGACCAAAACCCATCGGTGAATCCCAGCCCGGTTCGCCATCTCGATTTTTCTGCCAAAGTAGCGGGTCCAGTGGGTGCTCTTTTCCTTCACGATTTGGATCGCCACCTCGTTCTGCAAAAATCTTCAAAGCCATATCAAGTTCGATTGGGAGCAGATCTAAAAAGGGAGTGATCCGAAAATAGAGATCGCCTGATATTTCATACGTATAAGAATTCTCTTGGATAACAGTGATCGCCAAGACTACGTCGTTGATAACCTCGGTTACTGCGACATAATTTTTTGGTGGCAGCACTCTAAGGGCTGTCATATCTTCTTTGAATAAATTGATCTGCTCTTGAGCAAGCGAAAACCAATTTTGACCATCGCGATTCGCGCGTTCCAAAAGAGGGTCATCTATATCAGTTATATTCTCTACAAATTCTACGTTTTGTCCGCGCAGAGTTTGATAACGATGAATCAAATCGAAGGTTAGGTATGTTGCGGCATGGCCCAAATGTGTAGCGTCGTATGGAGTTATTCCGCATACGTAGCTTCGAAAAACTTCGCCACGTTCTGAAAAAAAGCCGCTTGAAGTGTTGATTTTTAGTGGCGGAAATAGGAAGTCGCACTCTGGAATTGAAACTTGTGGCCAACTCAACATGATGAAATCTTACTCGCTTCCCTTTAACTTAGTACGGTGGCCACGGTACTGCAGGCCAATCTTGAGATGGAGTCGGAAACGTCCCCTGTGAGATTAAAGTATCAATTCTCGATAGTAGGGAATCAATTTCGGTATGAGTTATGTATTCAATGAGAATTTCGCGGTCAATATTCTTGGAAAGCGATTTCAATTGGCTAATTTCGTCATTTGAAATCGTATCTCCACTCCACTGCCACAAAACCGTGCGCAATTTATTTACTGAATGAAGGCTTACCCCGTGATCACAGCCATAAATTTGATTAAGGTCTTTGAAAAGAATATGTCCAAATTTTCTATCTGTATTATTTATAACGGCATCAAATAGTGCCATTTTTCGCAATCCTGGAATCGATAATTGTCCGCGCTCAACAACATCGATCTCTTTATCTGTTTCAACCCAATACTGAACAGCCCCGGGACCAAATGGACCGTCTCTTAAAACCGTAGGGGGAACTATATTGAAATCGCCAATCCGACTTAGATAATACGTGGCCACTTCCCTACCTGCGAGATTGCCATCTGGAAAATCCCAAAGAGGGCGTTCACCTGCAATCGGTTTATAAATTACTTGTGTGCTTTGATCAATTTTGCAAAGCAAGGAGGCATTCGAGGCGTCAACTAATCGCCCTACGATTTCGAGGTCCCCTTTAGTAATTCGACCAAGAATCTCGTTATCGTCGATAACCATTTGCCCTCGGGCACAGGTGGCCTGACTGATCTATAGGTAACCCACAAAATGGACAAGGTTGTCGGCCTGCATCTATAACCTTCCTCGCTCGAGTTATAAAACCTCGAGCTTGATGGATGCGAATTTTTAGTCGCAAAAGATCTGGCGGAAATTCGATTTGTTCCAATGAATCTTCATCTGTTAGGAGATCTTCGATATCTTCATCTGTTAGAGCTTGAACTTCAATACTTACTCTTTGTTCTTCTTGATCCCATGAAATTCCTATGACTCCAGAGCGAAACTCTTCGTCAATTGGGAATGTAAGAGGTCCATCGTCCATCTTTGGTGTAATTGATAACTCGTCGAGGCTGGCGAGTTTGTTTCGTCGCAACTCAGCTATTAATTCACTTAAGCGTTCGGCCAATGCAGATACTTGGCTCTTCTCAATCGAAATAGTAATACTTCCCATAACTGAATTAACTTGAAGAAAAAAGGCCCGCTCGCCAGGCTGACCAACTGTTCCAACGATGAAGCGATCTGCATCTTCATGATTAAAAATCATTCTCTCACTCATTTGCGATATCCACCCGACCCGCCACCAAGCGTGGGCTTACTGGTGGCATCATTTCTCTTTTTCAGGTGCTGTGTCTGATTTACCTTTAGAACTCGGTTTATTTGACCAACAGAAACGATACTTATAGATGCGGGGTCAATAGATATTTTCTGGAGATTATCAATGTGTGAACCCATAAACGAAGTTATAAGTGACTTAATTACATCACCGTGTGAGCAAATGAGAATATTCTTTCCAGGGATTGCAAGTGTCTGTACAGCATCAACAATTCGAGTATTCATCTCCATGAAACTCTCGCCATCTGGAAACCTCACCTGGCTTGGCGTCGATTGGATAGTTTTCCAAAGCGGCTTCTTAGCCAGAGTCGATATCTTGGAGCCAGACCATTGGCCATATTCCATCTCGATAAGCTCAGACCTTTTAGAGAGCTTTGTTTTCCGCCCAACCATCAATGGCTTCAAAGTCTCCAAGCAGCGTAGCAACGGACTTGAAAAGACTGCGGCAAATTCAATTTCTTTTAGGCTATCGGCAAGATGGAGTGCATCCTCTCTACCCTGACTTGAGAGCGTTACTGAATTATCTCGCCCGGCAAGAATATTCTTTTGATTCGCAGTCGAATGTCCATGGCGCACCAAGTAGACCAACCCTGGTTTTGAATTTAAAGAGGCGCGCATAGGACTAGGTTACCGAGTTATCAATGGTGGGGTTGCTAGGGTTTCGATATGGAATTACGCACTCTCGGAAACTCAGGCCTTCGGATCTCTCGACTGGGTCTTGGAACTATGACTTGGGGACGCGATACCGACGAACACGAAGCAGCAGATCAACTCAAGACATTTCTGGACGCTGGGGGGAATTTGATTGATACTGCGGCCGTCTACGGCGATGGTGACAGTGAACGAGTAATCGGTGGCTTTATCGGGACCATGGTCAAGCGGGAGGATCTAATCTTGGCCACTAAAGCGGGAATTTCTTTCGCAAGCGGAGAACGAGTTGTTAATAATTCACGTACCTCCTTGCTCGCCGATCTGGATAAATCACTTTCCCGGCTAGGTGTCGACAGCGTTGATCTCTGGCAGATCCATACTTGGGATGAAAACGTTCCACTCGAGGAAACTCTTACGGCAATGGATATCGCTCTAAACTCTGGGCGGGCAAGATATATAGGAGTTTCTAATTTCACTGGCTGGCAATTAGCAAGAGCAGCTACTTTGCAAAATCCTCTATTTAGTAAGGCGCAAATCGTTTCAATTCAATCCGAATACTCGTTACTCAATCGCGAGATTGAAAATGAGGTTATGCCAGCTTGCAGCGAAATGAATATTGGCACATTAGCCTGGTCTCCCCTTGGTCGTGGAGTGTTAACCGGCAAATATCGCGGAGGTACACCCTCTGATTCTCGTGGCGCAAGCCCACATTTCTCTGGTTTTGTTTCTCCTTACTTTGACGATCGTTCAAGTCGAATTGTTGATGCTGTCGCTGTCGCCGCTGAAGGTTTGGGTTACTCACCCCTGGAAGTTGCACTTTCTTGGGTACGGGATGGAATCGGAGTCAGCTCTGCAATCCTTGGAGCAAGGACTGCCGCGCAATTGCGTGGAGCTTTAACTGTTGAGGAGATAACTCTTCCCGATCAAGTCCGCGCTGCCTTGGATGAAGTTTCAGCCCTTTAACAACTTTTTAGAATTTAGGCGCGTTGGAGGAAATTATTGAGTGCGCGCACGCCAAACTTTAGGCCATCAACTGGAATTCGCTCGTCCACACCATGAAAGAGCGCAAAAAAATCCAACTCGGGTGGCAACTTAATTGGACTAAATCCATAACCAACAATTCCAAGATCTGAAAGAGCTTTATTATCAGTTCCGCCACTCATCACATATGGGACTGGAATACCATCTGGGTCAAATTTCTTGATCGCTGCAATCATCGCGTCAACAAGTGGCCCATTGAAGTCAACCTCTAAAGCCTTATCTCTAACTAAGACCTTTATTTCAATATCTGGTCCAACTAATTTGCTAATAGTGTCGAGCATTTCCTGCTCAAACCCAGGAAGAAACCTCGAATCGATAACTGCGCTTGCATGACCTGGAATCACATTCGCTTTGTAACCCGCAGAAAGCATTGTTGGGTTAGCTGTGTTTTGAACAGTTGCGCCCATCATACGGGCAGCGCCACCGAGCTCATTTAGTAATGGTTCGATATTTTCTGGATCATAATTTTGGCCCGAAAGTTCGGCAATTTTCGGCCAAAATATTTTTCCAGTTTTTGTTTGGCGATTTGGCCAAACGTACCCACCTATTTTGGAAATGGCATTAGACAATTTAGTCACTGCATTATCTGAATTGATAAATGAACCATGACCAGCAGTTCCTTTAGCGGTTAATTCCAGCCAATTAATACCTTTTTGTGCACTTTCGATAAAGTAAAGACGAGCTCCGCTCTTGAGAGTTACGGAAAAGCCGCCAACCTCGGATATGGCTTCGGTATACCCAGAAAAAAGTTCGGGTCGGTTAGCAACTAACCAGCGTGAGCCGAACTCACTTCCCGCTTCCTCATCGGCAAAGAAAACTAAGAGAATATTTCTTTCTGGAACAAATTTTGTACGCTTCCAAGATCGTACAACTGAGATGATCATGGCATCCATGTCCTTCATGTCCACGGCACCTCGGCCCCAGATGTACCCATCCTTGATTACTCCTGAAAAGGGATCGACCGACCAGTCTGGTGCATTTGCTGGGACAACATCCAAGTGTCCGTGCACAATCAAACCGGGCTTACTTTGATCGCGGCCAGGAATCTTTGCGACAACATTTACTCGGTTCTCACCTGTAACAATCAATTCACTTTCAATTCCTACTTCCAATAATTTCTTTGCGACATATTGCGCGACTGCCTTTTCATCGCCCTTTCCTTCGCCCCAATTGACGCTAGGTATTTGAATCAGTTCCTGACAGATTTGGATGCATTCAGCCTCAAGTGTCGAAACTTCTGTGGGCTCCATATCGGCAATCTCATGTCTATGGCTCATGGTTGAATCCTAATTGTGAGTTGGCCTCGAGGGTTGGTAGCCTTACCCCAGTAGTAAAGGTTTTAACACCCGTCCGGGTGGCGGAATTGGCAGACGCGCTAGCTTGAGGTGTTAGTGCTCGTAAGGGCTTAGGGGTTCAAGTCCCCTCTCGGACACAAGTTTTAAAAAGGTAAATTCAACAATAATTCCTTCCCGGAACTGGTTAGATCACACAATGGCTCAATTGATTTACTACTGCGGAACAATGGATAGCGGTAAATCAACCTTGGCTCTCCAAACCGCCCATAACCATAAGAGTCGGGGTCGAAATGGCCTGATCTTCACTAATCAAGATCGCTCCGGTAAAGGTCAGATCTCATCAAGGTTGGGTCTGCAAAGTGATGCAATTGAAGTAGAGCCGGCTTTGGAACTTCATAAGTATGTAGTCGACTTGTTGTCACGGGGCGAGCGGGTTGAATTCATTATCTGCGATGAAGCTCAATTTTATACACCAGAACAGATTGAACAACTAGCCCGTATCGTCGATGGGCTGGGAATTGATGTATTTGCCTTTGGCATCCTTGCTGATTTTCGCACCAAACTCTTCCCAGGTTCAGCCAGACTTGTTGAACTAGCCGACAGAGTACAAACCCTTCAAGTAGAAGCACTCTGTTGGTGCGGTGAGCGAGCAACCCACAATGCTCGAACCATAAATGGCGTGATGGTTACTGAAGGCGATCAGGTTGTTGTTGGGGATGTTTCTTCTAAATCAGAGATTGGCTATGAAGTGTTGTGTCGCCGCCACCATATGAGAAAGGTGACATCTAAAGCTTCAAGGTCAGCCACTTACGACCCACTACCATTTAGCTCTTAACAAAATACGGCAGGTTTGAATCCATGCCCGATCATCCTGGAGGAACAATGAAGACAAAAGGTTATGCAGTACTAGCAGCAAAGCAAGATCTCGTTCCTTTCGATTTTTCGCGCCGTGAGTTGCGCCCAGATGATGTTGCGCTAGATATTTCATTCGCTGGTATCTGCCACTCAGATATTCATCAAGCTAGAGAAGAATGGGGTCCAGCGATTTTCCCAATGGTCCCCGGACACGAAATAGCGGGGGTCGTAACCGAAATCGGTGGCGCTGTAACCAAATTCAAAGTTGGCGATCGTATTGGAGTCGGCGTTTTCGTTGATTCCTGCCGCAAATGTTCTTCATGTCTAGCTGGCTTACAACAATATTGCGTTGAAGGTATGACTGGAACTTACAACGGCTACGAGCGAGATGGAAAGACTGTTGCACAAGGTGGCTACTCAGATAAGTTCGTAGTAAATCAGGATTACGCGGTAAAGATTCCCGGCAATTTGGATATGTCTGGAGTCGCACCCCTACTTTGTGCAGGAATAACTTTGTACTCTCCTCTTCGGCATTGGAATGCAGGTCCTGGCAAGAAGGTTGGGATAATTGGACTCGGTGGACTCGGCCACATGGGAACAAAATTCGCAGCAGCCCTTGGAGCACATACGACAGTATTTTCACATTCTCCAGAGAAAGAAGCAGATGCGAAGGCGATGGGCGCTGATGATTTTATCTCGACTAAAGATCCTAAAACTCTCGCATTTTTGCCTGCTGACTTTGATTTAATTCTAAACACAGTTTCAGCAGATATAAATATTGAGGATTATTTAAAGTTGCTAAAGCTTGACGGCACTTTGGTTGTAATCGGACTTCCAGGAAAACCATACTCAGTTAACGTTCCCACCCTTTTAGGTGCCCGTCGTTCTCTTTCCGGGTCAATGATTGGTGGCATGCCACAACTGCAGGAAATGCTCGATTTCTGCGGCGAGCACAACATTCTGAGTGACGTGGAAGTTATCGATCCTTCGTATATAAATGAAGCTTACGACCGGACCGTAAAGAGCGATGTTAAATATCGTTTCGTCATAGATGCATCAAAGTTCTAATTAAATTGATGAACTAGCCCCGTAATAAGTGGGGCTAAGAACAGGGCCGGCAATAGGTTCCCAACCGGAATATTCTTAATCCGCAATAACCTAAGAGAGATTCCCAAAAGCAAAATTCCACCCACGGTTGTCAATGAAACTATTTGATAGGCAGGCAAAACACTTCCTAAAAATATTCCTACCGCGGTCCAAGCAAGTTGGTAGATTCCAACTGGGAGTGCAGAGAGCGCAACCCCCCAGCCAAGTGAGGCAGCAAAAGCTATTGATGTGATGCCATCGAGGATACTTTTTAACGTCAATTGTGAGATTCCAGTACCCATACCGTCACTAATTGATCCAAGGATTGCCATGGGGCCAATAACAAACAATAGGCTTGAACTTACAAATCCCTCGATAAATGGCGTTGTTCCATTTCTGTCGAATCTGTCTTTCAAAATCGCTCCGAGGCTCTCCATCCGCTCTTCAATTTTGATGGCCTGACCAATTAATGCGCCACCCAATAGAGAGAATAAGACAATTAAAATTGGCCAACCTTTAGGTAACGCCGCAATGAATTCACTACTCCAAAGTCCCTTAATTGAATCGGCTGCAGCAAGAAGTGTGACACAGCCCAAGGCGCTAGTAATTAATTCTCTGGTATGTTCTTTAAAGCGAGAACCCACCAAAATACCTGCTATTGATCCCAAAATTATGGTGGAGACATTTAATAAGGTTCCAAGACCCTTGAACATAACTCCCCATTCACTCGGTTAAGGGTAAACTCTAACAGTGCTTGAAAAATCGCTAATTGTAAAAATAGGTCATTTCTTCAAACCTGCTCGAACAATCCCCCGAACTTCATGGACGGCTCACGGAAGATGGGATTTGGGTTTTCGCCGCGTAGCAATATTGATCTTTGGCTTGTTGGTATTTGGTTTTGGCGACGCCTGCCTTATCAATTCACATATTGGCAATGCGCCATGGTCGGTTTTAGCGCAAGGTATTCACGTTCAAACAGGTATTCCCATCGGAGTAGGTACATTCGCAATTAGCACTGTCGTTCTCATGTTGTGGTGGCCGCTTCGGGAAAAACCTGGATTTGGAACCTTGATGAACATCCTTTTTATCGCCATTGCTATACAAATAGGAGTTGATTATTTTCCTAACCTACATAGCAATCTCTTGTTACAAATACTTTATTGCTTCTTAGGTGTTGGATTAGTGGGAATTGGATCCTCTCTATATATAACTTGCGGCCTAGGACCTGGTCCTAGGGACGGTTTAATGACCGCGCTGCATCACAGAACTGGAATAAGAGTTGGAAGAGTCCGACTCTGTATAGAAATTGTTGCATTTCTAATTGGCTGGGCTTTGGGAGGCACAGTTGGGATTGGGACCGCAATATTTGCACTCTTCATAGGAAACTCAGTGGCTATCAATTTAAATCTAATTGTTAAACTTTCCAATCGATTGGGTCGCGACCACTTATCTTGAGCATTGTGTTTGCCCTGCTAAATGGTTTGGAGCCAAAAAATCCGCGGTACGCAGAGAGCGGACTCGGGTGCGGTGAAGAGATCCGTTGATTTTGCGGGATCAGAGCTTCATATTTGGAAGCGCCTTTCCCCCAGAGGATAAAGATTGCTCCCAGTTCCACGTAATCCTCAACAACGCAAGAAGTGAAATCTTCCCATCCAAGATTCGCATGTGAGAGTGATTCTCCTTTAGAGACCGTGAGTATTGAATTAAGTAACACAACACCTTGCTCTGACCATTTTCCTAGATCGCCAGAGATAGATTCGATTCCCAGATCATCGCTAAGCTCTTTCAGAATATTTTTAAGCGTAGGCGGAATCTTGACACAATCACTTGGAACAGAAAAAGCAATTCCGCATGCATGAGATTCTGCTGGATATGGATCTTGTCCAATGATCACAACTTTGACCTGCGAATTTTGAACTTTGAGGGCGCGAAATACTAACTCCTTGGCTGGCAAGAACTCTTTTGGCAAGCGCTCTTCAATCAAATCAACCTTTTTGGATAAATGACCCCAGTGTTTTGGGAGATATTGTGAAAGCATAAATATTATGAAATTGCGTTTGCCGAGAAGCGATTTCCAATTTGTGTAACAGTGATAGGCATCCCATAGGCTAAAGTCAGATTCTCCGAGGTCAAAACTTGAGATACTGGTCCTGAAGCAACGCTTTTGCCATCTTTTAGGAGAAGCGCATGCGTAGAGCTTGCTGGAATCTCTTCGATGTGATGTGTGATCATTAAGGTTGCCGGGGCGTTTGGGTCCCTTGCTAAAATCTCAAAGCGCTTGAGTAGATCTTCTCTTCCACCAAGATCCAAACCAGATGCGGGCTCATCCAATAGGAGTAATTCCGGATCTGCCATAAGGGCTCGAGCGATCATTGTCCGCTTCTTCTCCCCATCGCTAAGGGTGAAAAAATATCGACTGGCCAATTCTCTTACCCCTAATGTGGTTAGCAGCGCCGAGGCTCTAGATTCATCCCATAATTCGTAAGGTTCATTCCATCTACCAACAATTGCGTATGCCGCAGTGAGTACAACATCGATTACCTTCTCGTCATCTGGAAGGTAGTTTAGAAGAGACGGACCCATCAACCCGATTCGAGGCCGCAGTTCGAAGACATCAACAGCACCTAGTTTCTTTTCAAGAATGGAAACGCTGCCCGCTGTTGGGTGCATTTGCGTCGCGGCTATCGTAAAAAGTGTGGTTTTACCTGCGCCATTTGCGCCTAGAACTACCCAGCGTTCGCCTTCGTTGACCGACCAGGAAATTGGACCAAGGATTGTTTTGCCGCCACGTACGACAGATACGTTCTGAAAATCTAGAACCTTGCCCATGGCGCAAAGATACCTTTTTTCATCGGCAGGAAGGTGTTCAACCCGCTAAAGTTTGCAAGTGGAGAAGAATACATACACCGGCCTTGTGCTTTTATCTGGAGTCGATGCGCCAGGTGTGACTCAGGCCTTATTTTCAGCTCTCTCCCCTTTCTCCCTAATTATTCTTGATATCGAACAAGTAGTTATCAGGGGGCGACTGATTTTGACTGCGCTCATTGCTTTGGACCCGGCGCATGCCCCAGCAATAGAAACAGACCTGATAGAAATGGCAAAGCAACTTGATCTTGATCTTGCAATTGACTATTCCGAAGGCGAAAATTCAAATGAAGATTCTCGAAGTCATCTTCACATAGTGGCATTATCTCCAAATCTGAAAGCAGAAGGTGTAGCTGCAATAGCCAGTGAAATAAGCAAAAATGGTGGAAATATCGATCGTATTCGACGAACTGCTTCATATCCTTTAACTGCAATTGAATTTGATGTTTCTTTCCCTGCGTCAGGTATGGATCTAAAAAAAGTCCAGGGAAGTTTGGCGACGATCGCCCGATCCAATGGCATTGACATTGCAGTTGAGCGCAGTGGTTTAGCCAGACGCGCAAAGCGCATCGTCTTATTGGATATGGATTCTACGTTGATAAAGGAAGAGGTTATCGATCTACTTGCGAATAAGGTAGGAGTTGGAGAGCAAGTGGCGCAAATAACCGAACGTGCCATGAAGGGTGAGTTGGATTTTAAGCAGTCCTTACAGGAACGAGTTGGACTACTTGGCGGGTCCTCGGACAAGATTCTTGGAGAGGTTGCTAAAGAGATAACACTTTCTCCCGGTGCAAGAACCTTGGTTCGTACACTTCACCGTCTCGGACACAAAGTCGGAGTTGTTTCTGGTGGATTTTTGGATGTCATAGAGCCTATTCTTAATGAGCTTAATATTGATTTTTACCGTGCAAACAAACTCGAAGTTGTTAACGGAGTTCTAACGGGCAAACTTTTGGGTGAAATAATTGATCGCGATGCAAAGGCATCTGCCCTTCGGCAGTTCGCCACTGATGAAGGAGTCGCTCTTAGCCAAACCATAGCTATTGGTGATGGTGCAAACGACCTAGGAATGCTAGAAGTTGCTGGACTCGGAATAGCTTTCAATGCAAAGCCCGCGGTGCGTGAGGCCGCCGATAGCACTATTAATTCTCCATACCTAGATGCCGTGCTTTATCTAATGGGTATCACCCGCGAAGAGATTGAAAAAGCAGACTTAGAAAGTTAATGGCTACAACCGGCAGGCGTGAATATCAGTAACTAGGATTCCGCGGGCACCGACGGCCCAAAGTTCATCCATGATTCGATTGATATCAGTGCGTTTGACCATCGCTCGTACTGCATTCCATTCACTCTTTTGCAGTGGTGAAATTGTCGGGGACTCTATTCCCGGAGTTAGAGCGCAGGCAGCTTCTAAATCATCACTCATAACATCGTAATCAACCAAAACATATTGTCTTGCGATTACCACGCCATTTAAACGTCGAATCAAGGTCTCAACGCCTTGGTCTCTCGATACGTTTAATCTTTCGATTAGAACAGCCTCACTCCGCAATAGCGCGTCTCCAAATGTTGCAAGTCCCGCCTGGCGCAAAGTTCCACCAGTTGAAACCACATCGGCAATCACATCAGCAACCCCTAAACGGATTGCACTTTCAACCGCTCCATCTAAACGGACGATATCTGCAGAGACCTTTTTGCTATTTAAATACGAAGCTAAAAGTCCAGGATAGGCAGTGGCTATGCGTTTGCCACCCAAATCAGACTCTTTTAGGTTCTGAGAAACAGGACCAGCAAATCTAAATGTGCTCTGTCCAAAATCTAAAGCTAAAATTTCACTCGCTGTTGCAGCGCTGTCGATCAATAGATCTCTGCCAGTAATTCCAACATCTAATTCGCCGCTACCTACATATACTGCAATATCGCGTGGCCGTAAATAATAGAACTCTACGTCATTCGTAGGATCAATAAAGACTAAGTCACGTGAATCTGATCTTTGGCGATATCCCGCTTCCCGTAACATTGCCGCAGAGGCTTCTGAAAGAGAACCCTTATTTGGTACAGCTACACGTAAAGTCAATCGGTACTCCTCATTTTGGGATGGTCAGGATTCATTAAATTTATTTACAGATTCTTATAGATATCTTGAAGTGTTAAACCCCGTGAAATCATCAAAACTTGTAAATGATAAAGAAGTTGGCTTATTTCTAATGAGAGTTGTGCGTCATCCTGATACTCGGCGGCTATCCAAACTTCACCGGCTTCTTCAATAATCTTCTTCCCGATTGCGTGGATACCCGAGTCCAAAGCCTTAACCGTTCCACTATCTTCTGGCCGCAGCGTTGCGATCTTAGAGAGTTCTTCCCATAGTCCTTCAAAACTCTTCATGCGGCTATTTTAACTTACTTGTCTCTGCTCGCGCTCTTAAATTCGAACACATCTCACCAGGATCCGAGGCTTGGAAAACAGCGCTTCCAGCAACAAAGGTATCTGCCCCGGCTGATGAGGCTAAAGCGATCGTATCCAGCGAGATACCACCATCAACTTGTAACCAAACTTTTGACAGAGCTCTTTGGTCAAGTTCCTTACGGGCAAATTCCACTTTAGTCATCATCTCATCCATGAATTTTTGACCTCCGAAGCCAGGTTCGACGGTCATAATCAGAATCATGTCGAGTTCATCTATGAGTGGCAAAATACTTGAAAATGGTGTCTTAGGTTTTAGTGCGATTGCCGCACGCGAACCAAATTCATGGATTTTCGAAATCGTCTCGCGTGGTTTCATACTTGCTTCAATATGAAAAGTCACGCTGTGGCAGGCAGCTTTAGCATATTCGATGGCTATTTCATCTGGATTATGTACCATTAAATGGGCATCTACTGGTAACTCGCTTTTAGAAACAATCTCCCTGGATTGTTCAAGTGAAAATGTCTGATTTGGAACAAAAATATTATCCATTATGTCAAGATGAAGTAGGTCCGCCTGTTTTGCTACCTTAGAAATCTCGTCAAATATTTGGCTATGGTTGGCGTTTAGAACACTTGGACAAATTCGAATATCGCGCTCCATGAACGAATTGTACTTCTTCTCTTTAAGGTTTGCGGAATATTGCCAAGAACATTGAGTCACATTCCTGCAAATGGGTCCAGAGTTGCATCGTTCCGTCCACTTTCATTCCGATCTCACCTTGCGGACTGAAATCTGAAATGGGTAATAACTCAAGATCCTTATGTCGATGTTTTGTATCTAGAACCTGGGCGGTAGTTTCAGCAAGATGAGGAGAACATGTTGCATAGGCAATCAATCCGCCCGGATTTAACATCTTGTATGCACTATCAATTAAGTCACGTTGGAGCGGTACCAACTCTTTCAAATCAGTTAGGCTCTTTCGCCACCTGGCTTCGGGCCTGCGTCGCAAAGCGCCGAGACCCGAACATGGGGCATCAATTAGGATACGATCAAAACTTTTCCCGAAAGATTGAAAATCCCGCCCGTCGTTTGTCAAAATTTTATCTCTTGGGATTACACGGGCAACTAAATCAGCTCGATGTGAAGATGGTTCATTAGCGGTAAAAGAATCATTTGGTCTATGGGTATTTAAGTAATTAAATATTAGGGCTGCCTTACCCCCAGGACCTGAACACATATCAAGCCAGGCGAGATCTTTTTCGGTAGCAGTTGCTAGGAAAATTTCGCTTAGAAGTTGCGAACCAACATCTTGTACTCCGGCACGTTTATCCTTAATCGCTGGATATTCATTTGGTAGGTGATCAGATAGAACTCCAAAGTTTGAAAGCGGCAAGCGCTCTCCCCCAGTCTCCAACAATTCTTCGACCGTACTCTTGCCAGGCCAAGCCACCAAGTTTGGAGCTACTGGTTGGTTATTTATAGCTAGTAATTTGCGAACTTCTTCCCAATCCTTCAATTGATCATGATAGGCACTCACTATCCACGCAGGATGGCTATAGATTATGCAAAGCTTATCTATCAGATCAATGTGCGAGTCTTCCTCCAAGCGCACATATATTTCCGGGTCACTTGAGATAGCTCGAAGTATCGCATTAATAAATGAAGCTTTAGATTCACCTGCAACTTTTCTTGCAAGCTCGACTGTCTCACTAACTGCTGCGTGATCTGAAACTCGCATCTCAAAAAGTTGATGTATTCCCAGGCGAAGTAGATCAACAACATTCTCATCCAATTGCGAAAAAGGACGATCGATCTTCTGTGAAATCGCATAATCATGCCGACCCTGCATACGTAAGGTGCCATAAGAAAGTTCAGTAACAAAACCTCGATCGCGTTGATCGAGTGAACTTTGTGAAAGCAATTCTGGTAGCCGTAAGTTTGCATACGCTCCACCTCGATTAACTTGGGTAATCAAATCAAAAGCTATTAGTCTTGATTGGCTGGGATTTGGTTTGCGAAATGAATCTCTTCCAGCAGGTTTATTCAAATTGTGACCCAGTAACAAGTCTTGCGCCTCGAGCAAAGTCCGAGCCAGACATTCGCTTTTTGCCAGCAGGAGTTACCTCTCCGATTTCTATAACGCTATCGGAAGTTCGGATGAGAAGAGCATCAGCATTTAACTCAATCTCTCCAGTAAATTTAAGTGAGTTACTTTCTAAAGATTCCTTGAGCCCAAATAGTGAAATACGTTCACCATTAAATGTACTCCAAATTCCAGGATTCTCTCCGAGGGCTCTGTCCTTACGAAGGATTTCCTCTGTTGGAGAAGACCACGAAATTCGTCCCATATCTTTAGAGATCTTTGGCGCAAAGGTTGCGCCCGTTAACGGTTGGGGTGTTGCACGCGTTTTGCCAATAACAGATAACAATTCCAAAAGATCGGTAACTGAGTTATGGCTCAATCTATCTAGCAAGGTGGTAGTTGTATCGTCAGCATTAATATCTATCTCGCGACTTAAATAAATTGGACCTGTATCCATGCCTTTATCCAATTTGAAAATTGTGAAACCAGTTGTTTTCTCGCCGTTTAACAGTGCCCACTGAACAGGTGCAGCGCCCCTTAGTTTTGGTAGCAACGAGAAATGTAAGTTGATCCAACCAAATCTAGGCCCGTGTAATAGTTCAACCGGAATGATTCGCCCATATGCCACAGTGACAATTAGCTGAGGTTGAGCATCCAAAAGATGGCGATTTAATTCAGAAGTGTCGGCTGGTTTGGCCACTGGCAACCCATTTAAATTCGCCCATGCCGCCAACTCGTTTGGCATTACCTTTTGACCGCGACCAGCAACCTTATCCGGGTTAGTGATGATAGAGACAATTGTATGTTCACTTGCCATTAGGGCTTCTATAACCGGTATCGAAACCAAAGATGAAGATGCTATTGAAAGTTGCATAAACTAAAATCCTGGTTTGTTAATCGTATGTGGACTTATCTTGAATGTTGGTGTATTTCCAAGATCGATTGCATTTGCAAACCAATCAGAATTTCGAATATCAGCCATAGCCTTTTTGCGTTCTTCGGCCACAAGTCGATCGATGAAAACTATCCCATCAAGATGATCAGTTTCGTGTTGCAAGCAACGCGCAAGCAGTTCTGAACCTTCGATAACAACCGGCTCACCATGCATATTAAATCCCTTAGCTACCACTCGCATCGATCTCGGTGTCTCATAAAGAAGACCAGGAAAACTCAGACAACCCTCTTCGCCCTCCTGCATTTCCGTACTTAAGTCCAGCGAAGGATTTATGAGATGACCTTCTTGATCATCGACATCCCAAACAAAAACCCTTAAGGAAACACCTATTTGTGGCGCAGCCAAACCGGCACCTGGGGCGTCATGCATAGTTTGCATTAAATCAGAGACGAGATTTCGCAATTCCTTATCGAATACGGTCACGGGCGTTGCGGGAGTAGTTAAGACTGGATCTCCAAATAATCTAATCTCCTGAACGGGCATAGTGAAATTCTATTCGAATTAGATGAAAGATACTAAATTGAGTACGGATCCACTCGAACCTTGATGCCAGCTAGGCTCTTAATTGATCGGTATCTATTGAGAGATCTCAGGAAATCAGAAAATTTCCCGGAATTCGAAATGTCAGTTCGAAGCAACAACTTTCCGTTAGATGTGCTTGTACCTTCAAAAATCGTTATTACATCTATTTCGAAATTCGTCGAGTCAATTGCTTTAGCGAATTTATGTAACTCCCTTGAAGGTCCTTCTAGGGTGGCAAATCTGAAAGCTGGGGGTAATTTAGCTGAAGTTCTCTCGGTGAGTTCATTTTGTGCGATCTGCAATGGATCAAACTTCAAGATTCCTTGAGCGAAGGGGTGGGATTGATCCAACGCGAGATATGCGCTACCGCCAGGTACTAGCTGTAATAGATTATTGAATACTAAATTGCGTGCGTTTTCTCCGGCCCGAAGATCGACCCGAGTGATGAGTGCTTCTAGATTCAATTGCACGATTGAGGAGTATTTACCCTTCGGCTCACAGCCGTATGTTGCAATAACCAAGCAACTCTCGACATCCGGCGGTACTTCATCGACACGAGAGCCTCCCCTCGAAATTATGACTCGATTACCCGGGAGAGATTTAGCAATCTCTTCAGCAAGTTTTGCTCCCCCTTTGGAAACGGTACGGATAGCAGAGCTTTTACAGAATCCGCACGTCCAATTCAGAAATCCCTTAGAGCAAATTGAACAAGTCGGAACTCCTCCGCTCGCATTGATCTTCAAACGACCACCGCAATCACAAAGTGCAATATTTCTACATTTCTGACAAGAGAAAGCGTTGATGTACCCAGGTTCGCCGATCGAAACTAAGACATTTCCACTCTTAAGTCCACTCCGGATGACCTCAATTTCGCTGCGACGGTCATCGGCAAATATCAATCTCAATTTTGAATTCCTTAAAATATTAAGAGGCTTGCTCTTGGTAAACCAGCCTAAATTAAGGAATCGAACTATCTCCAAACTGGGAGAAGCACTTAGAAATATGAGTGAATGCTCTTTTGAGCGCAAGATTGCAATATCGCGAACGTTCCAACTTGGATATCTTCGTTCGTACATTGACTCGTCACCATCGTTAAAAATCAATATTCGTGACCCAGGAATTATTGGGGTAAATATTGCACTTCTGGTGCCAATAATTAACTTCGGTACTTTAAAAAGGGCCGTTAGATAGCGTTCATACCGTAAAGAATTTGCCAAGTGCGAGCCCAATAACAGCGGCTTGAAACTTTCCAAATCCTTAGAAATCCGGGTTAAATCGTTCTCATCAGGAACAATTACAAGCAATTGTCCAGCGAATTTCTTATCTTCCATAGATCTTAGGATTAATTGATAGAGTGAATCGGATCCAATCGCCTGGGTAAATCTTGGCGCTGCTAACTCTTTACGCTCCTTTGAAGGAGTGATGGAAATTCCACGAAATTTACTTTCAACCTTCATAACTCGCGGTGGAATAACACTAGGCAAAATATCCCAAGAATTTGCCCCGTATCTTGCAGCAGCGAGTTCGATGAGTTCTGGTAGTTCTCCACTAAATATTGGAAGATTCGACAAGACTTTGTTGATGAATTTAAGTTTTACCCCTTGCTCGCCGCTGGAAAGTCGCTCTAGAACATATCCCTGACGCATTGCGCTGGCAAATGGAACCTCAACTAACGCTCCAACTACTAAATCATAATCCGTATTAGGAATTAAATAGTCATAAGGCTGATCTAAATGCGCAACTGATGTATCAACAAGAATACGGGCCACTGGCAGGTGATCGGCTGGATATTTTCTTCCAGCAACACTCTCCCGCTTAAGTTTTAGCGGTTTTATCTCCGCCATGTTGAAGTCCTGTGCTACTTAGAAGCGGCTTCTTTTAACGCGCTTGCCCGATCTGTCTTCTCCCAAGAGAAGTCAGGTAGTTCGCGGCCAAAGTGCCCATAAGAAGCAGTTGCTGAATAAATTGGACGTAGTAGATCTAGATCTCTAATTATCGCCGCTGGGCGCAAATCAAAAGTCGCCAAAACAGCGTCTACTATCTTGTTGACAGGAACTTTCTCAGTGCCAAAAGTTTCAACGAAGAGACCGACTGGCTGGGCTTTACCAATTGCATATGCAACTTGCACCTCACATCTTAAAGCTAGGCCTGCCGCAACAACATTTTTGGCAATCCAGCGCATCGCGTAAGCCGCAGAACGATCAACCTTTGAAGGATCTTTACCAGAGAAAGCACCGCCACCATGGCGAGCCATCCCTCCGTAGGTATCAACAATAATTTTTCGACCAGTAAGTCCAGCATCACCCATTGGGCCACCAATAACGAAGCGTCCTGTCGGGTTGATCAGGATACGGACATCGGAGACATCAATCTTCAAATCTTTTATGATTGGGTCGATAACCAATTTCTTAAGGTCGGGCGTGAGAGTCTTTTCAAGATCAACATGTGGAGCGTGTTGTGTCGATATGACCACAGTATTGAGAGCAACTGCTTTATCGCCATCATATTCAATGGTTACTTGAGTTTTACCATCGGGGCGGAGGTAATCGAGCGCGCCATCTTTTCGAACTTTAGAAAGCGCAAGAGAAAGTTTGTGAGCCAGTGCAATTGGCAAGGGCATTAATTCTGGGGTGTCATCGCAGGCATAACCAAACATGAGACCTTGATCGCCAGCGCCTTGAAGATCAAGTGGATCGACAGAAGAAGAAACTCGCTTTTCGAATGCAGAATCAACGCCCTGCGCGATATCTTGTGACTGCTGACCAATAGAAAGTGAAACGCCGCATGAGTTTCCGTCAAATCCCTTTTCTGAAGAATCATAACCAATTCGCAGAACGGTATCTCTAACTATCGTCATTACATCTGCATATCCATTTGTGGTCACTTCACCAGCGACGTGCACTTGGCCGGTTGTGATCAAGGTTTCAACTGCCACACGACTTTTTGAATCCTGACTAAGAAGCGAATCCAAAATCGCATCTGAAATTTGGTCTGCCATCTTATCTGGATGGCCTTCTGTCACGGATTCGGAGGTAAATAGTCGTTTGCTCATTGCGCTAACCTAACTTAACTTGGGCCCTTTTTAATAATTCAAAAGCGAGCGTGTCTTTGTTATTTAGATCAAATTTCTCAGAATTTCCATCACTATCGATGACCCAACCAGATGTCTGATCGGATCCAAAGATCGCCCCATTGCTGACATCATTTACGTAAATAAGATCTGCGCCTTTTGCAACGCATTTGCGTCTGCCTTCCACCACAATGTCCCCACTAGTTTCGGCAGCGAAAGCTATTACAACTTGACCTTTCTTGAAAGACTTTAGATCCACTAGGAGATCTGGATTTGGTGATAATTTGATAGTTTCCAAATCCGATTTCTTAATTTTTTCATTCGCAATTTTTTCAACTTTGGCATCTGCCACAGCTGCAGTCATGAAAAGCGCATCTGTCTTAGTAAATTCGATATTCAATACCTCCTGCATCTGCGAGGCACTTTCTACATTTATGCGTCTAACTCCCAGCGGGGTCGGCAAATCGCAATTTGCAGCTATAAGAGTTACCTCTGCTCCTTGGCTACGCGCTACCTTTGCAATCGCAAATCCTTGCTTACCAGTGGAACGATTACCTATGTAACGTACGGGATCGATGGGTTCACGTGTACCTCCGGCAGTTACTAAAATCTGCTTTCCAAGGAGTGGTGAAGTAATTTCTAAAAAGGTGGTGGTCTCCTTAATAATACGTTCCACCGTTGGATATCGACCAACACCAATATCTTCGCCGGTCATGCGGCCTTCGTCTGGTTCTATGACTAGAACTCCACGGTTACGCAGACGCTCAACATTCTCTTGGGTGGCTTTATGACTCCACATCTCAGGATGCATCGCTGGTATCAAAATCAATGGGGCGGTCGTTGCCAAAACTATATTGGTTAAGAGATCATCGGCCAGACCATTTGCTAACTTAGCCAACAGATCAGCTGTAGTCGGCGCTATGAGAATTGCACTTGCTTTCTTTGATAATTTGATATGCGCAACGTCGTGAACGTTATTCCAAAGGCTGGTGGGTACAGGATGGCCGGAGAGAGCTTCCCAAGTGGCCGTGCCAACAAAATTTAAACTCGCCTTCGTCGGAACGACGCTCACGTCCAAGCCAACATCTTGCAACCTTCGCAAGAGATCGGCCGACTTGTACGCGGAAATCCCGCCGCCAATACCAAGAATTACCTCTCGGCCGGAAAACTTCATTTCTAAATTAGATAGTTAAGCAGTTGCTTCTGGAGTTGTAGGCTCCAAATTTTCAATAGTTAGTAGTCCGCCATTAATCTCACGCAAAGCTATTGAAAGCGGCTTCTCGTGAACATAGGTTTCAACAAGTGGTCCAACATATTCAAGTAGGCCTTCGCCAAGTTGGGAATAGTAAGCATTAATTTGACGAGCTCGCTTAGCAGCATACAAAACTAGAGAGTACTTAGAACCTGCAGCTTCTAGTAGTTGATCGATTGGCGGATTTGTGATGCCATCCATTGTTGTCATGATCTGCCTTCCTTGCTACGTCTTGAAGAGGCTAAGGATAGCAGTCTCTGTGCCACCTCTTCGACCCGCTCATTTACGATGATTTCATCGAATTCCGAGGCGGTTGCCATCTCTTCCTGCGCTAAGGCCAATCTTGCAGCTCGTCGCTCTGGTGAATCAGTTCCTCTAGAAGTTAATCGATCAACCAACTCATCCCAAGATGGAGGTGAAATGAATACCAGTAATGCACTTGGCTCAACTTTCTTAACTTGCCTTGCTCCTGCAATTTCGATTTCCAACAAGACGTGCTTTCCCAAATTGCGTTGCTCAAATACCGCATCTTTAGGGGTTCCATAACGATTCCCAGCAAATTCAGCCCATTCTAGGAATTCATTTTTGGAAACCATTTCGTCGAACTTCGAATCTGTTAAAAAGTAATAATCAATTCCGTGCGATTCATTTGGCCGGGGTTGCCTCGTTGTTGCCGAGACGCTGACCCAGATTGATGGGTGAGATTTTAGATATTTGGTAATGGTGCTCTTTCCTACTCCACCTGGCCCAGACATAACAATCAACTCACCGTGAGCAAGGGAAACCTTATTCAAGAGTAACTCGCTCCTTAGGTTTCGGACTTGGTTTGGTCCAAGCCCTCCTATTCTACGGGTCGGCGAGATTCCCAACTTGGACATCAGAAGAAAGGTCCGCCGCTTACCAACTCCTGGGCTAGCTTCAAGTAAATCAGCTACCCGCATTTTTTGAATCGCATCTTGTGGATCATTGATGGCATCAAAGATAGAGATCTCCCCCAACGAAATCTTCCTTTTTACCTCCGCTCGAGCCCTTCGATTGGCCACAGCTTTAGCACTAGCATCGATACGCGATTGATTTGAAAGGTTTGGCGGCGGATTAGGCATTTTTGTTAATTGAATCCAAAATTGCTTGAGAACCACGTTTCATCTCTTCAAGGGAAACCTTAGCCAAATCTGTAATCGGTCGACCAATGACCAAATAATTTGCACCTGCTTGTAGAGCCTGCTCCGGTGTCATCACCCGTTTTTGATCTCCTTGATCCGCACCCACAGGTCTTACCCCGGGAGTAATGAGCGCTATCTCATCTGGAACGCAATTACGAATATCACTTACTTCAAAGGGGGATGAAACGATGGCTCTTGCGCCAGATTGAACAGCAAGCTTTGCAAGGCCGACCGCGCTTTCGCGCGCGTTATTTGCATATCCAATACCAAAGAGATCCGAGTCTGACAGGGAAGTAAGTACTGTCACTGCCGTAATTGCTATCTCTGGCGCAGCAGTTGCCGCCTGGGCGATCATTTCACTACCACCAGATGCATGAACCGTTAAAAACTTGGGCTTCAACTCAATGACAGACCTAACTGCTCCAGCAACTGTGTTTGGAATGTCGTGGAGTTTCAAATCTAGAAATAGTTCGAAATCTCCTTCGTTGCGCAATTCTCGCAACCCAGCAGAACCAAATTTGAGAAAAAACTCCAAACCAACCTTATAGACACCGACGCTCTCACGAGTTGCGAAAATCCACGACTTGGCAGTATCAAGATCTTTGGTATCCAAAGCCAAAATTATTGGTGAACTCATAATTGCTCCGCCCTGTGCGCGTATCCAACTGCCTCTTTTAGTGACGAGAATCCTTTGCTAATGAGAAGCTCCTCGAGTTCCCTCTTAACTAACATTGTGGCGCTCGGGTTACCAAAATTAGCAGTACCGATTGAGACGGCACTTGCTCCGGCAAGAATAAGTTCAAGGGCATCTCTCCCATTACTAACTCCGCCCATTCCTAAAATACTTACGTGAGGAAGGGCTGCATGTACTTGATAGATCGCTCGAACTGCAACTGGCCTTATTGCCGGCCCCGACAGGCCACCAGTTTTTCCAGCCAACTTTGGGCGCATGGTGTTGGTATCGATAACCATTCCAAGAACGGTGTTAATTAAAGCCAATCCATCTGCCCCTGCAGCAACAACTTCTTCGGCAATTTCTACAATATTGGTGACATCCGGAGTTAGCTTTGCGATTATCGGCAATTCCCCACCGATATTACGACGCACCGCTTCAATTGCTGCCCTGGCTGTTGTGGAATTGCAGGCAAATACTTGCCCACGATTCTCAACATTTGGACAAGAGATATTTACTTCCAATGCCTTTAGGCCAGAAATTCCACGCATTTTTCTAGCAAGAACTGCATAATCCTCAACGCTTTCGCCGGCAATACTGACAACTGTAGGCACGTTTTGTTCAAGTAGCCAAGGAATATCTTTTTCAAGAAAAATATCAACACCTGGTCCTTGCAGACCGATGGAATTGAGCATCCCACTTGGAGTCTCTGCCATTCGAGGCGTAGCTCGACCGGATCTAGGTTTAACCATTATTGATTTCGTTACGATTGCTCCAAGCTGGCGAATATCAAAGAATTGACTCAACTCGCGACCAGAACTTGCGCAACCACTTGCGGTAAAAATTGGATTTTCAAAGCGAGTATTTCCGAGAGATGCACTGTAATCAAAACTCATAGCGCTCCCCACGTGCCTTCTGGAATTTCGCGATTGCTATCCCAAATCACATTTTCACCGTTAACTACTGGCCCATCAATACATGAGCGAAGCATTCTAATCACACCATCTTCGCCTTTAATTGGAAGTACACAAGTCATGCAAATGCCAATTCCACATGCCATAGACTCTTCAATCGCACATTGATGCATAACATCTTTTTCGACTGCGATCTTGGTAATTGCTTCAAGCATTCCCATGGGGCCGCAAGAATAGATAATGTCTATCTGGTTATTCTCAATTAATTCAGGTATTACGTCGCTAACTTTTCCAGGTATGCCAGTCGAGCCATCATCAGTAGTGATCGTCAAACTATTTACTGAGCGTTTTCCTTCTAGTGGTGCGTAAATCTTCATCGCCGAAGAAGCCCCGAGAACCATATCCACTCGACATCCTCGACTCTTCAATACCTCAGACAACCCGAATAGCGGGGCACTGCCATATCCGCCACCGACAAGAAGTGCTCGCACTGGTTGGGTTGGTATTCCAAAAGCAGTTCCGAGTGGGCCAACCAAATCAACGCCATCACCAGCTGACCTTGAAGTTAACCACGTGCTTCCTTGCCCATGCGGGGCAACAACTAACTCAATATAGCCAACGCCGCTCTCCCGGCCAGTTGCTCGATAGATCGCAAATGCTCTTCGCAGAACCATTGATGATCCCGCTCCCCCAACCGAGATAGCAACAAAATTCCCGGGCTTTGCATGATTGGCGAGATCACCAACAGATAAAACCATATGGTGATAGGCACCCACTCGCTTATTACTAACGACTTCGGCCACAACTTGTTCTGCAAACTTATTCATTAATCGACAGCCACTCTTGAATTGAATTGATATCAAAAGATTTTCCTGAGAGCTCTGAGATTCCTGATACTGCTGCTTTAAATCCGGCGATTGTCGTAATACAAGGAACAGATCTCTGAATTGAAGCAGTTCGAATCATCCAACCATCCTGTCTTGTACCTCGTCCCAGCGGAGTATTAATAACAAGTCCAACGATTCCTTGCGTAATTAGGTCTACTGCAGTTGGTTGCCCATCTTCACCACGACCTTGTGAGTGTTTTCGCACTGAAGTTGTTTTGATTCCGTGGGTAAGCAAGAAATCATGTGTTCCTTGAGTTGTATAAAGTTCAAAGCCCAAGCCAATCAAGATTCGTGCTGGATCGATTGCGCTAGGTTTATGTCTTTCCGATAACGATAAGAAGATCGAACCACTCTTTGGGAGCGCTCCAAAAGCAGCAGTCTGACTCTTTGAATATGCTTCACCGAAACTCTGCGCGATTCCCATAACTTCACCTGTTGAACGCATCTCTGGACCCAAGACTGAATCGACGCCAGTTCCATCAATTCTTCTAAAGCGATTCCAAGGTAAAACCGCCTCTTTAACGGAAATACCCCTTGCTTTCCCATCTCCTGATTTAGGTAGAAGACCCGAAGAACGCAACTGTGAAATCTTCTTACCACTTGAAATTAGCGCCGCGCATTTTGCAAGCGGATTACCTGTCGCCTTGCTGACAAAGGGAACAGTTCTTGATGCTCTTGGGTTGGCTTCAAGTACGTATAGTTGTTGTTTTCCTACTGAGTCCGCCGCAATAGCAAATTGAATATTTATGAGGCCAAGAACTCCGATTCCCTTGGCTAATTTAAGGGTTGCATCTCGAATCTCATTCTTCAGCTCAGTGCTGATCGAATATGAAGGGATCACACAAGCTGAGTCTCCAGAGTGCACACCAGCTTCTTCAATATGCTCCATTACGCCAGCCAAGAAAAGTTCCTCACCATCGAATAGGGCATCAACATCGATTTCAATAGCATCATCTAAGAACTTGTCGATCAATACTGGGTGATTTGGCGTGATTTCGGTGGCCTTCTTGATGAACTCCGCAAGAGATTCATCGTCATAAACAATCTCCATTCCCCGCCCACCAAGAACAAAGGACGGCCTCACCAAAACTGGGTAGGTTATTTGATGCGCAATTTTCAGAGCCTCATCAAAAGTATTTGCCATGCCAAAAGTCGGGGCTGTTAGATTATTAATCTTTAGAAGTTCACCAAATTGGCCACGATCTTCCGCAATATCAATCGCATCTGGCGATGTTCCTAGAATCGTGATTCCAGCTTCTTGTAGCCCACGAGCCAAACCAAGCGGTGTTTGTCCTCCCAGTTGGGCAATTACTCCCACCACTGGACCGGCAAGGGTCTCTGCGTGAATAACCTCGAGAACATCTTCCAAAGTTAGTGGTTCGAAATAAAGTCGATCCGAAGTGTCGTAGTCAGTAGAAACTGTCTCCGGATTGCAATTGATCATGATTGTTTCATAATCGGCTTCTTTAAGTGCGAAGGCCGCATGAACACATGAGTAATCGAACTCGACTCCTTGGCCAATACGATTCGGCCCACTTCCAAGAATGATAATAGCCGGTTTAGTTCTTGGGATAACTTCCGTTTCTAGATCATAACTTGAGTAGTGATAAGGCGTGTGAGCCTCAAATTCCGCAGCGCATGTATCTACAGTCTTAAAGACTGGTCGCAATCCGATGCGATGTCGATAGATCGCAATTTCCCCAGGAGTTTGCCCAGTAATTTCAGAGATTTGATTGTCACTAAAACCAAAGCGTTTTGCCTTCACCAAGAGTTCATCAGTCAAGCCTGCACTATTCTTAATTTCGCTTGCAACGGCATTTATCTCTGAAATTTGGGCCAAGAACCATGGGTCAACTTTCGTTGCAGCAAAAACTGCTTCAACATCTACACCCAGATAGAGAGCTCTTTGAATCTGTTGGAGTCGATGTTCCGTCGGGATCGCCATTGCAGCTAGAAGTGACTCCTTACTTTCCGAGGAATTAATCCACGTAAAGGAAGTCCCCTTTTTCTCAACTGAGCGAAGAGCCTTTTGAAGGGCTTCCGGGAAAGATCTACCGATGGCCATTGCTTCGCCGACGCTCTTCATAGTTGTTGTTAAGCGATTATCAGCCTCAGGAAACTTCTCAAAGGCAAACCTAGGAACTTTTACAACGATGTAATCAAGTGTTGGCTCAAACGAGGCTGGCGTTGACTTTGTGATGTCATTTTGAATTTCATCCAAGGTGTAGCCGATAGCCAGTTTGGTGGCAATTTTTGCAATAGGAAAACCCGTTGCTTTAGAAGCAAGAGCTGATGATCTTGATACCCGAGGATTCATTTCAATTACAATTATTCGACCATCACTTGGGTTTACAGCAAATTGAATGTTACAGCCACCAGTGGCAACACCTACTTCTCTAATGATTTCAATACTTAGATCGCGCAATCGTTGGTACTCAACATCGGTTAATGTGAGCGCTGGCGCGACAGTAATTGAATCACCAGTATGCACGCCCATGGGATCGATATTCTCAATGCTGCAGACGATAACCACGTTATCTTCATGGTCTCTCATAACCTCTAATTCAAATTCTTTCCACCCAATAATTGATTCTTCAAGCAAAACCTCAGTTGTCGGACTATGACGTAATCCAGCGCCTGCGATGAGTTCGAGCTCTGCTTGGTTGTGGGCAATGCCGGAACCCAAACCGCCCATGGTGAAAGAAGGACGCACTACAACTGGATAGTTAAGAATTTGAGCAGCAGCGAGGCACTCTGACATTGAATGTGCAATTATTGATTTTGCTGATTCCCCTCCAACTTTTTCCACGATTTCTTTAAAAGTCTCACGGTCTTCCCCACGCTTTATTGCCGGAATATCTGCGCCAATTAACTTAACCCCATACTTTTCTAAGATCCCTGCTTCGAAGAGCCCAATGGCGGCGTTGAGAGCCGTCTGTCCTCCGAGGGTTGCAAGAATGGCAGTTGGCCTTTCCTTAATGATTATCTTCTCAATAATTTCAGAAGTTAACGGTTCAATATAAGTTGCATCCGCGAATTCAGGATCGGTCATGATCGTTGCCGGGTTTGAATTAATAAGTATTACGCGAATACCTTCACTTCTAAGAACTCGGCATGCTTGGGTTCCGGAATAATCAAATTCACAAGCTTGGCCTATAACAATTGGACCACTTCCAATTACTAAAACGCTCTCGATAGACATATCTCTTGGCATTAGACACGAACTCCAGCCATGAGTGAAATGAAATGATCAAAGAGATAACTTGCATCATGAGGTCCGGCGGCTGCCTCGGGATGATATTGGACGCTAAATACTGGTGTTTCCAAAAGTTCCAAACCTTCAACAACGCCATCATTTAGGCAGATATGGCTCACAAAACCAGCGCCATAGACGGTATTGAAATTTCCTTCAGTTGGCGCCTCAACAGCAAATCCATGATTGTGAGCAGTTATTTCGACTCGTCCCGTACGGAGATTTTTTACCGGCTGATTTATTCCGCGGTGCCCAAAGGGAAGTTTATAAGTTTCAAACCCCAAAGCCCTGCCAATTATCTGATGGCCAAAGCAAATTCCAAAGAGTGGAATACGTTCTTGCAATATTTCACGCACGAGTGAAATCACTCCGGTCATCGTCGCAGGATCACCGGGACCATTAGATAAGAAAATTCCGTCAGGTGAAATCGCCTTTATCTGCGCAAGAGTTGAGGTGGAGGGCATTACGTGAACTTCGATTCCACGCTGTGCCATCATCCTTGGTGTCGCACCTTTTATACCCAAATCGATCGCCGCAACTGTAAATCTTTTTTCACCTACAGCATCAATAACATACGTTGAATTTGTAGAAACATCATCAGCCAGAAAGGCACCGCTCATCTGTGGGGACTTTCGAACTCTTACAACCATTTCTTCCCTGGTTAGCGCAGAATTCGAGAAAATTCCAACGCGCATCGCCCCGCGATCACGTAGATGTCGGGTAATGGCTCGAGTATCCACGCTCTTAATTCCCACAATTCCTTGCTCTAATAAGTCATCTTCAAGTGAACGATTCGCGCGCCAATTACTCACTACCGGCGATGAATTTCGAACTACAAATCCGCTGACCCAAATTTGCTTGGACTCTTCATCTGGAATATTCATGCCTGTATTACCAATGTGAGGTGCAGTCATGATTACAACTTGCTTATGGTAGGAAGGGTCGGTCAGAGTCTCTTGATATCCGGTCATTCCGGTCTGAAAAACAGCTTCTCCGAAAGTTTCGCCTTCACATGCCCAACTTTCACCTTCAAATATTGCACCATCATCGAGAACGAGGTAAGCCTTCGTCATTAGACTCCCCCTTTTTCGGAAATATCAAAAACAAGTTCGCCGTTAAAGAAAGTTTTCACAACGAGACTGGGGAGAGTCATTTCGTGAAACGGCGTATTTTTACTCTTGGAAGCCATCTTATTACGGTCAACCGTCCAACTCGCAGAGGTGTCGATCACAGCCAAATTTGCCTTCGCACCAACGCGAATACTCTCGCCATGGCCCGAATATCCCGCTATTCGCGCAGGAGCAATTGCCATTCTTTCGACTAGCGTCGTCCAATCAATCAGCCCACTTTCAACCATCGCCAAGACAACTACTGAAAGGGCTGTTTCCAAACCGAGCATTCCAAATGCTGCTTCTTGCCACTCGCAATCCTTATCCTCACTTGGATGTGGTGCGTGATCAGTTGCGACGATATCGATAGTTCCATCTGCCAGACCAGCCCTAAGAGCTAACACGTCAGCGCTTGTGCGAAGCGGTGGATTTACTTTATAAACCGCGTCGTAGTCAACGATCAGGTCATCGGTTAGAAGAAGGTGATGTGGAGTCACTTCGGCAGTAACTTGAACGCCTCTTGCTTTTGCAGCGCGCACTAATTCAACACCACCTGCTGTTGTTAAATGGCAGATATGGAGTTTGCTATTCACATGTTCGGCTAGCAAGATATCTCGAGCGATAATCGCTTCTTCTGCTACTGCGGGCCAACCGGTTAAACCTAATCTAGATGAGATCTCACCTTCGTTCATCTGTGCACCATTGGTAAGGCGAGGCTCTTGGGCGTGCTGGGCGATAATTCCATCAAAGCTCTTCACGTATTCCAAAGCTCTTCTCATCAGAAGCGGATCGAAAACACATTTACCGTCATCTGAGAAAATCCTAACGCTCGCCCTAGATGAATTCATCGCACCTAACTCGGCTAATTTTTCACCTTGAAGACCTTGAGTAACAGCTCCTATAGGAAAAACATCGCAAAGAGCCGCTTCTTTACCAAGAGCGAAGACTTGTTCGACAACGCCGGCCGTATCTGCAACCGGGGTGGTATTTGCCATCGGCGAGATTGCGCCATAGCCACCGCGTACCGCTGCGAGGCAACCAGTCGCCACGGTTTCGGAATCTTCTCTACCAGGTTCACGTAAATGGGTGTGCAAGTCGACTAATGATGGAATCAAAAGATTGCCCGCAATATCGATCTCTAATTTGCCCGAGAGATCTTGACCAATTTGTGCAATCTCGCCATTTACAAACTCAATATCAACAATTGAACCGTCAAGTAATCTTGCGTTCTTCAAAACCTTATTCATTCTAATTCACCACTTCTTTCGAATTCGAAACCACATTTAGAGGCGTTCCTCCCAGAAGTTGGTATAGAACTGCCATCCGTACTAAGACACCATTTGAAACTTGCGCTAAAACCACAGATTGAAGTGAATCCGCACTGGCAGCAGAAATTTCAAGACCTCTATTCATTGGGCCAGGGTGCATCACGATCGCCTTGGATTTGAGAGACTCCAGACGATCTTGATCTAACCCAAAACCTCTTGAATATTCTCTGGCAGTTGGAAAGAAAGCTTCATTCATTCGCTCACTTTGAATTCGCAGCATCATTACGACATCTACATTTTTTAAAATTGAGTCAAAGTTATAACTTACTTTTACACCCCAGGATTCAACGCCAACTGGTAAGAGAGTTGGAAGCGATACAAGCGTTACTTCAGCGCCCAACTTCTTTAAGAGCAGGACATTACTTCGAGCCACACGTGAATGAAGAATGTCTCCTACGATTGCAACTTTAAGACCGGAAAAGTCACTTTTGAGTTCCGGAAATTTGCTCCGAATTGTGTAAGCATCCAAGAGCGCTTGCGTTGGATGTTCATGAGTCCCATCTCCAGCATTTATGACAGAGGCTGAAATCCACCCCGAGTCGGCCAATCGGGCGGCCGCACCAGAAGCGCTATGTCTGATGATTACCGCATCTGCACCCATCGCCTGCAAAGTTTGGGCCGTATCTTTTAGCGATTCTCCTTTGCTAACCGAAGAACCTTTTGCTGAGAAGTTGATGACATCGGCAGATAGTCGTTTTGCCGCACTTTCAAAGGAAATTCGAGTGCGAGTTGAATCCTCAAAGAAGAGATTCACAACTGTTCGGCCTCGAAGCGTAGGAAGCTTCTTCATTGCCCCATCAGATATCTTCGAAAGTTCAAATGCGGTATCAAGAATAGAGATTGCCTCGCTACGATCTAGGTCGCCGATGCTTAACAGGTGGCGATTCATTCGTGACCACCTGCAAGTATTGACACTCCATCCTCATTATCAATTTCTTGGAGTGATACCTTCACGATCTCAACTGCCGAAGTTGGAATATTCTTACCGACGTAATCGGCCCTAATTGGAAGTTCACGATGTCCGCGATCGACTAGAACCGCTAATTGAACCGACTTTGGGCGCCCGATCTCACCTAACGCATCTAGTGCAGCGCGGATAGTTCTTCCCGAATAGAGAACATCATCGACCAAGACGACATCTTTTCCTTCAATTCCACCAAGAGGCAGAACGGTTGGGAGCAGCGCCTTTGGAGGTCGCATCCGTAGATCATCTCTATGCAAAGTAACATCGAGAGTTCCTACATTTACCGGTCCCTCAATCTCTGAGAGGAATTGGCCGATACGGTTACCAAGAAAGGCACCCCGCGTGGGTATTCCAAGAATCACTAGATTAGATAGGCCATGGTTTCGCTCAATGATTTCATGAGCAATACGTTTTAAAGCGCGGCTAATATCGCCGGCATCTAGTACAGCTGCCATTTCTCTCCTTCGCCGCCTCTCGGGACGGATCGTTAAAGGACTACTAGCGCAAGATACCACCTGTGGATAAGAAAATCCCAATCACGACTCGCCTCTCTATCTTAGGTATATGAACTTAAATGAACGCACCATTGAAGAGATCGCCCAATCAATCCGCGCCATCCGCAAGCAGAAAGGTCTGACGCTCAAGGAAGTTGAGACTCAATCTAACGGCATCTGGAAAGCAGTCGTCATAGGATCATATGAACGTTGCGATCGGGCTCTCTCCCTCAAGAAAGCAATCTCTCTTGCCAATTTTTACCAAGTTCCGTTGGATGAGTTACTTGGACTGGGTAGTGTGCAAAATGACAGAAATTCTGGCAACGATCTGCCCGATAAATTCACCATCGATATTCGAAGAATTTCCACTTTAGCAAAGGTGGATGAGAAAGCCCGATCGATAACCACACTGCTGGCACTTTTTTGTGCAAAGCGAAGAGATTGGAATGGCGAAGTTATCACGATTCGAAAAAGTGATCTAGAGATAGTCGCCATACTTGGAAATGAGCGAGAAAATCAGAGCTATGGATGGCTGAGGGATAATTCGCTCTTAATTAAAAGGTAGTTTGGTAGAAATATAAGACTAAAGCGCGAACGAGGGCTTTAGAGCGATGATGCGACCGAGTACGCCGTTAATATATTTAGCTGATTCCTCAGTCGAATACTCCTGGGCAAGAATTATTGCTTGCGATGCTGCAATTTGATCATCGATATCTGCGCCCCATAAAATTTCATAAAGAGCAATTCGCATTATATTTCGGTCGACTGTCGGCATTCTGTCGATATCCCAACCTTGTGCGTAGGTCGTAATTAGCTCATCGATCTTCCGCAGATTTAACTCGATACCGTTGATAATCATCACTACATAATCCTCTTGTGATAACTCTGAAGCCGGTCTGGAGAAAAGAAGATCGCTTGCCTTGCTATTTCTCAGATCTGATTCGAAAAGAAGATCTAAAGCCCTTTTACGAGCTTTTGTACGAGCACTCACGAGTTGGCGCGACCGAGATAATCTCCGGTACGAGTATCTACCAAAATCTTCTCATCTTGCTTGATAAAGAGCGGAACTTGAATCTGGATTCCAGTTTCAATCGTTGCCGGCTTTGTTCCACCAGACGAGCGATCTCCTTGTAAGCCAGGCTCGGTATAGGTAACAACCATTTCAACTGAGGCAGGAAGTTCAACGTAAAGAGGGTTATTTTCGTGAATTGCTACATTCGCTTTGCAATTCTCAAGCATGTAATTAACAGATTCTCCAACTACATCCTCGGAGATATTCATTTGATCGAAAGTTTTATCGTCCATAAAGACAAAGTCATCGCCATCGCGATAGAGGAAGGTCATGTCGCGTTTTTCAAGAATCGCTACCTCAACTTTTACACCGGCATTGAATGTTCGGTCAATTACTTTGCCCGAAATTACTGACTTCAATTTTGTGCGGACGAAAGCTGGTCCTTTTCCTGGTTTTACGTGTTGGAATTCAACTACGTTCCAGAGCTGCCCTTCAATATCTAGGGTCATGCCATTCTTGAGATCGTTTGTAGTAGCCATGGGAGGAGGATACCTGAACTTTTAGGCCTAATCTAACTATCGAGTTGTTACTACTGGTTATTAGTTTTTGATATTTGCCAGAGCGATCAAAGCAAGTCGATATGAGTCTGGGCCAAAACCACCGATAGTTCCATTTGCTACACCAGAAATAACTGAGGTATGCCGGAATTCCTCGCGTGAGAGTGGGTTTGATAGATGAACCTCAATAAGTGGAGCCTTGACCATTTCTGCCGCATCACGAATTGCATACGAGTAGTGTGTGAATGCAGCGGGGTTAATTACTACCGCAATATTCTTTTCGGCAGCCTCGTGCAGCCAATTAATGATCTCTACTTCGCTATCACTTTGACGAACGTCACATTCTAAACCTAAGGCTTTTCCTTCTGCAATTACGAATTCCGATAGCCCTTGGAAATTCATATCACCGTAAATTGATGAATCACGTAGGTCTAGTCGCCCCAAATTTGGTCCATTGAGAACTAATACCTTCATGCACTAATCCTCTCATATGCAAGACGCATCTGATCGGAGGTTAATTCCTCGAGCCAAATTGGTTCGCCGATATTCTTTAATCCAATAAATCGAATTTGATTTCCACGACTTTTCTTATCTCCACCCATATACCCGAGAAGCTCGTCAAAAGCAGTGCCTTCGTAACTAACTCTAAGATCCAAGGAATCCAATAAGTTTCGATGAAGATCAATATCACTTTGCGAGAGCCCGAAATCGCGGCTGAGCTCAGCTGCATACACCAGACCGATTGCTACCGCCTCACCGTGACGCCATTTGTAGCCCTCACGCTTCTCGATCGCGTGCCCAAGTGTGTGACCATAGTTCAATATCTCGCGTAGTTTTCCTTCTTTGAAATCAGAACTAACGACCTTGGCTTTTACTCCTACTGAACGCTCAATCAACTCAGCAATATTCTTCTTGGTATCAGAGAGAAGGTCCAAAATTTTCAAATCAGATATCAACCCGGACTTCACTACCTCTGCCATGCCAGCCTTGTAATCACGGCTTGGCAAAGTAGAAAGAAATGATAAATCAATGAA
>CANBVR010000004.1 GCA_947372965.1 Actinomycetota bacterium
CCTTGCAAAACTCCCCAAAGAGCCTGATAGGGCTTACCAACTCTTTCCCTAGTCAATCGCCCATGTTCTTTTAAACATCGCTTGGCCCAAAGCCTGGTTCGTTCCAAAGATTTCTCTTGGTATTTGCGGGTGTTATGCAAAGTCGTGCACTCATCGAAGGCAAAGATAATATCTGCGCCAATTTGGTGCTGAACTTGCATTGAAACTTCTGGGGTAAATCGATGCATTGATCCATCGAGATGAGATTTAAATGTCACACCATCGTCATCTACATGAGCTAATCGCTCCTTTTGATCTGCAATTACCTCATCAGATCTAAATGTCTCTTCATCCATTGCAATTACTTTTTTAAAGCCAACGCCCAACGAGAGCACTTGAAAACCACCGCTATCGGTGTAAGTAGGGCCAGACCAATTCATAAACTTTCCAAGGCCGCCAGCTTCATCAATTAGATCTGGACCAGGTTGGAGGTAGAGGTGGTAGGCATTTGAAAGAATTGCTTGCGCTTGCAAATCCTTCATAGATTCTGGCAATACTGACTTAACTGTTGCTTTAGTTCCTACTGGAATAAAGGCGGGAGTTTGGATTTCACCGTGTGGTGTTGAGATAGTTCCCGCACGGCCTTGAAGATCACCTGAGCTGGATAATTCTTTTTCAATCTTGAATCCAAACTCGCTCATGTGGCTATTATCTACCCCATGAGCGCTACAACAAACCTAAGCAGCCTTAGCAGCCAAGGTAACGGTGCCACTGTGGAATTGGCTCAGCGAAGCCCGCGTCAGATCGCTTGGATTCGATTAAAGCGAAATAAAGTTGCAATGGTTTCTGCAGGTGTGGCCCTGTTCTTTGTTGCAATTGCATTCTTAGCGCCGGTAATTACCGGACTTTTCCACGTCGATAACACCACCCTTTACTTAGATCGCTTAAAGGACGGCCAACCTATAGGGGTCGCCGGTGGCATCAGCTGGGCGCATCCATTTGGTATTGAGCCTGGTGCTGGACGAGATTTAATGGCGCTCCTGCTTTATGGATCTCGGATCTCATTTTCGATTGCGATTATTACTGCAATTACTTATGTTGGAATTGGTCTTGTGCTTGGAATTTCAGCCGCATATATTGGCGGCGCACTGGATTCAGTTATCGGTCGAATTGCCGATTTCCTACTTTCTTTCCCGACAACATTTATGTTTGTTGCCCTTAGCGTTCCGCTAACCATGCGCGTGGAGGCGCTAGGAATTGCGAAAGATAACGGCGCACGAATTGTTGTTATGGTTTTAATTCTCACGGTATTTAGCTGGCCTGGTTTCTTCCGAGTCGTGCGTTCCCAAGTTCTAAGTTTGCGCGAACGTGAATTTGTCTTAGCAGCTAGCGCTCTTGGTGCATCTAGATCTCGAATTATCTTTAAAGAGTTACTTCCAAATCTTTGGCCGCTTGCAATTATTTATCTCTCGATTTCTCTGCCTGGGTATCTTGCCGCCGAAGCAGTCTTCTCATTCCTCGGGGTGGGTGTTCAAGCTCCTAGTTCAACTTGGGGTCTGGTATTAAATGATGCCTCTTCATTTTGGCAACGCGACCCGGCTTATCTTGCTATCCCGGCCGGAATGGTGATCGTCGTAGTTCTCTCCTTAAACCTGCTTGGTGATGGCCTACGTGACGCACTTGATCCAAAATCTGACCGATAAATAACCCTTATTTTTTCCTAAGTTACCTACTATTATCACTCACAATCAGGCAGCCAGCTGGCTGCTCCTTCGATAGATGAGGATATAAATGGCTGAAATCAAAGCTGGGGGTTCTCGCAATAAGGTAATCGCAATTGTTGCTGCGATTGTCGTAATTGCTGCGGGCGCTTTCGTTGTATCTAGTAAATCCGGGAACAAGTCCGGAACCATTTACTACATAACCAACGCCCAACAACTAAACCACCTTGACCCACAACGTGTTTACACCGGTCAAGACATTGCATTCCTAAATACCTACCTATACCGCACACTGGTTAGCTACAACCCAGTTGCTGGCAAGGACTCTTCAAAGCTAGTTCCCGATCTAGCAACTGACATTGGTACCGCTACTGATGGTGGCAAGACTTGGTCTTGGACCCTGAAGAGTGGAATTAAGTGGTCTGATGGAACTGATCTAACTTGCGAAGATGTTAAATACGGAATTTCTCGTATTTTTGCAACCGATGTAATTCTCGACGGTCCTACTTATGCACTTCAACTTCTTGACATCCCAGCTGATGCCAAGGGAGTTTCTGCTTACGCAGGTCCATACAAGAAGACCGGCCAAGATCTATACGACAAGGCCGTTACCTGTTCTGGTAACACCATCACCATGCACCTAAAGAAGGCTGTCGGTGACTTCAACTACTTCGGTTCATACCCAGCAGTTGCACCTGTAAAGGCTTCAGCCGATAACGGAGATAAGTACGACCTAAAGCCAATGGGCACCGGTCCTTACATGATCTCTTACTTCAAGGCTGGCGATAAGTTAGATCTAGTTCGCAACAAGTACTGGGATAAGAAGACGGATGCAATCCGTCCGGCCTATCCAAACGAAGTAATCCTTCGTTTCGGAATCTCAGAAGATGTTCGCGACCAGATGTTCTTGAAGGATTCACAGCCAAACGCTGTTAACTACGATCAAGGGCTACAAGCTCCAAATAACAACAACAAGGTCTTCCACACCGATGCTAAGTACAAGGGTCGCGGAATTAACGTCCTTGGACCATTCGTTCGTTATTGGACTGCAAATGTTTCCAAGGGCCACCTAGATTGCCTAGATGTTCGTAAGGCTGTCTTCTTTGCAATCAACCTACAATCAATCATCGATCTAAATGGTGGATCTGATTTGTATGGCGCTCCTGCTGATAGCCCAATCTCTCCATCAATTGCTACTGACTATGCGCCAACTACCGGCAATATTCACGATGCAAACTGGAAGATCACTGGAAATCCTGACTACGCAAAGACACTTCTTGCTAAGGCAAAGAGTTCATGTCCTGCGGCTTATGCCAAGGCGACACAATCAGGTATCTACTTTGATATGGCTAAGACAGCAACCAACGAAAAGGCCGCTGCTCTAATTAAGTCAGCAATGGAAGCTGCTGGAATGGTTGCCAAGTTCAATCTAATTGAGCCAGGCGTTTACTATCCAACAGTTATGAACCCAGCAAAGCAGGGTGACATCACTCGTGCTGGTTGGGCTGCTGACTGGGCAAATGCCTCAACAGTTATTCCACCACTATTTATCAAAGATGGTGGCTTTAACCTAAACCAGAACTGGGATGATCCTGTTTACAAGGACTTCGCAGCGAAGGTATCTGCCGCACAAGGTGAAACCGATCGCGCTAAGCAAGCTTCTGAATGGAAGGCACTTGCTCAAACCGTTATGGATCAGTACTGGACCATAATGCCGATCTTCACCAAGCAGCAGTTCGAGTGGGGTTCAAAGATCGCTGGTACAGATTTCTGGATGCCTAACGGCGCCCTGCTGTACCCATCAATGCACCTTAAGTAAGAGAAAGAAGTAAAAGGGGAGAGCGCTCGTGTGAGCGCTCTCCCTCTTCTAATTACGATATTTATTTAGAAAGATCGGTATCTTTACAACATGTTGAAGTACATATCCAAACGCGTTTTCTACGCCTTTGTGATGCTCTTTGTTCTCAGCATGGTTGTTTATTTAATTTTCGGCCTTGTGCCAATTGATCCGGCGAAACTTTCTTGTGGCACTCACTGCAACCCCGTTGTAGTTGAGGCAAATCGACATCGCCTTGGTCTAGATATTCCACTTTGGCATCAATGGTGGAATTTCATCATGGGCCTCTTCCAAGGTCGCACTTACGGTGAAGGCGCAGCAATGATCCATTGCCCAGCTCCGGCATTTGGCTATTCATTTCCAAACAATGCCTGCGTTACAGAAGTAATGGCTGGCGCATTTCCATTTACGTTCACCCTCGCAGTTGGCGCTTTTATTCTCTGGATGACGATCGGAATCTCATTCGGAATCCTGGCGGCCCGCAAAAAGGGAACCTATATCGACCGCCTTAGTACGGCCTTCGTCCTGATCGGATCATCACTTCCAATCTTTATTCTCGGACTCCTTATCTACATCACCGCATTTTTGCTCCACCTAATTGATCCAATTACACAGGGAACTTGGGTCTCGCCACTTTCCGACCCAATTGGGTTTTTTAGAAACTTTATCTTTGCCTGGATTACCTTGGCGCTGGCATACGCCGCGATATATACCCGACTTACCCGAAGCAATGTCATTGAAACTTCTACAGAGGATTACATCCGCACTGCACGGGCAAAGGGAGTGGCAGAGCGCGATGTTTTATATCGGCACAATTTGCGCACTGCACTTGCGCCACTTATTACAAACGCTGGTTTGGATTTCGGCGGGCTTCTCGGAGGTGCAATCATTACCGAGCGCGTCTTCCAGTTGCCGGGCCTTGGTTACATGTCGATCAAAGCTGTTTTGCGAGATTATGACCTGCCACTAATTATGGGAACCACGCTCTTGGCCGCAGCATTTTTCATCTTCTTTAATTTGATTGTAGATATTGCATATGCCTACCTAGATCCTAGGGTGCGGCTAAATTGAGCCACTTACTTGAAGTCAAGAATTTATCTGTTGCATTCCCAACTGAAGATGGTTTGGTTCAGGCAACTGATGATCTCTCCTTCCATGTTGACTTAGGTGAAACTTTGGCCATTGTTGGTGAATCTGGCTCTGGAAAGTCAGTTTCTAGCATGGCGATTATGGGACTTCACAATCCAAAGAGCACCCAGATTTCTGGCCAAGTTTTAATTTCATCACTCGGGCATTCAACAGATGTTGTAACCGCCTCGTCCGAGGAAGTGCGTCGCCTTCGAGGTGGAACGGTATCCATGATCTTTCAAGATCCGATGTCAGCACTTCATCCATATTTCACAATCGGAAATCAAATCTCTGAAGCATGGCTTTTGCATAATGATGGAACCAAGGCCGATGCCCGCAAGAAGGCAATTGAGATGTTAGATCTAGTTGGGATTTCAGATGCCAGTAACCGCGTCGATGCCTACCCACACCAATTTTCTGGTGGAATGCGCCAACGCGTAATGATCGCTATGGCGTTGGTAAATCACCCAAAGATTTTGATTGCTGATGAGCCAACCACAGCCCTTGATGTAACAGTCCAAGCCCAGATCTTAAAATTGCTTAAGGATATGCAGCACGAATTTAATATGGCAGTTATTTTAATTACCCACGATCTTGGGGTAGTTGCTGAAGTGGCCGATCGCGTAAACGTTATGTATGCCGGGCGATTAGTTGAAGAAGGATCAGTTAATGAGATTTACAAGAACCCGGTCCATCCGTACACAATTGGTTTGCTCGCATCAGTGCCTCGTGTTGATCAAGCTCATGGAACCAGACTTAAGACAATTCCGGGCCAGCCACCATCGCTAATTTCACTACCTGGTGGATGTGCATTCGAGCCTCGCTGTGAATTTGCCAAGTTTGTCCCAGGAAATCTTTGTAAAACTACCCGCCCACAAGTTGAAGAAAAACATACTGGCCATTTGGCCCGGTGCCACTTAAGCGCCGCAGAGATTAAGGCTCACCAATGAGTGAAAACATTTTAGAAGTCTCAAATCTAAGAAAATATTTTGATATTAGCGGCGGCATTATTGGTAGAAAGCGTCACACCGTAAAAGCAGTAGATGGCGTTGATTTGACCGTTGCCAAAGGTGAAACCGTGGGCCTTGTAGGTGAGTCTGGTTGTGGAAAGACCACTGTCGGGCGCACAATTTTAAAGCTCTACGAACCAACTGCCGGGTCCATAATTTTTGAAGGCGAAGATATAACTAAATACTCGCAACGAAAGATGAAGCCGCTTCGCGCACAGATGCAGATGATCTTTCAAGATCCATATTCCTCGCTAAATCCAAGACATACCGTTGGCGACATTGTTGCGGCATCTTTTGCCATCCACAAAGTAACGCCCGAAGGTGGCGTTAAGAAAACTGTCCAAGGGTTGCTAGAAAGAGTCGGACTAAATCCAGAACACATTAATCGATTCCCACATGAATTCTCCGGTGGCCAGCGCCAGCGAATTGGCATTGCACGCGCGATTGCACTTCGCCCAAAGTTGATCATTGCTGATGAGCCGGTCTCGGCTCTGGATGTTTCAATTCAGGCCCAGGTTGTAAATTTGCTAGATGATCTTCAAAGTGAATTTGGTCTTTCTTATTTGATCGTCGCCCATGACCTTTCAGTAGTACAACACATCTCTGACCGCGTCGTCGTCATGTACCTTGGCAAAGTTATGGAGGTGGCAAGGACGGAAGATCTATTTAAGAGTCCGCACCACCCATACACAAAGGCGCTACTTTCAGCGGTGCCGATCCCAGATCCGACTATCGAACGAAGTCGCGAACGAATTACTTTGGTCGGCGATCTACCAAGTCCAGCTAATCCTCCAACGGGTTGCGTATTCAATACCCGTTGTTGGAAAGCACAAGATATTTGCCGAAATTCGGTTCCTGCGCAACGAACTGTTGGAACTTCTACAGTTGCATGTCATTTCCCCGAATAGGGCTAAAAACTGCCTTTAAAGGCGAATAATCGCTATTTCTGAGGGCAAAATCTCTACCAGATGCGAATTCGTTCACTTTCCGGCAGATAAAGCGCATCACTTTGCTTAACCGAGAACGCTTCATAAAACTCATTTAGGTTTCGCACAACCTGGTTACAGCGAAATTCGTCAGGGGAGTGCGGATCGGTCGCGACCCGACGACGTACCTCTTCCGGACGCATCTTCTGCCGCCAACATTGGGCCCAACCCATAAAGAGTCTTTGTGCGCCAGTCAAGCCATCAATCACCGGTGCGGCCTTGCCACCCAAAGAAAGCTCGTAGGCCTTGATGGCAATTGTGAGACCACCAAGGTCGCCAATATTTTCACCGATCGTCAGTGCACCATTGACGTGCACATCAGGTGCCTCCGATGGATGGAGCTCTTCGTACTGTGCGATCAAAGCGTTGGCGCGCTTTTCAAATTCGATGCGATCGTTATCGGTCCACCAGTTATTTAAATTTCCATCGCCATCATATTTTGATCCCTGGTCATCAAAGCCATGGCCAATTTCGTGGCCGATTACCGCACCGATCCCACCATAGTTCGCGGCATCATCGGCAGCGAGGTCGAAGAAAGGTGGTTGAAGAATTGCAGCCGGGAAAACTATCTCATTCATGCCTGGCATGTAATAGGCGTTGACAGTTTGTGGCGTCATCAACCATTCAGCCCGATCGACCGGAGCGCCGATTTTTGCATATTCAAAATCTTGATTGAATTTTGCAACGCGGGCTAGATTGCCCAAGAGATCATCGCGCGTAATTTCTAATTTCGAATAATCGCGCCATTTGTCAGGGTAGCCAATTTTCGGGGTGAATTTATCGAGCTTTTCAAAGGCCCTTGCCTTGGTTTCTGGACTCATCCAATTTAGGGCTGCGATATCAACTCGGTAGGCCTCGATTAAATTTGCAACCAAAGTAACCATGCGCGTTTTTGCGGCAGGTGGGAAATGTCGTTCTACATAAATCTGGCCAACGGCCTCACCAAGGGATCCTTCAACTAGGGAAACACCACGCTTCCATCTCGCCTTTAACTCTGGCGTGCCCGAGAGAATTGTTCCGTAAAAGGCGAAGTTTTCATTTACAAACTCACTGCTCAAAGCCGAGGCAGCGCTAGAGAGTAAATGCCAAGTCAGCCACGAACTCCAAGCTGATAGATCAAAATCGGAAAGTAATTTTCCAAGGCCAGTGAAAAACGAGGGTTGTCGGACAATTACTTTTTCCATCACGTTGCGCGGGGTCTGACTTGAAGCTAGCCAGAGTTCCCAATCAAATCCATTTGATGATGCCGCAAGTTCGGCAAAGCTCATCTTGTTGTAGGTCAAAGTGGCATCACGATCTTGAACTTGGTCCCAGTGGCTGGCAGCAATTTTGGTTTCTAGATCCAATATCTGCTTTGCACGATCAGATGGATTTGAAACCTTAGCCAAGGTAAACATTTTTTCCATGTGAGCCAAGAAGGCGGCGCGAATTTCGGCAAACTCCTCTTCGCGGTAGTAGGCCTCATCTGGCAGAGAGAGTCCAGACTGACCGATGTAAACGATATTGGTATCGGAAGCCATATTGTCGGTTGTGATGTACTGATAGAAGAGTCCACCAAGGCCACGAGATTCAAAGTCGCCTAGAGTCTGGTGAAAATCTTTTACATCCCTAATCGAAAGCGCTCGATCTAGATCAACTTGGATCGGGGAGAGGCCCAACTTTTCAATCTCTGATTCGGCCATAAATGAGCCATATAGATCGCCAACCTTGGCCGCCACACTTCCCGGTGCGCTATTGCTTGCGGCCAGGTCTTCAATAATTTCACGAACGTGCGCTTCGGCTTGTTGATAGAGCGCGTAGAAAGCGCCATCGGAGGAACGGTCAGATGGAATAACTGCGTTATCTATCCAAGTGCCATTTACGTGGCGATAGAGATCATCCTGCGGGCGGACAGAGGATTTAATGTGGGCTAAATCGATGCCGCTCTTAGCACTTTGGTTTTGCGCGTTACTCATGCGTCAGAGCCTATAACAATTGGAAGTAATTCAACTTTCAACTAAACTTCGGCACATGGCAACAAGATCAAACAAGTCCCCCAAGTGGCTAAACCCGCGGGAGATGAAGGCTTGGCGCTCATACATAATCGCGTCACGTCGATTACTAGATGCCCTTGACGCCGACCTTACCGATCACGATCTTTCAATGGCCGACTATGAAGTCTTGGCCCAACTCAGTGATGCTCCAGATCGTCGAATGCGGATGAGCGAACTTGCCGAAATCGCAATGCTCTCAAAGTCGCGTCTTTCACACCGAATGAAGGTCATGGAGAAAGCTGGCTGGGTCAGACGCGAAGAGTGCGAATCGGACAAGCGCGGATATTTTGCAGTGATGACCGAGAAGGGTTGGAAGGCAATTGTTAAAGCCGCCCCAGATCACGTAAATAGCGTTCGCGATCGATTCGTCGATCATTTAACGGTTAAGGATCAAGAAGATCTTGCAAAGATCTTTGACCGAATTCAAAATAAGTTGCGAGATCAATATTTAGAGGAAAGTTAATAAAACTTTTAAATTAAAAAAGCCCCGCTACTTTCGTAGCGGGGCTTTTTGTTAAACGTCTGAAACTACTTTGCAGCAGCCTTCTTGCGACGACGCTTCTTTGGAGCAGCCTTTGGAGCTGCTGACTTTGAAGCTGCCTTCTTACGACGCTTTGGAGCAGCCTTCTTAGCTGCTGCCTTCTTACGACGCTTTGGAGCAGCCTTCTTAGCTGCTGCCTTCTTGCGACGCTTTGGAGCAGCCTTCTTAGCAGCTGCCTTCTTGCGGCGCTTCTTTGGTGCTGCTGTCTTTACAGCGGCCTTCTTACGACGCTTTGCTGGAGCTGCCTTAGCAGCTGCCTTCTTGCGACGCTTTGGAGCAGATTTCTTAGCTGCAGCCATTTACATCTCCTAATCAGAATAGTTCGATCCGTCACCGAACCTGTTCATGGAATATCGTGTCACGCATTGCAAAAACTTTCCACTATTTTTGGTGAAAAATCTCTAGCGTGTCGCAACTTTATTTTTTAATTTATTTGTGTCATTTGGCGAAATTTTCCGCAAATATCTCGCGCATTTTCGCGAAAATGGAAAAAAATTTATGAAAATATCGGAAAATTATTGATCAGATTGCGAATTTTCGGGCGAATTTGCATCACTTTCCCGAATTTTTCGCTGTTCGACGGCAAATTTATTGGTTCGGCCGTCATATTTACGAAAATCGGGAAGTAACGACCCGGCAAGGGATACAAATCCGATGCAAAGTAATCCGCCACTAATTACTGAAGTTCGCAGATTTGTCCACGCCGCCATTCCACCGGCGCGCATTTGGCCACCAAGTGGTCCCACTGAATAGGAAAGCAATTCAATTCCGGCCAGCCGGCCTCGCAATTCATCTGGGATAGATTGGTTCCAAATTACTCCGCGAAAGAGTGCGCTAATCATGTCGGAGGCGCCGGCGGCGGCCAGGAAAAAGATTACAAAGAAGATCGACTTAGAAATTCCGGCGAGAGTTATCGCAGCGCCCCAGCCAATTGCGGCGACCATCACCGCCCGACCATGATGGGGATAATTTTTAACCCAACCACTTGTCAACGTAACTAATACAGAGCCAATTGTGCCGGCGGCATAGAAGAGCCCCAAAGCCCAGCGGGCATGCATTTGATCTGCCCAAAATGGGAAGAGGGCATTAGGCATTGCAAAGAACATCGCACAGAGATCAACTATGTAGGTTCCCATTAAATCTTTTCGCGAGCCCGCATATTTAATGCCCTCAAATAAACTTGTCAGGGTTGGGGCTTCATTTGTCTTAGCAGGTTTTACTGATCTGACCCGGGCGAGAAAAATTAGGGAAAGTACGAAACTCAAAATATCCACCAGATAGGCCGAGCCGACGCCCGTTGTTGCAAGAAGAATTCCGGCAATTGATGGACCGATGATTACGCCCATCTGCCACCGAAGGGACATCAACGCGCTAGCAGCAGGAAGGTCTTGATGGCCAACAAGTCTTGGCAAGATCGCATCGGCGCTTGGTCGTTGGAGACCATCGAGGGCTGCAAATGATCCGGCAACGATGTAGATCCAAATTAGATGTGGCTTTTCAAGTTGGGAGTTTAGAAACAAGGTACCGACCATCAGCATGCACGAGAACTCGGTGATGATGATCATCTTCTTGCGATCAACGCGGTCAGCTAGTACCCCGCCATAGAGGCCAAAAATAATTAGTGGGATCAGTTCTACTGCGCCAATTGCCCCAACTGCTATATATGAATTGGTTAGAAGTTTTATCTGAAATGGCAGCGCCACATATGTGACCATCGAACCGAGATAGCTAATGAGGCCAGAGCTCCAAAGGAGGCGAAAATCTGGGTACTTGCGCAGCGGAGTTATATCTACTGCCAGGCGTTTTAGCACGGGGTTAATCTATAACTTGTTAAAGCTATAACTAGTGAAAGCTCTGTTCTGGCCCTGGGAATTGACCCGTTGCAACATCGTTGGCCCATTCCTTTGCAGCCGCACTCATTTCGGCTCGAAGATTTCGGTATGCCTTTGCCAACTTCGGTGCGTTAGGAGTCAATCCCATTAGGTCAGTCCAAACCAAGACCTGACCATCGCATCCCTTGCCGGCCCCGATTCCAATAATTGGTATCGACAACTCCTGGCTAATCTCGGCAGCAAGTTCTTCTGGCACAAGTTCTAACACGATGGCAAAGACACCTGCAGCTTCAAGCGCCCGGGCATCTTCCTTGATTCGATTGGCATCATCTCCACGGCCTTGAACTTTAAATCCGCCAAGGGCGTGAACTGATTGTGGCGTAAGACCAAGGTGGCCCATCACTGGAATACCCGCTTCAATCAATCTCTTAATCTGGGGAACAATTCTCTTGCCGCCTTCGAGTTTTACTGCATGCGCCTTTGATTCCTTGAAGAATCTAATACCTGTATCAAGGGCTTGGTCTGGACCGGCTTCATATGAACCAAATGGGAAGTCAGCTACGACCATGGCCCGGGAGGTCGATTTAACAACGGCTCGTGCCAATGGAATTAATTCATCAACTGTTACGGGAATGGTGTTCTCTTCACCAAAGAAATTATTGCCAGCGCTATCACCGACAAGGAGGACTGGGATTCCCGCCTCATCAAAAATTCCGGCGCTCATCTGCTCGTAACTAGTAAGCATGGCAAATTTTTCGCCGCGCTTTTTGAAGGCAGAGAGGTCTGATATCGAGATGCGATTGGCGGTGCTCATGAAGATTGCTCCTAGGCTGGATCTGACTCAAGGCCGTTGCCGGTCCCTGGCTGAGTTAAATTGTATTACCCTCGACTTGTGAGCAGCAATATGCAAAACAACTCCAGCGCTGGCTTGGGTCAGTTGCGAGTCGCGCTTGCTCAGATAAACCCAACAGTTGGCGATTTAGCTGGAAACAGCAACCTAATTTGTGAATATGCTGGAAAAGCAGCAACCTCCGGGGCCCACATACTCCTCTTGCCGGAAATGGCTATTACAGGTTATCCAGTTGAGGATCTTGCCCTTCGCCAAACTTTTAGAGATGCAAGCCGTCAGGCGGTATCCGATTTAGCCACAAGACTTTCAAATGAAGGACACAGTCAGATGCTTTGCCTAGTTGGATATCTAGATCAGAGCGAAGATAACAAGCCGCAAAATGCGCTTGCTCTAATTCATGATGGAAAGATCGTTGCTAAATATATAAAGCATCACCTACCAAATTATGGCGTCTTTGATGAGTACCGAAATTTTGTACCCGGCACCCAATCGCTAGTCGTTCGCTTTCGCGGCGTAGATATTGGCGTGGCAATCTGTGAAGATATCTGGATTGACCACGGCCCTGTCTCTGAACTAACAAAGCGCACACCCGGGTTGGTCCTTGTTCCAAATGGAAGCCCCTTTGAGCGAAGCAAAGATGATGTTCGCTTGGAACTGGTAAAGAATCGAGCGAAATTAATAGGTGCCCCTTTGGCATATGTAAATATGACTGGCGCTCAAGATGATTTGGTATTTGATGGCGACAGTATTGTGGCTAGCGCCAGTGGTGAGGTTTTAGTTCGCGCCCCTCAATTTTTTGATGGATTAGTTGTCGCTGATTTAGATTTGCGTCTTAGAAGCAGCCAGCCAGATCTTGTAATTAGCGAAGATCGGGTTAACCCATATGAAAAATTGACCCATGGTAAAGCCCTTCGCCTTTCAGATCCGGCACAGATTTGGCAGGCCCTGGTAGTAGGTCTTCGCGACTACGTTGAAAAAAATAAATTTCCATCCGTCCTACTTGGACTGTCCGGCGGAATCGATTCGGCAGTTGTCGCGGCAATTGCAGCAGATGCCATAGGAGCCAAGCGAGTCTTTGGTGTTGGGCTGCCAAGTAGATATTCATCAGACCATTCACTTTCTGATGCTGCCGAATTGGCGAAGAACATTGGGCTCAATTATCGAGTCATTGAAATCGAACCAATGGTTGCTAGTTACCTTTCAAATCTTGGATTAACTGGCGTCGCCGAAGAAAACCTCCAGGCTAGAGTTCGTGGCACGACGTTGATGGGACTTTCAAATCAAGAAGGACATCTAGTGCTAGCCACAGGCAATAAGTCCGAATTGGCCGTTGGGTACTCAACGCTTTATGGCGATGCTGTAGGAGGATATGCGCCGATTAAAGATTTATTTAAGATGGATGTTTGGGCGATTGCAAAATGGCGTAATGCTTATGCGCAAAAGCGTGGGGAAGTAGCGCCGATTCCAGAGAGTTCAATTTCCAAAGAACCAAGCGCTGAGCTGCGCCCTGGGCAGAAGGACACAGACTCGCTACCGGATTACGCGGTCCTTGATCAGATTCTAAATATTTACATTGATGAAGACCGAGGACTTGAGGGCGTACTTGCCGCGGGATTTGACGAGGCGTTAGCAATCAAGACGATCCGAATGGTTGATTTTGCTGAATACAAGCGGCGCCAATACCCACCAGGCACCAAGATTTCCAAGCGAGCCTTTGGAAAAGATCGCCGACTGCCCATAACCTCGGCATGGCGCGAGCGTAAGTAATTTCTCCTGCGAGCAGTTGGCAATTAGACAAGTAAAACTTTCTTTTCTAAAGTACTCCTAGGTCACGAGTTCCAAGTACTAGCCCCGGCTTATTGGACGGCAACCCTCCACCACGGTGGGGTGCTCCGGGTGAAGACCAGGTCGATTGCAAAGTGCAATCGTCAAGCGTGGGTAACTCGAGAAATCTAATTACCCCCTTATTTTCTGGGAGGTTTGTCATGTCATTTGAAATCAAGAACGCAGCATTTGAAACTCTGCAAGTGCACGCTGGTCAAGTACCAGATCCAACAACAGGCGCTCGCGCACTTCCGTTGTATCAAACTACCGCATATCAATTCCGCGATTCCAAGCATGCCGCCGATCTATTTGGACTAGCTGAACTTGGAAATATCTACACCCGCATCATGAACCCGACGCAGGATGCTGTTGAACAACGTATTGCCGCCCTTGAAGGCGGAGTTGCCTCGCTTCTTGTTGCATCAGGCTCTGCTGCAACAACCTACGCAATTCTTAACGTTGCCGAAAATGGTGACCATATTGTTTCTTCACCAAGTCTTTACGGCGGAACCTATAACTTGTTCCATTACACCTTGAAGAAGTTCGGTATCGAAGTAACTTTCGTTGAGGACCCATCCGATCCTGCATCATGGCAGGCCGCTGTCCGTCCAAACACCAAAGCCTTCTTCGGGGAGACGATTGCTAATCCAAAGAATGAAATTTTGGATATTAAGACCATTGCAGATTTGGCACATAAGAACAACGTCCCGCTAATCGTTGATAACACAGTTGCGACACCGTTCTTAATTCGCCCAATTGAATATGGCGCAGATGTAGTAATCCACTCTGCGACAAAGTTCCTTTCAGGTCATGGAAACTCCGTAGTTGGAGCCATCGTTGATGCTGGAACTTTTGATTACGCCAAGCACCCAGATCGCTTCCCGGGCTTCAATCAACCTGATGAGAGTTATCACGGTTTGGTTTATGCCCAAGCACTAGGAGTTGGTTCGGCATTCGGTGCAAACCTTTCCTACATCTTCCGCATTCGCCTGACTTTGCTTCGCGATACTGGTGCCGCAGTCAGCCCATTTAACGCCTGGCTTTTGGCGCAAGGCCTTGAGACTCTTTCACTTCGCATTGAACGCCATGTTCAAAATGCAAAGGAGCTAGCAACCTGGCTTGAAGCCCAACCGCTAGTTGAAAGCGTTAACTATGCAACTTTGAAGTCAAACAAGTACAACGCGTTGGCAACAAAGTACGCGCCAAAGGGCAGCGGCTCTGTCCTCTCATTTGAGATTAAGGGTGGAATTGAAGCTGGCAAGAAATTTGTCGAAGCGCTCAAGTTGCACTCTCACGTTGCAAATATTGGAGATGTTCGTTCCCTAGTAATTCATCCAGCCTCAACAACTCACTCGCAGTTGAGTCCTGCCGAGCAAGCATCTGCAGGAGTAACTCCAGGGCTAATTCGCCTATCGGTCGGTATTGAAAATATCGAAGATATTAAGGCTGATATAGCAATTGGTTTTGCAGCGGCAAAGTAGTCGAAGTAAAAACTGAAAATGACTGCCGATTGTAATTGTCACGTAACCGGGGCTTGGCTAGAGAGCCATGACCCCGGCGATCGGCAATTTATAAAGATCGGTGATCTTGAACTTGAGTCCGGCGAGAAACTTCTAGATACAACAATTGCATATCAAACTTGGGGTGAATTAAACCCTGCTGGAGATAATGCAATTCTTGTAAACCACGCACTTACTGGTTGGTCAGATGTACCAGCTTGGTGGCCTTCGATCGTTGGGCCAGGCTTGCCTCTTGATACGAATAAATATTTTGTAATTTGTCCGAATGTAATTGGTGGCTGTCAGGGAAGTACTGGCCCCTCTTCAATTGCACCGGATGGAAAACGTTGGGGATCACGCTTTCCAAGTGTGACGATTCGCGACATGGTTGCCGCTGAATTGGCTTTAACCAATGCCCTTGGAATTTCGCATTACATTCTGGCCGTTGGCCCCTCTCTTGGCGGAATGCGCTCTTTGGAATGGGCAATTGCGCATCCGACGCGAGTAAATGCAATCTGTACCATCGGTTCCTCAGCTGTGGCAACGGGCGATCAAATTGGTGCTGCCTCAATTCAAATTCGTGCAATTAAATCCGATCCGCATTACAACAACGGTGATTACTACGAGCAAAAAGTTGGGCCAACCGAAGGTATGGGAATCGCTCGTCGAATCGCTCATCTGACCTACCGAACCGAATCGGAGATGGATGTTCGCTTTGGCCGAGAACTTCAAGGTGATGAAACAGGCCGGTATGCCGTTGAGTCATACCTTGATCATCAAGCCCAAAAACTCGCAAAGCGTTTTGATGCAAATACTTATATCGCACTGACGGAGGCCATGAATTCGCACGATGTGGGTCGTGACCGCGGTGGGGTAGCAGAGGCACTTTCCGCCATAACAATTCCAGTTGTGGTTGTTTCCATTGATTCCGATCGACTCTTTCCACCTCGCCTCCAGGAAGAAATTGTCGAGTTGACCCCAACTAGCCAACCTCTGGTGACGATTTCATCGCCCTTTGGCCATGATGGATTCCTGATTGATGTTGAGGCGGTCGGCACCGTGCTTCAAAGCGCCTTAAAGTTGGGCGAAAGCAGAAAATAGGACACTCTCGAGGCCCAATTTAGGCTTTTCGATGTGCATTAAGGCCTGTGGACAAATTATAATATCGTCAGGCACCTTCCAGAAATGAAAGGTACTAAAAATTTAAATTTGCTGGTCCGAAGAGAGATCAGAAAACCAAAGGATGATACGTGGCTGTAACTCGTGCGCTCAAAAACAGTAAGACAGCGAAGAAGGCTGTCGCTAAAAAACCTGTTGCAAAGAAAGCACCTGTTAAGAAAGCTGCCGTAAAAAAGATTTCTAAGCCGGCAAAGGTAGTTAAGAAAGCCGCGGTAAAGATTCCGCTAAAGACCGACCTCACAGCAAAAGATGTACAAATGATTGTTGATGCAAAGAATGCATCAATGAGATTAAAGCAATTGCTCGCTGATGCAGAGTCTCGCGGGATCACCTCAATAAATAGAATTCCAAAAAAGGTTGATAAGGATCTAGTAGATGAGATCCGAATTCTAAATGTTGATGTACCTAAGATGGGAGAGAAGCTTAAGAAACTTGGCCTCGGATCTCCGTACCGCATGCTCAAGAAGACTGAACTTGCTCTGATTGCACCACCTCCAGCAGCACCAGCAGCACCAGCAGCTACTTCCACAGCAACTTCAGCGGCAGCCAAGCCAGGAAAAGATGGAAAGACTGCTGTACTTAAAATTGATGGCGAAGAGGTAGAGCTAGAAGAAGTAGAGCTAGAAGATCTCGAATCTCTAGTTGAAGATGTAAAAGAAATTATTGAAGAAGAAAAGGAAAATGAGATTCGCGTCGTAAATGTCGCTGAAGAATCTACAAATGAAGAAAATGCCTTCACAATCAAGGATTCTGAAGAAGATGATGCGCCAGTCCAAACAGTTCTAACAGCAGGCGCCACGGCTGACCCAGTAAAGGATTACCTAAAGCTAATCGGACGGGTACCTCTTCTAAATGCAGAGATGGAAGTAGATCTCTCCCTTCGCGTTGAAGCTGGCCTATTCGCCGATGAAATAATTACCCACGAAAAGAAAATTGACAAAAAATATAAGCGTGAACTTGAGCAGTTAGTTCTAGATGGTAAGCGCGCTAAAAATCACCTATTAGAAGCAAACCTTCGTCTCGTTGTTTCACTTGCAAAGCGCTATACCGGTCGCGGAATGTTGTTCTTGGATCTAATTCAAGAAGGTAACTTGGGTCTAATTCGCGCAGTTGAAAAGTTTGACTACACAAAGGGCTACAAGTTCTCAACCTATGCAACTTGGTGGATCCGTCAGGCGATTACTCGCGCGATGGCCGACCAGGCTCGAACAATTCGTATTCCAGTTCACATGGTTGAAGTCATCAACAAGTTGGCACGTGTTCAACGACAGATGTTGCAAGACCTTGGTCGCGAACCGACCCCAGAAGAGTTAGCAAAAGAACTTGATATGACACCAGAAAAGGTTGTTGAAGTTCAAAAATATGGTCGCGAACCGATTTCACTTCATACACCTCTAGGCGAAGAGGGAGATTCAGAGTTTGGTGATTTAATCGAAGACTCAGAGGCAATTGTTCCTGCCGACGCGGTTTCATTTACCTTGCTTCAAGAACAACTTCACTCAGTCCTTGGGACACTTTCAGAGCGCGAAGCAGGCGTTGTAAAGATGCGCTTTGGCCTAACTGATGGTCAACCAAAGACACTAGATGAAATCGGCAAGGTCTATAGCGTTACTCGCGAAAGAATCCGCCAGATTGAATCAAAGACGATGTCAAAGCTTCGCCACCCATCTCGATCGCAAGTCTTACGCGATTATCTAGATTAAGAACCAGTTCTTGATGGCGGAAAATCCAAAGATATTCATCAATCCTAAGAGCGGTTCTATAAAGATTACTGGAACCGCAGATTTTGTAGATGCTGATGGCAATATCTTAGAAACCAAGACCGACTTTAAATTGTGTGGTTGCGGACGCTCAAAAGAGAAGCCATATTGCGATGGCTCTCATAAAGAACTACTTAATTAATTATTCTGATTCGGTAACAGTTGAGACGGCGGTAAGTTTGCTGGTCTCATCTTGAATCGCTTTGACCACAGGCTTTAGCTTTTCAGCATATTCCTTTGCGTGGTGACCGCAGAAAAGAAGTTCTCCACCATTTAGCAAAGTTGCACGAACATAAGCTTGAGCTCCGCAACGATCGCAACGATCGACAGCATTGAGCGGGGTTTGTTCGAGAATCAATTGCTCGGTCATTTCGCTCCTTCTTATATCTGTAGGTCGGTCATCTAGGGGAACATCAAACCATTAAACCTTTATTCCCCGCACGCCAAAATAGTTATTTTCACGCTCGGGCGTGTCATAAATCGCATGATATTTGCTCAAAATCACCTGATATTAATTATTTGCTTCAAAGTGATCGCAGATCCACGCATTCTCATCGTTCTGGAGATAACCTTCACCTCCGTGGCTACTGATGATCTAACTTCGACAACCGATAATGGCTATAGCGCAAAAGATCTAGCCGTCCTTGAAGGTCTGGACGCAGTTCGCAAACGTCCAGGTATGTATATCGGTACCACCGATTCTCGTGGACTTATGCATTGCCTCTGGGAAATTATTGATAACTCAGTAGATGAAGCTCTTGCTGGGCATTGTCACAAAATTGAAATTAATCTTGAATCTGATGGATCAGTTGAGGTCCATGATGATGGTCGTGGTATTCCGGTAGATAAAGAACCAAAGACTGGCCTAACTGGCGTTGAAGTTGTTATGACCAAACTCCATGCAGGTGGAAAATTTGGTGGAGGTTCCTATGCTGCATCTGGTGGCCTACATGGTGTTGGCGCCTCAGTTGTAAATGCATTGTCATCAAGACTTGATGTTGAAGTTGATCGTAATGGAAAAATTTATTGGATGTCTTTCCAGCGCGGAAATGCTGGAATCTTTGATGGCGATGGCCCAAAGGCGCCATTTAAAGAAAGTTCTGGGCTTCGTGTAATTGGAAAGGTTTCGGCAAAAGTAACTGGTACCCGTATCAAGTACTGGGCTGATCGCCAGATATTTCTAAAGGAAGCCGAGCTGGCAATTGAAGATATTTATGCTCGTGCGCGTCAAACTTCTTTCTTAGTTCCAGGCCTAACGCTGATTGTTAATGACAATCGCACAAAGGCAAAGACCTCAGAGACCTTCTTCCACAAAGGTGGAATTTCGGAGTTCTGCGCTTTCTTGCAGCCTGATCCAGCACTTGGTGAAGTAATTAGAATTTCCGGTAGCGGAGAATATACCGAGACAGTTCCAGTCCTTGATGACAAGGGCCATATGATGCCAACCGAAGTTAATCGCGAAATGGGCGTTGACATTGCGATGCAATGGGGAACTGGTTACGACACCACGATCGCTTCATTTGTAAATATTATTTCTACCCCAAAGGGTGGAGCTCATATCCAAGGATTTGAACGCGCCATAACTAAAGCATTTAACGACGCACTTCGCGCAACAAAGACCTTGAAGAATAACGAAGCCGATGTAATCAAAGATGACGTCCTTGAAGGTTTAACTGCGGTTGTGACCGTGCGTATGTCCGAGCCACAATTTGAAGGTCAAACTAAAGAAGTTTTAGGAACTGCCGCCGCAACAAAGATTGTTGCAACTGTAGTTGGCGAAGAGATGAAGAATTTCTTTGCAACAACAAAGCGCATAGATAAGGCGACGGGAAAAGCTGCTCTCGAAAAAGTAGCGCAGGCTTCCCGCACTCGCATCTCTGCCCGAGCCCACAAAGATCTGCAACGTCGCAAGAATGCACTGGAGAGCTCTTCACTTCCAACGAAACTTTCAGATTGTCGCTCGGATGATACCGATCGCACCGAGCTTTACATCGTAGAGGGCGACTCAGCTCTTGGTACCGCAAAGGCAGCCCGCAATTCTGAATTCCAAGCAATCCTCCCGATTAGAGGAAAGATTCTTAACGTTCAAAAAGCCTCACTCTCTCAGATGCTTGAAAACAATGAGTGCGCTTCGATCATCCAGGTTATTGGAGCAGGCTCTGGCAAGACTTTTACACTTGAAGATGCTCGCTATGGCCGCATAATCCTCATGTCTGATGCCGACGTTGATGGTGCACACATCCGATGCTTACTTTTAACGCTTCTTTCTCGTTACATGCGGCCACTTATTGAAGATGGTCGAGTATTTGCAGCCATGCCACCGCTTCACCGAGTTGAAGTAGTCGGTGGCAAGCGCGGGGAAGTCCATTACACATACTCTGATGAAGAGATGAAGAAGATGACCTCAGAATTAACCAAGGCTGGAAAGCGTTGGAAAGAACCTATTCAGCGTTACAAAGGCCTTGGTGAAATGGATGCAGACCAGCTTCGCGAGACCACTATGGATCCAGAGCACCGCACCTTACGTAGAATCACAATGAAGGATGCAACTGCTGCAGAAGCGATGTTCGAACTGCTTATGGGCAATGAAGTAGCACCTCGTAAAGAATTTATCTCAACAGCAGATATTGCTAGAGATCGTATCGACGCCTAATAAGACTTTTTAAGCAATACGGGTGCGACGAGGTGTTGCAAACTTCTTAGACGCCTCATCCAATTCAAGTGAAACTTGAGCTTTTATATTCTCTTGCGATGAGAGCAATGTCTTTAACTTGGTGACAATTGCCTTTAGCTCTTTGGATTCAGTCTCAAGTTCTAGCTTGCTCATCTTGGTGAGGCGACGAAGTGGCATATCTAGGATGTAGGTGGCTTGCTCATCGGTTAGTTTGAAAGACTTAATGAGCGCAGCCTTTGCTTCAGCAGCATCTTCTGAGCCACGAATAATCTTGATGACCTTATCGATATCAACAATTGCTTTTAAAAGACCATCGACTAGCTTTAGGCGATTTTCCGCCTTCTCTTTGCGATATTCCGAGCGGCGACGAATGACTTCGATCCGGTGATCGATAAATACTTGAAGGAGTTGCTTTAAACCAAGGGTTAGTGGCTTTCCGCCAACTAGGGCAACGGCGTTGATGGAGAATTGGTCCTCCATTGGAGTTAACTTGTAGAGCTTTTCTAGAACATCTTCTGGTTCGAAACCATTCTTAAGTTCGACGACAACCTTGGTGCCTTGCTGGCCATCGGAGAGATCTACGATGTCGGAAATTCCTTGGATCTTCTTGGCCTTAACCAGATCGGCGATCTTCTCAACGATCTTTTCAGGTCCTATGTTGTAAGGCAGTTCGGTTATTACCAGCCCTTGCTTGCGGGCAGTAACCTTTTCAACAGCAACGGTAGCGCGGACTTTAAAAGCGCCACGGCCGGTTTCGTAAGCCTCGGTAATACCTTCTTTTGCAACAATCTCGCCACCGGTTGGAAAATCTGGGCCTGGAACGAACTTCATTAACGCCTTTAGCGTTGCCTTTGGATTATCAATTAAATGTTTGGTTGCGGCGATCACTTCACCCAAGTTGTGTGGCGCCATATTGGTTGCCATTCCTACGGCAATACCGGTAGCGCCATTAACTAAAAGATTTGGAAATGCTGCTGGAAGTACTTGTGGCTCTAAGAGTTGGCCATCGTAATTAGAACCAAAATCAACGGTATCTTCATCAGACTCATCCACCATTGCCATTGCTGATGGGGCAAGACGAGATTCGGTGTAACGCATTGCTGCTGGGCCGGCATCTAGTGAGCCAAAGTTTCCGTGACCATCAATTAACGGCAAACGCATTGAGAAGCTTTGCGCCATGCGAACCATTGCGTCATAGATTGCACCATCACCGTGTGGGTGCAATTTACCCATTACCTCACCAACAGCGCGAGCGCACTTCACGTGGCCTTTATCTGGACGAAGGCCCATATCGTTCATCTGATGAAGGATTCGACGTTGTACTGGCTTTAAACCATCTCTTGCATCTGGAAGCGCGCGAGAGTAAATAACGGAATAAGCATATTCAAGGAATGAATCAGACATCTCTTGCGAAACGTCGATATCAATTATGCGACCTGGGTTCTCTCCTGCTTTAGGGAGAACGGCTTTGGGTGTGCGTGCCATGTGGCGTATCTTGCCAACATAACTGGGTTTTACTTGGTATCGACAAGCGGTCTGGCGCTAATTAATGCAACACATTTGGCTGCGAGGGCGGCACCAGATTCAAGAGCGTCATATAAATCACCATTTGAAGCCCAAACTTGGATAAATCCAGCTGCAAAAGCATCACCGGCTCCAGTTGTATTCACGACCGTAGTTGGATGAGCTGCGATTTGAATTAAGTCCCGATTGCGAGATTGACCAAGCGCGCCATTAGATCCACGTTTAATTACAACAGTAGATACCTGCTTTAGGAGATCGCCTGCCGCTTCAACGGGGTTTGCCTTTCCAGAAATAAATTGCGCCTCTTCTTCATTAAGGATTAGCGCGTCAACCATTGAAATCCATTCCGTAACTTTTGCGATTCCAACTTCCATTAGTACACCAACAGTTGCAGGATCAAAGATAATTGGAAGACCAGCGCTCTTGGCTGCAGTCATAATTTCCAAAACGCCAGAACGCGAGGCTTGATTGATCAAGCTATAACCAGAAATATATACAGCGCTAAATTTCTTAAGCTCCGGCACATCAGCCAAACTCAGACCAGAATTTGCACCTGAGTCCGGAAACATTGTTCGTTCGCCATCTCGGCCAACAATCACAATAACTACGCCAGTGCTGGCACCTTTGATAACGCTTGTCGTGTGCTGAACGCCAAAGGAATCTAACTCAGCCAAAACGCTTCTTCCAGCAGCATCATCACCGACGCGAGCTACCAAAAAGGCTGGTGTTTGATGGGAAGCGAGCCAAGAAGCAACATTTGCCGCCGCGCCACCGCCTTGGGTTGAGATAGTTGCTCGAGTTTCTAGTCCTTCAGTTATTGGTCGCCCAATAACTGCGGTTACATCGAGCATGATATCGCCGATACAGAGAATCACTTCTAGATTACTTCTAAATCACTTTAGGGCGCAGGCTATTTCGGCCGCTAATTTGGAATTTGATTTAATGATGTCGATATTTACTCGTAAAGATTCGCCACCACTAGAGGAATGGAAGTACTCAAGTAGAAAAGGAGTTACTGCCTTGCCAGTAATGTGATCCTTTTGCGCCGCTGCCAATCCTTCTTCAAGAATTTTATTGTGCAGCGCTAGATCCATCTGATTTTCAACCGGATTAGTCACAACAATTGCGCAGTTGTCGGTTTTTAGATCATGACGGTTATTCCAGATTTCGGCTATTTGCGTTACTGAATCAACTCGATGTTCGAGTTCAAATCCAGAGTCAGTTAGATAGAAGCCAGGAAACTTCTTTGTCTTATATCCCAAGACTGGAACTGCGAAACTTTCCAGACGTTCTAAGGTTCCAGCAACATCCAAGATCGACTTAACCCCAGCACAAACAATCACAATTTGCGTGTTTGCTAGAGCTAATAGGTCAGCTGATTCATCATAAGTATGTCCGCGGTGCACGCCACCTAGGCCCCCAGTTGCGAAAACGTGGATTCCTGCCAAATCTGCAATATGGGCAGTAGCGGCAACTGTCGTTGCTGCGCTCTGCTTTGTACTTTCGATAATTGCAAGGTCTCGTGTAGAGGCTTTAACTACTGAGTCATCATTAGCAATTCGAGTTAATTCTTCTAGTTCGAGTCCAACGTGAATAACCCCATCGATCAGGGCGATAGTTGCTGGCGTAGCGCCGGCGCTACGAACAATCGCTTCCACTTCTAGCGCTACTTCTAAATTTCTTGGACGTGGCAGACCGTGCGAAATAATGGTCGACTCGAGTGCGACGATTGGTTTATTTGCGGCCTTGGCCTGGCTGACTTCCTTCGAATACTTGATCACCATCCCACAGTACCTCACCAGTTGCTTGGGAATTAAGCGCCCAGAAAAATAAGTAAGGCAAGATAGCCCTGTGACTGAATTAAATTCGCGTACCTTAGCCGATCTCTCCAATTCGATATTTGCCGGCTTAGGAATTTCTGGTGCGCAAAATGTCTTGGCGCTGCCCGAGAATTCTCATCAGCGCGAATGCTTGCTTCTAATTGATGGCATGGGACTTTCGGCGCTAAAACAGTTCGGTGATCAATTCCCAATTTTTAAAGAAGTCGGCGAATTTCCTAATCTAAATTCGCATTTCCCATCTACAACAGCAACAAATCTCTCATCCCTTGGCACCGGAGTTCTTCCAGGTGTTCATGGAATGCTGGGATATTCCGTAAGAGTTCCACGAAGCGGGCAACCGGGTAGATTATTGAACTCGCTTAAATGGGATGATCGAGTTGACCCTGTTATTTGGCAGAAAGTTCCTACCCTCTTTGAACGAGCTAAGGCAGAAGGAATTTCTGTCTCACACGTTGCTGCGAAACGATATGAGGGTTCTGGTTTCACCCAAGCCGCACTTCGCGGGGCGAATTACATTGGCGCAAATCAGATTGAAGATATTGTGAGTGCGGCGCAAGTGGCTATGAAAAATGAAGGATCGTTTGCATATTTGTACATCAACCATTTAGACCATGCCGGACACGAGGATGGCGTTGGTTCAGCAAATTGGCTCACGGCACTTGGGATCGTTGTGCAATTGATAACTTCATTGCGTGATCGTTTACCGAGAGGAACCAGGCTCTGGGTCACCGCAGATCACGGAATGATCAATGTTGGTGAAAAGATTGTTCTCGGCCAAGAAAACGATTTAATGAAGGGCGTCACTTTGGTTGGCGGGGAACCAAGGGCACGACATATTTATTTGGAGGATGGTTCTCATAATGATGTCGCTTCAACTTGGCGCGAGTTCCTCGGCAATCGAGCAAGAATTTATTTAAAAGCAGAAGCAATTGCCGCTGGACTTTTCGGCCCAGAAGTTTTGGTGGATAGTCAGGAGCGCCTGGGTGATTTGATTGCAATTGCAAATGGGGAAGCGATTTTGATCGACCCAACAAGAGTTAAAGAAGAGGGCAAAATGGTTGGGCATCACGGGGGCTTATTAGAGACTGAAACTCAAATCCCGCTTTTGGTTCAACAAATCTAATTCTTGCTTAACTTTCGCCCATATTCACGAAGCGGCTTTTCAATTAGGTAATAAGCCAAGATAACTGAAATTGCGTTGATGGTAATAATCATTGGAAAGGAATAGTTATTAAATAGTAAGTAAAGGCTCAATGGGGCATGAAGGGCATAAAGAGCGTAGCCGTAATTTTCTACCTTTGAAATCAATTTTGGAAGTTGTGGCGCTGCCTCAAGTAGGCGAATCAAAGTAGCAAACGCAAATGAAAGGAAAACTAGATTTACTTCAACAACAAGAAATTTCTGGGTGCCATTTTGATTAAATGTGTGCCGTAAGAAAATCCACAATCCACCAATGGCAAGAGCTGGGAGAAATAAATAAAGGGTTTTTATTAAGGAGTGCTTGGAAAATTTTTGCACGACCAGAACGCCGAGCCACCACGGGAGAAGGTAGTTAAGTGGTGAGCCATGGATCCAGAAGGCGACAAAATTTGGGTGCACTTGGCCAAGAGCTGCGGTGATTATTGTGAGTATCAACCAGAGGGTAATAATTGTTCCGTACATATAATGAAAAGATCTCTTCATTAGCCAGATAAGTATTACTCCATAAATTGCATATAAGCCCATTTCTGCTGCTGCAGTTATGAGTGGTGAATTACCTTGCAGTGCGCAGTTTGGATATCCAAAAGGTGTAAGGGCGGAAAGTAAAGTTGCCTTGGCCATCACACAGCCAGCGTTCAGATGATTGGTACTTGAAAGCAAGACATTGAGTGGATTGGATTTAGATAAAGTCCAGAAAACCAAGCCAAATAGAACGCCCAGTAAGTAAATCGGGTAAATACGAAAGAAGCGTCGGATAGCCCAGGCCTTTATGGCTGAAATTGGAAGTTGTTTTTCCATTTTAAAACTACTTGAAATTACATATCCACTAAGGACTAGAAATCCAATTACGGCCGGGTGAAGTTCACCATTTGATTGCAACTTGCGAAGGATGGCCATGATCTTGCCAATAATCGGAAGTTTCTGGTGATGTACAACTGCATACCAAGGAACTGTATGAGCAAGAAAAACCCAAAGGGCTAGAAGGAATCTCAGTACACCGAGATTGCTGCGGTGCTTGGTGCTACTCATCCTCGCTCTTGTTGCTTCCGCCACCGAACATAATGTCATCCCATGAAGGAAGTTTTGGTCTCGTCACAATTCCATCATCCTTTGGATCGGATTCATCTGGAATCTCTAATTCAAGTTCTTCGACCTCTTTTATAAAGTGCTCTTCAACATCATCATGCTTAATAGTTATTTCTTCTCGAACTGCCACGAGTCTTGGTGCCGGAGAAGTAGACGGATAAACCAAACCATGGGATGGAGTCTGAGTGCGCGCTGGCTTTGCTTCCCCTGCGATCCAACGAGCAGAATCATCTAAAGCTGTTAGCACACGATTTGCAGCGCTGAAATTCCAATTTGCGGTAGTTGCGCCCTCGTTATTTGGGTAATGCAAAATCAGATTCCAACTTCCATCAATATTCCGATGGGTGTTCCATTCAATCTCATCTAGGTCAACGCCATGTGTCGAAAGTTGATGGGAAGTGGCCTCTTCTAGAGTAGTCGGTTCACCATTTCTTCGTAGGCCAGCTTTCAAGGCTAGTTCAATTATGTAAGCGCGCTCTTGGAGAATTGGACCAGCAAATTTTTCAATCTTTTCTTGTGACCAATCAGTGGTACGTGCAATTGCATCGATGGTTTCGCCGGCGCGAAGCCTGGCTTGAATATCTTTGACGGTGAAAGTTGGAGCTTCTTGCATATTAACAACGGCACTTAAATGAGATTTTGGGGGAGCGCTGATTGTTGCGCGCAGGGTGTCACTAATACGAACGGCATATTTGGCACCACTGTCATCAACTAGTTCTAAATCAGAACCGTCTTGCGAGCGGCCAACTAGCCGCAAATGCGTTGGGTGGTTTGAAATCTCGTCGCTCACATGGCCAAGAGTGCCACAGTGGCAGGGCAAATTCAGGTAGGCAAGGTGGTTAGATTCTCATATGGATCAAAAACTCAAGAGTGAACTCCTGGAATTGGCCGTTGCGATTGCCAAGGAGGCGGGGGCGCTTCTCTCGCAGAGGCCAGAGGTTTTTGACCTGGAGACCAAGAGTTCTGCGATCGATTTTGCTACCCAGATGGACCTAGCAAGTGAAAAATTAATTGTTTCTAAATTACTTGCCAAGCGACCAGACGATGGAATTATCGCCGAAGAAGGTTCGGCAGTTATTTCCAAATCTGGTGTCACGTGGGTTATTGACCCGCTCGATGGCACGGTTAATTATTTCTATGGAATTGCTGGATGGAATGTAAGTATTGCTGCAAAGGATTGCGATGGCGTTCAAGTCGGGGTGGTTTATGCACCTTCGATCAATGCACTTTGGACTGCCACGAAAGATAATGGCGCAACCTTGAACGGAATAAAAATAAGTTGTAACGACCCAGTAACTTTGGATCGAGCGCTAATTGCAACTGGTTTTTCATACGACATGGCTGATCGCAAATCGCAGGCGGAGCTTGTTTCAAAATTAATTGAAAGTGTCCGCGATATAAGGCGGTTGGGTGCTGGTGCGGCCGATCTCTGTTTAGTTGCAACCGGTCGCTTGGATGCTTTTTACGAACTTGGGTTAAAAGAGTGGGACATTGCAGCCGGTGGATTAATCGCAGAAGAAGCGGGCGCCTTAGTCACAGGTCGAAATGGTGGCCCGGCCGGCCTGGAAATGGTCATTGCCGCCGGACCAGCCCTCCATGCCAAATTAGTGGCAATCATCGGGTAACTCTGCGCAAATAGGGGCCATTTAGGCTGATTGGCTCAAAGGGCCACGCCTATGGCAAGATACGACACCTGCCGAGATATTTCGGCCACCTTGCTCGAAATTGCTCGATACTTTTCAAGCAAGAAATTAGATGAATAGGAAACGCTATGAACGTGTTAGACGCAGTTGATGCTGCATCACTTCGCTCGGATATCCCAACTTTTCGCTCTGGGGACGAGATCAAGATTCACGTTCGCGTTATCGAAGGTAACAAGAGTCGTATCCAGGTATTCCAAGGAATCATCATTCGCCGTCAAGGTTCTGGCGTTCGCGAGACCTTCACAATCCGCAAGCTTTCATACGGTGTCGGAGTAGAACGTACCTTCCCACTTCACACACCAGTTATCGAGAAGTACGAAATCGTACGTCGCGGCGATGTTCGTCGCGCAAAGCTTTATTACCTACGCGATCTTCGCGGTAAGGCTTCAAAGATTAAAGAGCGTCGTGGCGCCAACAATGAATTCATTCAAGAAGAAGTTGTTGCAGCAAAGCCAGCAGCTGTAAAGGTTGAAGCACCGGTCGAAAGCGCACCCGTTGCGCAGGCAGTTGTAGAGACTCCAGTTGATGCGGCCGTCGAGACCGTAACTGTTGTCGAGCCTGAGACAACTCCAGAAGCTTAAATAACTTCTCAAGAACCGAAGTCGATGCCTAAAAAGGGTTCGCTTTTGCGCGAAGTCCCAATAATTATCGTTGCCGCCTTGGTGGTTTCGGTATTAGTAAAAACATTCTTAATTCATTTCTTTTTCATTCCATCCGGTTCGATGGAAAATACTCTCCAAGTTGGCGACCGCATTGCAGTAAACAAGCTTGCAAGCTACTTCAGTGATATCAAGCGCGGGGAAGTTGTTGTATTTCGCGATCCTGATGGTTGGCTTGGCGCGGCCCCAACAAGTAATGGCCCAAAGGTAATTGAAAAAGTTAAAGGTGCACTTGTAAGTGTTGGAGTGTTGCCAGACCCAGCAAAGCAATATTTAATTAAACGTGTAGTCGGCGTTGGTGGCGATCACGTTGTTTGTTGCGATAAAAAAGGTTTTCTACAAGTAAATGGTGTTTCCGTCTCCGAACCTTATATTTACACCGGAAACAAACCAAGTGATTCCAATTTTGATGTCACAGTTCCAAAGGGCGATATCTGGGTTATGGGAGATCACCGCGGCGCAAGTGCAGATTCAAGATTCCACACTTCTGATGCACACAAGGGAATGGTTCCGCTTTCAAATGTGGTTGGTCGAGCAACATTTGTTGTCTGGCCTTTTAACCACATCAAATTCCTAAGTGTTGGCCACGATTTATCAAAGGTTGCTTTCAACCTCAAGTAAATGGCAGTTATAGAAAAGACGCTACTTGAATCGGGCATAACAAAGATCGCAGGCGTTGATGAGGCCGGGCGTGGACCTTGTGCTGGACCACTGGTTGTCGCCGCAGTAATTCTCAAAGATCCATTTTCCTCAGAGTTAAGCAAAGTTCGCGACTCAAAGGAGTTGACGGAGAAAGTTCGGGAAGAGCTTTTCGAAGTCATCAAGGAACAATCTCTTTCCTATTCGATAATTGAAATCTGCGTTGAAGAGTTAGATCGCCTCGGGCTTCATAAATCGAATCTCGAAGGAATGCGGCGAGCAGTAGGTTCACTGAAAGAAGTTCCAGAATATGTGCTTACAGATGGCTATCCAATCCAAGGTTTAGAGATGCCAAATCTCGCAGTTTGGAAAGGTGATCAAGTCGCAATTTCAATCAGTGCGGCCTCGATTTTGGCCAAGGTATATCGGGATCGTGAACTCGTTAAGTTAGACGCGTTGTACCCAGGTTATGGACTGGCCAAACACAAGGGCTACATCACCGCAGTACACACCAAAGCGCTAAAAGAGCTTGGCGTAACGAGCATTCATCGTAAATCTTTCGCAAATATCCAAGCGCTCTTAAAGTAAATATCAACAGCTCTTTACTGTTAACAGAGGCTGGCTCACTTCTGATCTAAATAAGGCAAAAGCAATAAGTTCAGCCACCTTATGGGAAGTAAACAAAAACTCGGTGCACGTGGCGAGGAAGTTGTTGCGCGCTATTTAGTCGAAAGAAAATATGAAATTCTTGATAGAAATTGGCGGATAAAGGGCGGGGAATTAGATCTTGTTGCGATCTCTGAATTTGGAGTGATTGCCTTTGCGGAAGTTAAAACTCGGAGCAGCCTTACATATGGTCATCCCCTAGAAGCAATTACGAGGGATAAGGCTTATCGACTTCAACGACTAGCCCTTGCCTGGCTAGCAGTCCATCATAAGTGGGGCTTTGAATATCGAATCGATTGCGCCGCGGTAATTGTTAAAGATGGAATCAAATTTGAAATTGATTACAGGGCGGCGGTTCTCTAGTGGCACTTGCAATAACAAATTGCGTTGCGCTAACGGGATTGGCTGGGAATTTAATTCAGGTCGAAGTCGACATCTCTGAAGGTTTGCCAGGATTTACGCTTCTAGGGTTGCCTGATGCTGCCCTTTCGGAATCTCGTGAGCGAGTTCGTGCTGCTGTAATAAATAGTGGTGAGATTTGGCCTAATCGAAAAATTACCGTTTCACTTTCACCGGCATGGCTGCCAAAAAGTGGTTCGGGTTTTGATCTACCTATTGCAATAGCCCTTTTAGGCGCGCAAGGTTTATTGCCCTCAGAGAGTTTGGAATCCTGGGCCTACCTTGGCGAACTTTCACTTGAAGGAAACGTTCGTGAGTTGCGAGGGGTCCTGCCAGCCGTACTCGCTGCCAAAAAATTTGGCGTAACTCGAATCCTTGTCCCAGCAAAGAATTACTTCGAGGCCAACTGTGTAACAGGGATTGAAGTGATTGGAGTAAACGATTTAAGAGAAGTTATCAACTTACTTCGCCACGGAGTAGCACCACCCGAAATTTTAGCGCCGCATTCAAACTTCAATTCTGAGTCATCGTTAGATTTGCAAGATGTTGCAGGTCAACTTCTTCCACGTAGAGCCCTTGAAATTAGCGCTATTGGTGGTCACCACCTACTTTTTATCGGTCCGCCAGGTACTGGAAAAACTATGCTGGCCGAGAGAATTCCATCAATACTTCCGCAACTTACGCCCGAATCTGCGCTGGAAGTAACTGCAATTCATTCCGTAGCTGGGAACTTAAATAATCGATCACTTCTATCTAACCTGCCACCATTTGTTTCTCCTCACCACACAACAACATCAGCAGCGATGGTTGGTGGGGGATCGCACATCATTAAACCCGGAGCAACTTCGCTGGCGCACCATGGAATTCTCTTTATTGATGAGGCGCCAGAATGTGCACGAGGAGTACTTGACTCACTTCGTCAACCGCTTGAATCGGGATCAGTCACAATTTCAAGATCAATCGGGTCTATAACTTATCCTGCAAGATTTATGTTGGTACTTGCGGCAAACCCCTGTCCTTGTGGAAAGTACAGTGGCAAATCTCGCGGTTGTAGCTGTTCACAACTTTCAATCAGAAGGTATTTACAAAAACTTTCAGGTCCACTTCTCGATCGAATAGATATTCGCGTATATGTCGAACCACCTTCACGTGTCGAAATGGCAAGCGAAGAGTTAGGCGAGTCAAGTCAAGATGTGAGAAAACGAGTGGAAATTGCAAGATCAATTGCTTTGGAGAGGTTTGCAAAGTCGAGTTGGCAGTTAAATTCGCAAATCCCTCCCGAAGCGCTTCGCAAACAATTTCGAGCCGCCAAGGCTGGAATGAATCTTCTTAATATTGAACTGGAGAAGGAGCGGATTAGTGCTCGAGGTTTCCATAAAGTCTTGCGAGTCGCGTGGAGTATCGCTGATAGTGCTGGGCATGTAGTTCCAGATGAAAGTGATGTGGCCGAGGCATATGGATTGCGCGAGGGGTTGGAATTCTTAGGGTGAGTAACGAATTAACTGCACGTGCGGAATTATTCGCCGCAATAGAGGGCGGCTCCATATTCTGGGCTAACGAGATCGTCAAAAGGGGCGCCGCCGATGTAAAGGAGCGAATCCTTGAAAATGCTTATTCCGATACCAAAAACTCTGGTGAAAAAATTCATTCTCGACTTAAGAGTATTTGTGGCGAGGAGGTATTAGAAGAGATTGCTAAGGCGCAAGGAAGTTTCATAACACCGAGCGATCATGATTGGCCAAAACAGTTGATGGAATTAAGTTCACCACCAATTGGTTTGATAATTAAAGGAAACCGCGAAGCGATTGGCGAATTGGGAGAGTCAATTTCCATAGTTGGAACTCGCAATCCAACTTCATATGGAACGCGCATTGCTGGAGATTTTGCCGCTGGTTTAGCTGATAGGCAGTGGCTTGTAGTGAGCGGAGGGGCTTTTGGAATTGATGCAGCTGCTCACAAGGGATCTCTCGCGGCGGAGGGAACGACCATTGCAATTCTCGGCGCCGGGATCAGTAAAAGCTATCCAAGTAGCCACGAGAAACTCTTCAATGAAATTTGTGAAACCGGGCTTTTGATTTCAGAGGTGATGCCGCAAGTACCAGCACTACCTTTTAGATTTTTAACTAGAAATAGATTGATAGCGGCGCTAAGTAAAGCCACCTTAGTTGTAGAAGCCGCCTATCGAAGCGGCTCGCTACGAACTGCGCGCGATGCCGCCGAGATATTCCGCCCTGTAATGGCGGTTCCGGGACCTATTAACGTGCCAACAAGTGAAGGGTGTCATCGATTGATCACAGAACGATGCGCTGAATTAGTTTCGAGTGTAAGCGATATCTTGGAATTGGTAATGCCACTGGCAGTTGAGTGAGAGAATTAACCAATGAGTGCAGAACATAAAGCCGGCTTTGTTGCCATTATTGGCCGCCCAAATGTTGGTAAGTCCACTCTGGTGAATGCCTTGGTTGGGAAGAAGATTGTTATTACTTCACACCACCCAAACACAACTAGAAATCCAATACGCGGAATAATTTCGCGACCAGAATTTCAAATGATTGTTGTAGACACCCCAGGTGTTCACAAGCCAAAAACTCTACTTGGCTCAAGACTTAATGAGATGGTTACCGAAAACCTTGAATCGGTTGATGCAGTAGTTATTTGTATTCCTGCTGACGAGGAAATTGGCCATGGGGATGAATTTATCGCTCGAGCTGTTGCAAAACAACGAAATGTATTTATTGCAGTCACAAAGGTAGACCGCGTTAAAAAGGAAGAATTGATGGTTCAACTCTCAGCCGTTAATGATTTTGCGGCGAAGGTTGGCTTGCAGATTGCCGAGATTGTCCCTATTTCAGCAAAGCTTGAAGAGCAGACCGAATTACTTCTTGATTTGCTATCAAGCAAATTACCAATTTCACCTTCCCTTTATCCAGAAGATATCTCAACCGATCAGGCTGTCGAGTTAACGATTACCGAATTGATTCGCGAGGCGGCAATAGAAGAACTTTACGAAGAGGTTCCGCACTCGGTTGTAATCACCGTTGATGAAATGTCCAAGCGTGAAGGAAAAGATTTCTATGACATTCACGTGACATTGCACGTAGAGCGGGATAGTCAGAAATCAATCATTATCGGACCACAAGGCTCACGCCTAAAGGCGATCGGAATGCGCGCACGTGGCTCGGTGGAAAACTTTCTAGGTGCTAAGTGTTATCTAGGAATACATGTAAAGGTAAGTAAAGAATGGCAACGAGATGCCAAAGCGCTCAAGAAACTTGGATTTACAGAGAAGTAGATTGAGGCTTGCGGCTTGCAAAATATGAGCCGATTAAAACTAATGGCAATCCAATTGCAATACCAAGTGTTAATGGCTCACCAAGCAGTACCACGCCAAGGACTATGGCAAAAGCGGTATTCAAATAAGTTACGAGCGAGGCACGAGCCGCCCCAATTTCCTTTAGCAAAATGAAGAAGAGAATGAAGGCCAGCGCCGTTGGGAAAAGTCCTAAGCCAACAACTGAAGCTATGACTCTTGCGCTGGGGATATGCGCTGGGTGATTAAGAATGACAAATGGCAGATAAACAAGTGCAGTAATGAACATCGCAATGCCGTTGATGGCAATTCCATCTACATGTGGAATTTGGCTTTGGATTCTGGCAACTGCCCAGGCGTAACTGGCTGATGCCAGCAAAATCATGGCGATGGCAACAAAACTATTTTTTCCCGAAAGACTTTCAATGCCGACAACTAGAAAAATTCCAATAAACCCAACGAGCATTCCGATTAGGCGTTTGTGATGCCATACCGTTTTATCTCCATAGGCAGAGGCCAGAATCGTTGACCAAATTGGAACCGTCGCAACAAGAAGTCCGGCTAGACCGGAATTTATTTTTTGTTCTGCAGCCGTTATTAAAATCCAAGGAATAACCATCTCGGCAATCGCGTAAGGAAAGACATAACGCATATTCGTAAAAGCAGATTTGAAACTTCCGCGCCGCACGGAAATTGGAATAAGAATAAGCGAACCTATAACGACTCTAGAGAGAACAATTGTCGGGGCTGATAGCTCCTCTACAGCAACCTTGATCAGCAAGTAGGGGATTCCCCAAAGTAATCCAACGGTGAAAAATAGGATCCAACCGCGGCGTGACATGGGTTTAGGTTAGCGCATTAAAAGTGCATTAATTTCATCACACAAGTTTTGGTGCAATTCATTTGCCGCTTCGGTCACTCCAGCCATTGAGAAGAAACCATGAATTAACCCCTCGTACTCCCGATATATCACCTGTACGCCAGACTTTTTTAGGAGTTCTGAGTAGATATAGCCATCATCAAGGAGTGGATCAAACTCAGCTGTTGTAATAATTGCTGGGGCGAGCCCAGTGAAATCTTTTGCTGCTACTGGAACTGCATAAGGATTTTTTGTATCTGATTTCTTTGATAAGTATTGTTCCCAGAACCATTTCATTGCCTTTGTTGAAAGACCGTATCCGGATCCATTATTTTTCGCGGATTCATAATTCATTTCATCATCGTTGCAAGGATAAACAAGTACTTGAAAGGCCAGCGGGAGATCTTTCGTATCACGGACTTTGATTGCAACAGCTGCAGCTAAATTTCCACCAGCGCTGTCACCGCCAACACCAATTTGATTTGGATCAATACCTAATTTCTCGGCGTTTTTCGCAACCCAAAGTAGCGTGGCATAGCAATCATCAAACGGAATTGGGAATGGATGTTCTGGTGCCTTCTGGTAATTAACTGCAATCACGACAAATTGACCCTTGTTGGCCATTGATCGCAACGCCTGCTCGTAAATATCAAGCGAATTTAAAACCCAGCCGCCTCCGTGGAAGAAGACAAGTGCTGGAAGAGGGGAGTGCCAATGAGGTCGATAAATTCGAATCGGTAGATCACTTGTCGGCCCTGGAATAAATCGGTGCTCGATCTCATAAATCTTCTCCGGTTCACCAGATTGTGCTGGCCTACCTTCTAAACCTTGACGCAAAACTTCAACTGGCACTTGCCAGACTTCGGGCAGATTACTTGCACTGCGCATCTCTAAATATTGCACCATATCTTGACGGAGTGACATATTTTTTTACCAACCTTCAGTTTGGTCGCGAAGTTTTCGATACTTGGTTAAAACATCCGGAGTCGGTGTTGCCGTAATACTTTCAACCTTACCTAAATTCCAATTTGGTGGGGTTGCACCTCCAAGAAGCGCCCAAGCAGCTTGTTTGGCGGCTCCATTTGCAACATATTCACCAGGTGGTGGAATTATTACTTCACGTCCAAATAGCGCGGAAGCGATTTCGCCAACTGCTGGATTTTTTGCAGCACCTCCAACTAATAAAACGCGTTTCACGGAAACACCTAATTTTTCAAGTGAATGAACCGCATCTGCCAGACCACAGAGCATTCCTTCGATCATAGCTCGTGCATAATCTGCGCGATTAGTGTTGGCAAGATTTAATCCAGAGAGCACACCTGTTGCATTTGGTCTGTTTGGTGTTCGTTCTCCTTCAAAATATGGGAGCAAGGTAAGTCCATTTGCTCCTGGATTTGCAGAAAGGGCAAGTTTTCCAAGTTCTTCATGTGGTATGCCAAGGATCGTTGTTGCTGCATCCAAAATTCGTGCTGCATTTAACGTGCATACAAGTGGTAGATAGTGGCCAGTCGCGTCGGCAAAACCTGCAACCTCACCGCTCGAATCATGGGTTGGCGTCGTTGAAACTGCAAATGCGGTTCCACTTGTTCCAATAGAAACAACAACATCTCCAGGCGCAGCGCCAACGCCAAGTGCAGCGGCAGCATTGTCACCGGTGCCAGCAGCAATTGGAATTCCAGATTCTGTTTTTAAACCAAATTGATTGGGCTCAATAATTCTTGGAAAGGTAATTGGTTGTTCGCTTCGAAGGGCGGACGCAAAGAGATCCTTGCGATAGGCGCTTTTCGTTGCATCGAAATAACCAGTTCCGCTGGCATCTCCTCGGTCAGTTGCTAGGTCAGCAATATTTTTGCTTCCTGATAACTTCCAAGATAACCAATCATGTGGCAAGGCCACGGCTGCCAATCGTTTTGCATTTTCCGGCTCGTTGTCAGCCAGCCAACGGACTTTAGTAGCTGTAAATGAGGCAACAAGTACAGACCCAACAGCTTTCGCCATCTCTGAATTTCCACCAACTTGTGAATTCAAATCTTCCGCAGCTTTCGCCGAACGAGTGTCATTCCAAAGAAGTGCTGGACGTATTACTTCACCAGCAGAATCGAGCGCCACCATTCCATGTTGTTGTGCTCCTATTGAAATTGCAGAAACGTCGGAGAGCCCACCCGCTTCTTTGATAGCCTCTTGCATCGCGCTCCACCAGTACTTTGGATCTACTTCACTTCCATCTGGGTGTGATGCGCGACCTTCTCGAATCAACTCACCGGATTGCGCTTCTCGAATTACGACCTTTACGGACTGCGTTGAGGAATCAATTCCTGCAACCAGCGCCTGCTTCTCGGCCATTTCATCCTCCGCCTCGCTCAGTTAAACCCGTCGGTAGATCTGATCCACCACTGCCTTGAGGGTAGACTTCCCCTGTCATCGTTGACCATATTTCACGAGTAGTTCTCATCACGAAAATAAACTGGAGTTCAGATGCGTATTGGTGTTCTAACAGGCGGCGGGGATTGCCCAGGCCTAAATGCAGTAATCCGTGCGGTAGTTCGCAAGGGTGTTAAGGAATATGGCTACGAATTTGTAGGGTTCCGAGATGGCTGGAAAGGTCCTCTAGAGGGATTAACCATGCCGCTCGGTATTGAAGAGACTCGTGGAATTTTGCCACGCGGCGGAACCATTCTCGGTTCTTCACGTACAAACCCATTTAAAATTGAAAATGGCGTTGAGCGCATCAAAGAGAACTTAGAAAAAATGGGGATCGATGCACTAGTAGCAATCGGCGGCGAGGATACTCTTGGCGTAGCTACCAAACTAGATGCTCTTGGCGTAAAGGTAGTTGGCGTTCCAAAGACTATCGATAACGATTTGAATAACACTGATTACACCTTTGGTTTTGATACCTCAGTAAATATTGCAGTAGAAGCGATTGATCGCTTGCACACAACTGCTGAATCACACCACCGCGCGCTGATCGTTGAAGTTATGGGTCGTCACGCCGGTTGGATTGCGCTTCATTCCGGAATTGCCGGCGGAGCTGCATGCATTTTGATTCCAGAAGTTAAATTCTCTGTAGATAAGGTTTGCGAGTGGGTTAATTCCCGATTCAAATCTTCTTACGCCCCAATTATCGTTATTGCCGAAGGCGCTATTCCACAAGATGGTGACATGATTGTTAAGGATCAAACCCTTGACTCATTCGGTCACGTAAAGCTCTCTGGAATTGGCGAATGGCTTGCTGGCCAGATCGAAGAGAAGACCGGTAAGGAAGCTCGTACTTCAGTGCTTGGGCATATTCAACGTGGTGGCTCGCCAACCGCATTTGACCGAGTTCTTGCAACTCGTTTTGGCTTACATGCGATCACAGCAATTCATGATGGGGATTACGGCAAGATGGTTGCGCTGCACGGCACCAATATCGAGCGTGTACCTCTAGCTTCAGCTACCACCCAACTTAAACTCGTAAATCCCGAGCTATACGCAGAAGCACAAGTCTTCTTCGGATAATTCCAGATTTATTCAAAACGCCAGCTTCCCCGACTGAATTAGGATTAAGGATATGAACTTGGATTCAATCTTCACGCCCGGCCTTGTCGCTGCGCAACAGCCTCAATGGCCTGGCGGTCCTGATGGCGAGCCTGTAAAAAAAGCGGTAGCAACGCTAAAAAGTTTGCCGCCACTTGTTTTCGCTGGCGAATGCGATCAATTAAAAGAGAGAATTGCACTTGCTCAAAGCGGCGGTGCCTTCTGGCTGCAGGGTGGCGATTGCGCTGAGACCTTTGTCGCTGCAACAGCAGATTCAATTCGAGATCGTATTAAAACCATTCTTCAAATGGCGGCCGTACTTCAATATTTCGCCTCTCTTCCGGTAATTAAAGTTGGACGAATGGCCGGGCAATTCGCAAAGCCTCGAAGCAAAGACGATGAAACTCGTGGCGATGTAACTCTTCCTGCTTATCGTGGCGATGCGGTCAATGATCTTGAATTCACTCTCGAAGCACGCACGCCAAATCCAGATCGCTTGGTTCAGGTTTATCACACCTCTGCATCGACACTGAATTTAGTACGCGCCTTTACTCAAGGTGGATTTGCTGATCTGCGACAAGTTCATGAATGGAATAAGGGTTTTGCTAAAGACCCAAGATTTGCCACACAGTACGAGCAAATGGCAACAGAACTTGGGCGCGCGCTAGATTTCATGGCTTCAGCTGGCGTTGATCCTGAGGCATTTAAAACAGTGGATTTCTATTCATCACACGAAGCCTTGATTCTTGAATATGAAAAGGCTCTAACTCGAATTGATTCTCGTACTGGGTTGCCTTACGACGTCTCTGGCCATTTTGTTTGGATCGGGGAGCGCACCCGCCAATTAGATGGCGCACATATGGACTTTGCCGCAAAGATCCAAAATCCAATTGGAATCAAACTTGGGCCCAAGACTTCTGTTGAAGATGCTCTTGCAATGATCAAAAAGTTGAATCCAACCAATGAACCTGGCCGATTAACATTCATCACTCGTATGGGCGCCGGCTTGATTCGCGAGAAGTTGCCGCCACTTGTAAAAGCAATTACAGAATCTGGAGCGAAAGTACTTTGGGTTTGCGATCCAATGCACGGTAATACTTACGAAGCACCTTCTGGATATAAGACTCGTAAGTTTGACGATGTATTGGATGAAGTTCGAGGCTTCTTTGAGGTGCACAAGGCACTTGGAACCCACCCAGGCGGAATTCATATTGAACTTACCGGCGATGATGTTACTGAGTGCGTTGGTGGCGGTGAACAGATCTCTGAAGATGATTTAGCCACTCGCTATGAGACTGCCTGTGATCCGCGCCTGAACCACACTCAGAGCTTAGAACTTGCTTTCTTAGTTGCGCAAATGTTGCGCGACCGTAAATAAAGCCCTTCCCAACCTAGAAATAAGAACATAGGGTTTGCCTGTGCTTTTGCGAACATCCCACAAGACGCCAATCGGCACCCTATTTCTTGTGAGCGATCAACACGTATTGCTGGGAGCAGGATTTCGCAGCTTTGAAGATTTATTTGAACGTATGGATTCAAGTGATAGCAATCGTGGCTCTAAGAACGTAAAAGAAATTCCAATAATTAGTGATTTGGTTTCCGATTACTTTTCTGGTGACATTAGCGCTCTTGGTGGCATAAAAGTGCGTCAGCCTGGTGCTGAATTCTCGCAAGCTATTTGGAAGGTAATGAGGAAAATACCTGCCGGAAAAACTTGGTCATATGCAGAATTGGCAGAGCGTGCCGGATCACCAAGTGCAGTAAGAGCGGCGGGTACTGCGTGCGGCAGGAATTTAGTTGCGCCGATAGTGCCTTGCCATCGAGTGGTTAAGTCAGGTGGCGCCTTGGGAAACTATGGATATGGGCTAGAAACTAAAGAATGGTTACTTCGCCACGAGGGTGCGCTTTAGAAGTTTTGGAAGTTCGAGTAAGACTTTATCTAAATCTTGATCGGTAAAATCCAAGTGAGTGACAAGCCGAAGGAACTTTGGACCTAAGGCACTTGCCAAAATTCCCAATTTATTTAGTTCGGCATTTATCTCTTGTGCTGTTACTGAAAAATGAGCAAGGTTTAGTGCAACTATATTTGTTTCAACGGTCTCTGGGTTAATGAGAGTTTGGGATACTTCGGCGCACGCAATTGCAATTTTCTTTGCTCGTGAATGATCCTCTGCCAGACGTGAAATATTATTATCCAAGGCATAATTTCCAGCTGCGGCAAGAATTCCGATTTGGCGCATGCCGGCGCCATAACGCTTGCGCCAGACGCGCGCGCCGCTAACACGTTCACTTGTTCCAAGCATTACTGATCCAACTGGTGCACCAAGGCCCTTTGAAAGACAGACGCTTATTGTCTCAAAATGCTTTCCATATTCTTCCAATGGGACTCCTGATGCCACGTGTGCATTCCAGATACGTGCGCCATCTAAGTGAAGAAAGATTCCGAGTTTTTTAGCCTCGGCACTCAATTTTGCGATTTCATCAATTGACTGAATTGTGCCCCCACCAAAGTTGTGGGTATTTTCTACGGCAATCGCAGTAGTTGAAACTAGGTAGGGCCCAGAGTTTGGCTTTGCTAATTCAAGGGCATCATCAGCTAACAATTTTCCAAGCGGCGCCTTCCAAGTTCGGGTGGTGATTCCGCTAAAGGCAGCGCCGGCACCAAGTTCGGCTCGGACAATATGTGAATCAGTCTCTGTAATTAATTCTTCACCCGGATTGACTAGCGTACGAATGGCAAGTTGGTTAGCTAATGAACCTGATGGTGTGAATAGACCAGCTTGCTTACCAAAGAGTTTGGCTACGCGCTGCTCTAATGCATTCACGGTTGGGTCATCGCCATAAACATCATCACCAACATCGGCCACAGCCATGGCATGGCGCATTGCTTGTGACGGTTTTGTTACTGTATCCGAGCGTAGGTCAATCATTTGTGGACACCACATCTCTCTTCTTGTTATCTAGCAAAATTATCAGATACATTGCGAATAAGACCAGGAGTCCGCCGATAGCAATGCGAGTGGTTAGCGCTTCCTTCAAAATCAAGATGCCAAAAACTGCAGCAAATGGAACTTCAAGTGTAAGAATTACAGCTACAGCATTTGGCCGCATAAAAGACTGTGCCCAAGTTTGGACAATAAACGCTAGCGCCGTTGCAAATGCTGCCGTAAATAAGATCGCAGCCCAAACTCTAGAATCGGGTGGAGTATGAAAGCCACTCTTGAGGCTTGCAAGAAAGGTGATAATCGCGCAGGTTCCAAGTTGAAGAACCGTAAGGGCATAAACATCAAGGCCGTTTGCCCATTCGCCAAGTGCAACAATATGAAAGGCAAATAAGAAAGCACTTACGAGTACTAAGAATTCGCCAAGTCCGATTGAAATGCCATTAAACGAAAGTATCCCTAGGCCAATAGTCGCGATTGTTACAGCACCCCACTCGAATTTATTGGTGTGCTTGTGAAGAACTACCGCTGCAACAATTGGAGTAATTACTACATATAGGCCTGTTATGAATCCAGTCTTACCGACTGTTGTCAAAGTGAGACCAAATGATTGAAAGATGTACCCAAGACCAAGGAAGGTGCCTATAAGCGCACCCTTCTTCAGAAAAGCTCTGTTAAAGGATTTCAAAACACGCGGACGAATCGCAATTAAAAGGGATGTTGCAATAATGAATCGCCAAGCCAAGAAGGAATTAACATCAAGTCGCACCAAGGTATCTTTCATTGCGACAAAGGCGCCACCCCAAATAGCCGCAACGGAAGTTAAAATTATTGCCGGAAATAATTTATGGTCTTTCACTTACTTTCTTACCTTCTCGCGCATCTTGCGAAGCATGGCAACTTCCCGGCCATGTTCAACTTCCATGCCTGGGGTTTCAAGTATTAATGGTGCGTTGTTTACCGCCGGATGGGCGAGAAGTTCTTCAAATGGCTTTAGACCAATTTCTCCTTCGCCAATATTTTGATGGCGATCTTTAAGCGCACCACAAACATCCATAGAATCGTTGGCATGTATCAATTGAATTCTTTCAATTCCCACAATTTCTACTAACAAATCAAGGGTCTGCGTCATCCCACCTTTTTTCGCAATGTCATGTCCTGCAGCAAATACGTGACATGTATCTAGGCAGACACCAACTTTTGGGTGCCATTCAAGTGCATCAAAATATTTTGTTAAGTCATCGAGCTTTTTTACCAATGACTGACCTTGGCCAGCTGTCGGCTCCAAAAGCAGCCAAGGATCCTCATCCTTCAACTTCTTTAAAACCGGCATCATTCCCTTATTAATTTGCTTCCAGGCATTTGCTATATGCCCTTCATCAACGGCTGAGCCGGTATGAATTACTACGCCTTTTGATCCAATTTCGCGCCCGCGTTTAAGTGCATATGCGGTGGCTGCAACTGAGTTTTCATATGTTGATGGAGTTGGAGATCCGAGATTTATTAAAAATGGTGCGTGAACATAAGTTTCAATATCAAGTTCGGATGCTTTGTCACTAAAGGCTTTATCAGCCTCTGGATTTGCCTCAGGCATCGCCCAACCACGAGGGTTTGAGGCAAATACTTGAATTGCTTCGGCACCAATTTCTTGGGCATATGCAATTGAGCGTTTTGCCATGCCACCAGATGTTGGCGTATGAGCACCAAGGCGTGGAACTCCGATTTTATTTGCAGCAGCCATCAGGCAACCTTATCGAAGTTCTTCCTAAAGTTAGCCAAGAGTGATCGTTACTAGCGAACCTGGTTTTGCCTTTGTTCCGCTTGCTGGTGAAATATTTGTAACGGTCTTCACCTTTTTGCTGCCAATCTTCTTCACCTTTACCTGGAAACCAAGATTTTCCAAAATAGTTGCGGCTTTAATCTCGGTGAGTGAATAGACATTTGGAATGAAGATTGCGGCAGGTCCCTTTGAAATAGTAAGTGTTAACTTGCTGCCTCTAGCAAGCGGAGAACTTCCATCAGGGTTCTGCGAAATCACAGTTCCAAGTGGAACCGTATCGCTGTACTCATAGGTGGAATTAACAATTATTCCGGCGGAAGTAATCTCATTTAACGCCTGGTCACTTGTCTTACCAACATAAGAATTAACACTTACTTGCTCGATACCTTGGCTAATAACGAGATCAACTGTAGATCCCTTGCGAGCTTGAGATTTAGCAGATGGGCTACTTGAAACTATGAGGTCCATTTCACGAGTAGCGCTAAATCCTTTAGTGATCCGGCCAACTTTTAAACCAGCAGCCTCAAGAATGACTGTTGCCGAATCGATATTAAGTCCGGCAAGTGCTGGAACAACAATCCGATCAGGTCCCTTAGATATTTGTAAGTGGACTGTTCCGTTTATGGAAACTTTCCCTCCGCCCGCAGGCTTGGAAAGGATTACTTTATCTTTTGGAACATCTTCACTAAATACCACATCGGAAATATCTGCCTTGAGGCCAAGTCCACTCAAGACTTTAGTGGCTTCTCCCTGGGTCATTCCAGCCAAAGATGGGATAGAGATTTTATTTCCCCCGCCAACAAATTTATATCCCGTGAAGAGAAGTGCAAACAAAATTAAGAGCGCGACCGCTCTATTACGCTTTACACGATTAGAGGTCTTTCGCTTCCGGCGAATTTCAGCGGTAGTGGTATTTCCAGTTTTTTCTTTCACGGGCTCACGCCGTTTCTTCTCAGGTTTGGCTCTTTGAATTGGAATATCCAATTCAAGACTTAGTTGTCGACGCTTTGGGTCAAGTTTCTGCAAAATGGCTTGAAAATCTTCTTGCATCGCACCGGCACTTGCGTATCTCTTATCTGGATTATTGGCGGTTGCCTTAACCACCAAATTATCAAGTTCCGGTGGAATCTCAGAGCGAAGAGTAGAAGGCGCTGGAACATTTTCATTTACATGCATATAGGCGATTTGAATTGGGGATTCGCCATCGTATGGCTTCTTTCCCGTGAGCATTTCAAAAAGAACTATGCCGGCGGCATAAACATCGCTTCTGGCATCTGAAATTCCACGTTGTACTTGCTCGGGGGAGAGATAAGAAACGCTTCCCAAAATGACGCTAGATTCTGCGGTCATTGTGGCGCCCATATCCATTGCCCTGGCAAGTCCAAAATCTGCGATCTTCACTCGACCATCTTTTGAGATCAGAATATTTTCTGGCTTGATATCTCGGTGAAGGATTCCTTTTCGATGTGCAGCCGAAAGGGCGCTCAAGATTGGAGCAAAATATCGAAGTGCATCTTCAATTTTCAACTGGCCTTGTTCGTGGATTAAATCTCGAAGCGTAAATCCATCTATTAATTCCATAACTATGAATACTGCTGGCGCTCCACCCTCATTCCATCCTTGATCTTGGATCGCAACAATATTTGGGTGGGAAAGTGCAGCAGCTGCCTTTGCTTCTCGAATGAAGCGGTTTACAAAATCTTCATCGTTTGCAAGATGCGAATGCATAATTTTTACGGCAACAGTTCGATCTAGTCGAAGGTCAAGAGCCGAGTAAATAGTTGCCATTCCGCCAGCAGCAATAATCCGCTGAAGCTGATAGCGGTTATCGATTATTTCGCCGGTTAGGTCGGACACGCTTAAATCTTAGTTAATTGATAGCCCACTTAAGCGGTAATCCGCGCGCTTCTTAGTGCCTTCTTCCTCAAAATAGCGACTTTGAGTTCGGATGAATTCATCCATTTGTGGGGCGATCGCCACCCCGTCACGTTCTAGGACTCTTTCAAGTCCAATGTGAATCGGCACTTCGATCCAGATAGATGCTGCGATCTTTTCACTAATAGCTAATTGCCCAGATCCTACACCTTCTAAAATTAAGTATTTAGGGGCTGGAAAATTTACTCGTGAATCTACCTTTCCAGAACCCCAATTGAAAGGTTCAAATTCAATTCGATCTTCAAATTCAACTAGACCTAGGATTTGCTTTAGAAGCTTTGACAAATCATTGGTGAGAGTATTTTCCCAACCACGATACAAATCATCCATATGGATAGTGTTTACATCGGCAAATTGGTCGGCAAGTTGGTCGGTAATTTTTCGGGCAAGTGTTGTCTTGCCCGAGCCGGCTGGCCCATCAATTGCTAAAACGATCGTTTTTCCACACGACGGGCTTAGAACTTGGAGGTGGTTAATTACCTCTTGAGTTGTTTGACTCATTGAGCCACCGCTTCCAACCTGCGATTGCAATAAGGACAAAGATAAAATAGAGGATGGCAGTTAAATAAGAACCGCCACGCCAAAATTGGTAGGTATAAACAGCATCTACTACAAACCAAATTGGCCAAGATTCATATTTCTCTACGACCATTAATACTTGAGCAATACAACTTCCAACAAATCCAAATGCATCAGTTAGTGATGCAGCAGCACCTATCTTCTTTAAAATAGGGTATAGAGAGAACCAACCAACTAAAAATGCCAGCGCCCAAAAAGCTTTATGGCGTCTTGATAATTTTTCCGGGGAGGCACCCTTTTTACCCCAGCCAAACCAACCCCAAAAACCTCCGGCGATAAAGATAAATTGAAGAAAGGCACTCGCGTAGTACTTCTGTTGAAAAAAAAGGCCAGCATAGAGAAGTGAACTTAAATTCCACCAAGACCAAGTTGCACGAGGTCCCCAAATCCCTAAACCAACCCCGATCACCGAAGTTATAAATGCTAAGAGTTCTAGTAATGATAATTTGTAACCCCAAGCAGTAAATACTGTAACCATTAAATTAAAGTGCATTAAGACCCCTTTCCAATTCGCATTACCGAACTGGTTCTACGGTCGATCTGAATTTCAGATCCTCTCAGCCAACTAATCGGCTCCCGTTGAGACCTACGTTAGCAAACTATCTAGCGCGGCGCGCCCGCAAGTAAGCAGGAAGAGCAACTTTTATTCGGCGCCAAGTCGAAGTCTTCGCGCGGATTTTGAAGATTTCATAGTCAATCTTCTGTACTTCATCGACGATGCCACAATAAAGTTCACTTGCAGCTTCGATGCAGGCGCGACTTTCAGGTGCCAAGTAGGCAATCCCGGGAGTTGCTTCACGTTGCAATCTTCGAACCCGCTCAATCTGCTCCTTTAGCGCGCTTTTAATCTGTGGAGTCAAAACCTTAGCCTCCAACATCTCTGAGGTAACGCCATGATTTTGTAGCTCCTGAATTGGGAGATATACCCGACCTCGATCTAAATCTTCTCCGACATCACGAATGAAATTTGCTAGCTGAAAAGCAGTTCCAAGTTTTTCGGCACAAACCTTTGCCGCCTCAATATCGCCCCCCAGAATTGGGACCATTTGCAGGCCAATTACTGAAGCTGAGCCATAGACATATTCCATTAAATCTTCGAATGTCTGATACTGGGAAACAGTCAGATCCATTGTCATCGAGTGCAGGAATGCTTCGAAATATCCAATTGGAATTGCAAAGCGTTGGACTGTATCTACAAGGGCGCGTCCAATGTGGTCTTTGCTGGTACCAGTCTTAATGTCAGCAAGGACTCCCTTGCCCCATCTCTCTAGTTCTGCAGCCTTCTCTTCTTCTGACAACGTGGAAGATAAGTCATCTACAATTTCATCCGCGTATCTCGCAAATCCATACAGGGCATGTACATGAGGTCGTTTAGCTGGCGGTAATAAAAGTGTTGCAAGATAGTAAGTCTTTCCATGCAGCGAATTTAGCCGCTCACATTCTTCATATGAGGCTCGAAGTTGCGGATCCAAAATCCCAGCAGCAGTTAATTCATCCATTTATAACTACTTAACCGGTCCAACTATTCTCTCTGCCGCAAGTCGACCAGAAACCAAGACCATTGGAACTCCAACGCCAGGCTGAGTGCCAGAACCAGTGAAGACAACATTTTCAAATCCTTTAGCCAAATTCTTAGGACGAAATGGGCCAGTTTGGAAGAAGGTGTGAGCACTAGCAAATGGTGCACCTTGTTCCATTCCCTTGGCTTGCCAATCAAGGGGAGTAGTCATGTGCTCTACTTCAATTGAATCGCCAAACCCGCCGTAGCCACGGGACTCCATAGTCTTAATCATTTGATCGCGGTACAACGAGCCTTGCTTCTTCCAATCAATATCAGCACTTAGGTTTGGTGTTGGAAAGAGAATGTAATAAGAATTTTTACCTGCAGGAGCTAAGTCCTTATCATCATGAGTTGGAACTGTGACGAGCAGGCTCGGATCAGACATAAGAGTTTTTTTGGTGATTAATTCATCAAAGACGCCATCCCATGACTCCCCAAAGTGAATATTGTGATGTGCCAGATGGTCATAATTCTTATTTGATCCAACCAAAAGTGTTACACACGATGGTGAATACGTAAGTCGCTTTACGCTTGGCGGGGTGCGGCCAAGTAATTCTCGCCAAGCAACGGGAAGATCTGGATTTAGAATCAAGGTGTCGCATTCGATTCTTTCGCCGTTTTCAATGATCACTGCAGTAGCGCGGCCGTTGGAATGCTCTACGGTTGTTACTTTGCTGTTGTATTTAAATTCCACACCATGCTTTGCAGCAGCGCCGGCAAGAGCGCGAGGTACTGCATGCATTCCACCCTTAGGGAAGAACACTCCGTTAACTGAATCCATATATGCGATAACGGCATAGATCGCGAGTGCTTGTTGTGGGCTTACTCCCGCATACATGGCTTGGAAGGAGTAGACCTTTTGAGTGCGTGGATCTTTTAAGAAATTGCTCACCTTGGGAGCAAGGCGACGAAATCCACCGAGTGCAACTAGCTTTGCCAAGTTTGGCGTTAAAAGATTTAGAGGTGAATCAATATTTTTATCAATGAAGTCATTCATTTCATACTTATAAAGCTTTGTAACAAAATCAACATAACGTCCGTAGCCAGCGGCCTCATCCGGACCAATTACATTTCTAATCTCTTCCTGCATCCGTCCAGTTTCGGCATGAACATCCAAAGATGACCCGTCATGGTAAAAAGCGCGATACAAAGGTTTGAGAGGGATTAGGTCTAACCAGTCCTTCAAATCCTCCCCAACACAAGAAAGGGCATCTTGAATTAGATCCGGCATTGTTAAAACCGTTGGGCCAGTATCAAATGAGTAACCATCTTTTTTAAGTAGGCCATTTCGACCACCAGGAACACTTTCACGTTCAACCACAGTAACTTTTCGACCTGCACCAGCAAGGCGAAGGGCGGCGCTTAGACCACCTAGCCCTGCACCAACAATTACAACATGATCGGTGGGGCCTTTTACCTTTTTCACTATTTTATATCTTCCTGTTAGTTACTACATTTGCCAACGTTTGCATCGGTTCTAATGCCGCTGGGTTCAAATCAATTGAGTTGAGCGCAGTTATAGCTTGATTAGTCAGAGCGGTGATGAGTTCTTCAAGTTGCTCTAAAGCGCCACAGTCAATAATAATCTTTCGAATTTCTTCAACTTTAGCGGGTGAAAGTTTTTGATCCCCAAGAGCGCTTTCAATTACTTCTTTCTCATTTTTTGAAGCCAACTCCATAGTTTTAGCAAGAAGGACTGTTCTTTTACCTTCTCGCAAATCATCACCGGCAGGTTTTCCAGTCTCTGCTGGATCGCCAAAGATTCCAAGAACATCGTCGCGAAGTTGGAAGGCTTCGCCAAGGGGTAAACCGTAGTTCGAATAAATCTCATACAGGGCAGTGGGGTTGGCACTTCCAAGAGCAGCCCCAAAATGAAGCGGCCGTTCGATTGTGTATTTTCCAGATTTATATCGAGCAACTTTCAGTGATCTTTCGACCGATTGCGAACCAAGTGCCTGTTCGTATACATCTAAATATTGACCAGCCATTAGTTCCACGCGCATCTCGTCATACATTTCAAGGGCGCGGACTAAGACATCATTGCTAAGTCCTGCCTGATGAAGCATCTTGGCAGACCAAACAAGCGCTAAGTCTCCGAGAAGAATTGCTGCCGAAATTCCAAATTGCTCTGAAGAACCATGAAGTTTATTTTCAATATGCATCTGTTCAAAGGCGCGATGAATTGCGGGCGCACCTCTTCTGGTATCTGAACCATCCATTACATCGTCGTGCATAAGGGCGCAGACATGAACAAGTTCTAGGCTGGCACAAGCTTTAATAATTTCTGGTGTCGGCTTAGATCCAGTTCCCAAAAATCCAACATAGGAAAAAATCGGACGTAGTCGTTTCCCACTGTCTAAGAGGAATCGCTCCATCGCATTGGCAACCGGTACTAACTCAGAACCAATTTCATTTAAGTATTTATTCTCTGTGCGTACAAATTCCAGTAGCGCCTCATTTATAGAGGTTCGCACCTCTGAAAGGAGCGTCATAGAAGCGGAATTCACTCGGTAAGGGTAACCTGCCTGCCTATGACAATCTCGGTTGAATTCTTCCCGCCTAAAGACCAGGCGGGCGAAGATCGTCTTTGGGATGCCATGGCAGCCCTTCATTCATTGGCGCCAGATTTCATTTCTGTGACCTACGGCGCAGGTGGAAGTACACGTGATCGCACAATTCGCATTACTAAAGAAATCACCGATCGAACCGGAATCAGCACTGTGGCACATTTAACCTGCGTTGGTTCAACAGAGGAAGAACTCACCGCGATCCTTGGCCAGTATCGAGATGTTGGAATCAAAAGCATTCTTGCCCTCCGGGGAGATCCGGCAAATGGTCCAACGGCTCCATGGTTAACAACACCAGGAGGATTTGATCACGCCGACCAACTAGTTGAGTTGGCAAATACATTTGGTGGTTTTGAAATTGGTGTTGCCGCGTTCCCAGATGGCCATCCTGCAAGTGGAGGGAATTTAGAGAAAGATATTGACGTTCTAATTCGCAAGGAAGAACTAGGTGCAACTTTCGCAACCACACAATTCTTTCTCGAGAGTTCGAAATGGATTTCGCTGGTCGAAAAACTTGAAAAGCGTGGTTCAAAGTTGCCGATTATTGCTGGCATCCTGCCAATTACAAATGTAAAACAATTAAATCGAATGGCAGAGTTGCAGGGCACACCAATTCCTAACCATGTAGAGCGCGAGTTTTCTAAGGTTGCTGATGATCCGGATGCAGTACGTAAGTTAGGCGTAGAACTTGCGACCAAGCTCTGTGAAGAACTTCTAGCGGCAAACGTCCCAGGATTGCATTTTTACACTATGAATTCGGCAACCGCGACTCTAGAAATTGCAAATAATTTAGGGGTAAATAACCGTGGAGTTAGATAGTTTCTTAACAAATTGGTCAAATCTTCATGGTGGCGCTCAAATTAAAGGTTTTGTCCGTGGCTGGTTAAATATTTCTTTTGGGATTGTAAAACCCCTCGCAAAGTTAAGAGTTAACCCAAACTTTCTGACGTTCTTGGGGCTATTTTTTGCAATTCTGGTTTGGCGTTTTCCCACCAGTTGGGCTGCATTTGCTTTTCTCTTAATATCGCTAATCTTTGATGGAATTGATGGTTCGCTTGCAATTATTCGGGGAATAACAAGTAAAAAAGGTGCAGTGATCGATTCAGTAGTCGATCGACTTTCGGAAGTTTTCTGGGCGCTAGCTCTTTACGAACTTGGCGCAAATGGCTTGACAATTTTTATAACCTTATTGGCTGCCTATATTCAAGAGTACCTACGTGCTCGTGCCGCAGGCTTGGGCCATCAGACAATCGGAATTGTGACAATTGGTGAGAGGCCAGTTAGAGCAATTTTAATTTCCCTAGCACTTATCGGATGGCAGTTAAACTCGAATTGCGTTACGGTCATAACATGTATTTGGCTTCTAGTTCAGGTAATTGCACTCGGGCAAATCACGCGCGCATTTAGTAAGGATCTTGCTAGTTAGATTTTCCGATTGCATCAGCAACTATTTCGGCACTTATTCCTACTAACGGCAGTCCGCCTCCCGGATGTGCTGAGCCGCCAACGCAATATAGATTCTTGAGTGGTGATCGATTTCGTGCTCGAAGAAAGGCGGAGCGAGAGCCATTGCTCGAAGTACCATAGATCGAGCCACCAGGTGCAGACACTTCATTTTGAAGATCAAAGGGAGTCCGGATTTCTAAGACATCTAGGCGTTCGCTAACTCTCAGACCTAAATTATCCAATTTTGTAATTATTTCTTGCGCGTAAGAAGCAGAATCCTTTCGCCAGTCCCATCCCTTTTCTGGATCATGAGTCGGGGCATTTACTAAAACAAACCAAGCTTCTTTATTCTTGTTGTCGACCAGTTCTGAATCTTTTGGGGCGCAGATATAAATTGTTGGGTCAGAGACTGGTATTTTTTCAACAAATATTTGATCAAACTCTTTGAAGTAATTTTCTGGAAAATAAATTGAATGATGATTCATTTGTGGCACCGGACCAGAAATCTTGGAGTTATCTAGTCCAAGCAATAGCGAGAAGCCCGCTAGTGATTTTTGCGAACGCTTTAATTTCTTCCGTTCACTTTTGACCTTCCTAACCTTCGGGGAAATCAACTTGTTATAGATGACCTCGGAATCGGCATTTGCGATCACAATCTCACTTAAAATATCTTCCCCGCCTACATGAACCCCGGTGGCCTTTAGTCCATCATTCAAAATTTGTGTAACAGGGGAGTTGAAATGGAATTTGACACCAAGTTCCTCGCACCGAGATTGAAGCGCAGTTGAAAGTTTGCCTAGGCCGCCTTTAATATGCCATGCACCAAATGAACTCTCGACAAATGCAATTGTGAGCAATACCCCGGGAACTTTTCGTGGATCTGAACCAGAGTATGTTGCGTACCGATCCACAATCTTTGCCAGATATGGATTATTTGTGTATTTACGAGTCAATTTTTGTAGCGAAGTAAAGGGGGCAATCATTTTGAGATCTGAAAGGAGTCCTTTGCGGGTGATCAAACTCCAGATCGACTTTAGTTCAGATTCAATAAATGGTCCCCTGGATACATCCCACATGTGTTCTGCCCGTTGCATGAGGTTATGCCATTCATCACCAGCGCGTTTGCCTAATTTGGTTTCAATTTCATCACAGGTTTTACTCAACGAAAGATTTGGAAATGTGATCCGAGTTCCATCGTGAAAGAAATAATCAAAGGCCGGATCCACCGGCTCAATATCTAAAATATGTTCAATGCGTTTTCCAGTCTTTAGGAATAAATCCCTATAGACAGCAGGCAAGGTGAGAAGTGATGGCCCAGTATCAAAACCATAGCCATCGATCCAGATTGTTCGGCATTTTCCACCGACGCGATCACTTGCCTCATAAATATCAATACTGTGTCCAGCCTT
>CANBVR010000005.1 GCA_947372965.1 Actinomycetota bacterium
GTGTTGTAAACATGACAATCACAATCTTTACGAACCTTTCCCATCCGGCTCAAGGCATATGTCCGCGAAGCAATTACTTGACTAGCCATTGCAGCCTGTGGCCAGGAAGAGGGAACTTCGCTAATTCCATATAAATATTGATCATGAAGACGAAGGCTTTCTGTGACTTCAATCCGATATCCAACGGAAGTAATTGGAACTGCTCGCACCTGCAAGAACCCGTATTTAACTTTAAATGTAGTCTTACCAACTTTCTGCGTAACCGTTGCCGAATCTCCCTGCCAGTTAACGGTCCAGAGGTTAGCGCTGCCGTGAATTACTGCTGGTAGCTTATTGGTTCTTGAAGTTGCGACCACTGTTTTTCCAATTATGGAAAAGGAGAGAGTTGTCGATGAATCCAAGTTTGTTGAAGTGTTCGAATCACTTGCAATTGCGAAATTTCCTGTTGGGGAAATGGAAAAGGAAACGCTCGTTACTTGATGTGCGATATTTACTCGAATGGTTTGCGTATCCTCCACGGGAACAACTGCAGTCCCGGGAAAGTAATAATTAAGAATCTCCGTAGCGCTTTTACCCTCAAGGGCCTGACCTTTTGCGCCGATCTGGCTTAGCCCAACCCCATGACCATAACCTGAGCCATTAAAAGTGAATGAGGTAGGTATTGCAGCATGAGCAGCGTTTGTTAAAAGCAAGCAGGCGCCGAGTGCAAAGAACCAGATCTTCTTCATTCTTCTTCTGCGATCAAACCTTTTGGTGAAAGTAGAAAACCAGCTCCCCACACCATGTGCATAGTGCCAATTACAAATGGGAGAAGTAGTTTTTCAATTAATGATTTTCCAATGACTAAACTTCCCATAATTATTAAAACGAGGTAAACCGCAATTGGAAATAGCGCAACGGCTCCAAAGAATATTGAAGCAACGACTGATCCCATAATTATTGCAACTGCGGCTGGGGGTGCAAGATAACGATAGTTAACAGTTCCTTTATGGCTACGGACAACTGCTCGGCGCCAAGTTCCATATTGGAAATATTGTTTTGCCAGTGCCTTCAATGAAGATCGAGGTCGATAATTAACCACAAGTGTTGGATCGAACCAGACGATTCCACCTTTTTCCCGGAGACGATGATTTAATTCCCAATCTTGCGCACGGGTGAATCTCTCGTCATAACCACCAGCATCAATAAGTGCCTGCTTCAAGAATGTTCCAAGATAAACCGTATCTGAAGGCCCGGCGCTCCCACCGGTGTGAAACCTAGATGCACCGACGCCAAGTGGTGAGCGCATTGCGGTTGCTACGGCTCGTTCAAACTTTGTTTTCCCAACTGCAGCCATGATGCCGCCAACATTTACGGCGCCAGTTTTCAATAGAATCGTTACGGCATCTAATAAATATGTATTTGATATTTCAGCATGCCCATCAATTCGCGAAATAATTGGATAACGAGCTTTTTGAATTGCTGTGTTTAATCCATTCGCAGTTCTGCCCGTTGGGTTTTCTACAAGGATTACTCGGGGGTCTCTTCTCGCGAGCGCTTTTGCTATCTCGTTAGTTCGGTCGTTAGATGGACCGAGAGCCAGGATGACCTCAAACTCGCTCGGATATTGCTGTTTAAGGATCGCTGAAATACTTTGATCTAAATCTCGTTCCTCATTGAGGATCGGCAAGACCACCGATACGCCTGGCAAAACCTCATTCATAAAGGCCCACGTTACCGTTACCTCTCATAAGTGGCGCTAGTATCGGCTCAATGACGCTTAGAGTTTCCGTAATAGGTACTGGATACCTTGGTGCAACCCATGCTGCTTGCATCTCGTCTCTCGGTTTTGAGGTAATTGGCGTTGATGTCGATCGCGCAAAAATCGAACTTCTATCAAAGGGTAAAGTCCCTTTCTACGAACCAGATCTCGAAGAACTACTTGAAGCCGAGATTAATTCTGGTCGCTTAACTTTTACAACAGATTTCAGCGCTATCGCTAGCGCTGATATTCACTTTATCTGCGTTGGTACCCCACAGCAAAGCAATAGCCTGGCTGCAGATATGCGATTTGTTGATTCCGCCTTGGATGCAATCGCTCCACTGGCCAAGGATGGCTCGCTTGTCGTTGGTAAATCCACTGTTCCTGTTGGTACCGCCCAACGGCTTCGTGAGCGATTGGCAAAGGTTAACCCCAACGTTGAACTGGCTTGGAATCCAGAATTCTTACGTGAAGGATTCGCAGTTGAAGATACTCTGCGCCCAAATAGATTAGTAGTTGGCGTTACAAGCGATGGCGCTGAAAATAAATTAAAAGAACTTTATAAGTCTAATCTTGATGCTGGAACTCCTTGGGTTCGAGCTGACCTACCGACTGCTGAACTTGTAAAAGTTGCTGCAAATTCCTTTTTAGCCACCAAGATCTCATTTATTAATGCAATGGCAGAAATTTGCGAGGCGGCTGGTGGCGATGTAACGGTTCTTTCAAAGGCAATTGGTTATGACCCAAGAATTGGAAATCGCTTTCTCCAGGCCGGTATCGGCTTTGGTGGTGGATGTCTACCCAAAGATATTCGTGCATTTATGGCACGTGCAGGTGAACTTGGTGCGGAGCAAGCTTTGGAATTCCTTCGCGAAATTGATTCTATTAATCTACGTGCCAGACAACGTGTTATCGAATTAGTAAGAAGTGATTTATCCGATGATTTGCGTGGAAAGAAGATTGCAGTGCTGGGTGCTGCTTTCAAACCTGATAGTGATGATGTTCGTGACTCCCCTGCACTTGATATTTCGGCGCAAATTCAAGCTGCTGGGGCAAAGGTTGTCGTACATGACCCAAAGGCAATTGAAAATGCTCAGAAACGTTTCCCCGCGCTCTCCTTTGAATCTGATATTGAGAAGACTCTTGCTGGCGCAGATTTGGTTCTCCATTTAACTGAGTGGAAGATCTATCGCGAGATTGATCCGGTAAAAGTTAAGTCACTCGTAGCAGGCGCAATCATGATCGATGGAAGAAATGCGCTAGACCGCGATAAATGGATTGCCGCAGGTTGGAAATTTAGAGCTTTAGGAAGAGCTTCACACAACTAAAAGCCGGTGCGCTGATTTCTCTTGGCCGAAAGGTTTGCACTCTTTGCAAGGGATTCAACACGAGCGTTTTCCATAAGTTCGGCAACCTTCTTGGCAACTTGTGCATCCGATGTACCTAAAATTCGAGCGGCAAGTAGACCGGCATTCTTAGCATTACCAATACCTACAGTTGCAACGGGAATTCCACCTGGCATCTGAACAATCGACAGTAGAGAATCCATTCCATCTAGATACTTGAGCGGAACGGGTACACCGATTACTGGCAAAGTTGTTGCTGCTGCAATCATTCCTGGAAGGTGAGCTGCTCCGCCGGCTCCAGCAATAATTACTTTATAGCCGTTCTTTTCTGCGCCTTTGGCAAAATCCAACATCTCTTCTGGAGTTCGGTGTGCACTTACAACGCTTGCGATGTAATCAATGCCAAGTGAATCCAATACCTTTACGGCCTCTTCCATGATTGGCCAATCGGAGTCAGAACCCATCACGATTGCTACCGATTTACTCATCGATTACTCCACTCATGTAGTCAACGGCATGTTGTACTTCTTGTTGTAATTCTAGAAGGTTTTCACCAATCAAAGTTACATGTCCAATTTTGCGACCAGCCCGGACTTCCTTGCCATATTGATGAAATTTAAGGCTCGGAGTACGCGCCATCAGATGGAGATAGGGCCGATACATGTCGCTCTTCTCACCACCTAAAACATTACCCATTACAGAGTAACTCGCTCTTAGCGCGGTACTTCCAAGTGGCAAATCCAATATTGCTCTTAAGTGTTGTTCGAATTGACTTGTATTTGAGCCCTCAATGCTCCAATGACCTGAATTATGTGGCCGAAGGGCCAACTCATTTATATAAAAATTTTCTCCCAAAATAAATATCTCAACTGCCATCACACCAACTAATTCAATCCCTTGGGCGATTTCCAAAGCTGCTTGTTGTACTTGGCGCGCCAGTTCTTCGGTGAGTTGTGGGGCCGGTGTCACGGTTTGTGTGCAAATACCATCTTTTTGAATCGTGAGCGTCGCTGGCCAAGTAGCAGCTTGATTGTGAGGAGACCTTGCGACCATTACCGAGATTTCATAATCAAAATCTAACTTCTCTTCTAATAAAAGAATTGGAACGCTTTTGTGCAACTCTGCCAATTCATTTGAGTTCTTAACTACCCAAACGCCTCGACCGTCATAACCCCCTGTTGGAGATTTAGCAATCAAGGGATAAGGCAGTGAAGTTGGGCCGCCTTCATAGCGCTCCCATTTTGGATTTGGTAGACCGAGCTGGGCGACTTTTTGACGCATTATTAATTTATCTTGTGAGAATGAAAATGACTCAGATCTCGGATAAACCTTTACACCAGATTGTTCTAGCGCCTTAATAACTCGTTGCGGAACTAATTCGTGTTCAAAAGTCACAACATCGCAGCCCTTTGCAAAGGTAACTACATCGGCGGCACTTTCGTAATCGCCAACAATAAAATTCGCTATTTGGGCAGCCGAGTCAGCTTGGCTTGCCGCAAAAACTTTAAATTCAATTCCTAAATCATTGGCTGGAATCGCCATCATCCGAGCAAGTTGCCCAGCTCCGATAACTCCAACTCTAGGAAAGCTCACTTCCCAAGGTTACTTGTTATTGTTTAAATGAATTAAATCGCCAACCGTTATTACAGTACCTGAGTCCAAAATCAACCCGCCACTTGGATCGATCGCGGTGGCAATCCCCCGAACTTCCAGCCCTCCAGGCAATGTTGCTAAGACTTTGCCTCCGATAGTGCCGCACTTTGATAGGTAGGCGCTGGTTAGGTCTTCACCGGACTCATAACGCCTTAGAAGTTCCTCAAAGTTATCTAGAACCTTTGCCAATAAATAATTGCGATCAAGAATTTGTCCAGTTACAAGAAAAATTGAAGTTGCAGTAGGCACTGGAAGTTGCTCTTCAAGTGTTGAGACATTTATTCCAATTCCGATAATAATCCCATTGCCTGAAACTTCTGCCAAAAGTCCTGCAACTTTTTTGCCATCAAATAAAATATCATTTGGCCACTTGCATTCAAATTTATTGTTCTTGGTAAGTTCTGAAATAGATTTTGCGGTGGCTAAACCAGCGATCAATGAGATAAAACCAAATTTATCTAAATCCATTTTAGGTTCAACATAAAAAGAAAAAAGTAGGGCACAAGATTTCGGAGCTTCGAAGGTTCGATCGAGGCGACCACGACCAGCACTTTGAAATTCAGTTGCGATAACACTTCCTGGAGTTGGGTTAGATTCACGAAGTAGAGTCTGAGTCGAAGATGTTTCTTCAATCACTGATACCCGCCAGTAAGGGCTCGAAAGCGCGCCTGTTATGGCTGTACTACTCAGTAATTCAAGATCCACTTTATGCACTCGATTCATTTACGGAGGCTTAACTAGTACCTTATGACCGTGACTGATGATATTCGCACAACCGCTGGAAAGATCGCTGATCTACGCCGTCGTCGTCTCGAGGCGCAGACCAGTCCGCAAGAAGCTGTTGATAAGCGCCATGCAAAAGGAAAGTTCACTGCTCGCGAGCGTATTGAACGCCTGGTTGATGCCGGCTCTTTCGTCGAAATGGATTCTTTAGTTCATGAAGGTGTGATCACTGGACATGCAACTGTTGATGGACGCGCGATTGCAATCTACTCTCAAGATTTCTTAATTTTCGGCGGTTCACTTGGAGAAGTGGTCGGCCAAAAGATCGTGAAGGTAATGGAATTTGCACTTAAGAGTGGCATTCCAATTGTTGGCATTAATGACTCTGGTGGTGCTCGAATTCAAGAAGGCGTTGCCTCTCTAAGTCAGTATGGTGAAATCTTTAAGCGAAATGTCCGCGCCTCAGGTGTAATTCCTCAAATCTCATTAATCATGGGGCCAACCGCTGGTGGTGCTGTTTACTCTCCTGCCATTACCGACTTCATAGTTATGGTTAATGAAACCTCACAAATGTTTATTACTGGCCCAGATGTAATCAAGGCTGTTACCGGTGAAGAAGTTGGAATGGAAGAGCTTGGTGGTGGGCTAACACACAACACCAAGACTGGAAATTCACATTACCTTGCCGATAGCGAAGATGACGCCCTTGATTTTGTTAAGGCTCTACTTTCCTATCTTCCAAGTAATAACATGGATGAGACTGTTGTGCTTCCTGCAACTGAAAGTGATGACGTTGCGCCATCAGATCGTGCCCTTGATTCCTTAATTCCTGATAATCCAAATAAGCCTTATGACATGAAGGTCCTTATCGAGGCGATCCTTGACGAAGCAGATTTCTTAGAAGTTCACACTCTCTTTGCGCCAAATATGATCGTTGGGTTCGGTCGTATTGAAGGTCATAGCGTCGGTATCGTTGCCAATCAGCCACAACAATTTGCCGGAACTCTAGATATCAATGCGTCGGAAAAAGCAGCTCGGTTTGTTCGTACCTGTGATGCTTTTGGTATCCCGGTAATTACCTTGGTTGATGTTCCAGGCTTCTTGCCAGGTACCGAGCAAGAGTGGAACGGAATTATTCGTCGTGGCGCCAAGTTGCTTTATGCATATGGTGAGGCAACCGTCCCACTTATTACAGTGATTACTCGCAAGGCTTTTGGTGGCGCTTACATCGTCATGGGATCAAAGCATTTAGGTGCTGATGTGAACTTGGCTTGGCCGACAGCTCAGATTGCAGTTATGGGGGCTCAAGGAGCAGTAAATATCCTGCATCGTAAGGAGATTGCTGATTCAAAAGACGCTGAGAAAACTCGCAAGGAACTAATCGATAATTATGAGGATACTTTACTGAATCCTTACATCGCCGCCGATCGCGGATTCATTGACCAAGTAATTGAGCCACAAGAAACACGTAACCAAATTACAAAGGCGCTACGCGCACTTCGAAATAAGCGCGTTGCTCTTCCACCTCGCAAGCATGGAAACATTCCTCTCTAATGAACTCCAGAAATAAGCGATTTACGGTTGTAAGTGGAACGCCTTCAAAGCAAGAGCTAGCGGCTTTAGAGAAGTCACTTCCAACGCCAGTTGTTAAGAAAGTAGAGACCGCAAGTCTTTGGCGTAAGTCTCAGATTCGCCAACCGCTTCCAAGAAAATGGGGACAAACTTTCTAATGTCTTCCAATCGCAAGGTCGTGTTAGCCTCAGCATCTCCTGCCAGAAAGCGCTTACTTGAATCAGGTGGTGTGGCTTTCGAAGTAATTGTTAGCGGAGTTGACGAGGAAGATCCAAAAATTACCTCCCTATCGCCGAAAGAGATGGTGATAGCTCTTGCGATTCTTAAAGCTCACACAGTTAAGGAAAAAGTAGGAAATAACCATTTAATTATCGGATGCGATTCAACCTTTGAATTTAACGGGCAATCTCTCGGAAAGCCAGGAAGCGCTGAAGTAGCAATTGCCCGATGCAAAGAACTTCGTGGAAATTTTGGTTATCTTCATACTGGGCAATGTGTAATTGATACCGAGAATGGGATCGAAGTTTCAGACATCTCAACTTCAAAAGTTTATTTTGCGCAAATGAGCGATGATGAGATTGAAAGCTACGTAGCAACTGGCGAACCGCTTGCGGTTGCAGGTGGATTTACGCTTGATGGTTTAAGTTCACCATTTATCTCCCGAATCGAGGGCGACTCGACTGGAATTATTGGATTATCAATGCCGCACCTAAGACTTGCCATAAATTCACTTGGGTTATATTGGTCTGATATTGCAAGAACGGCGGTAAATGCATGAAGGCAGTCCTTATCGCCAACCGTGGAGAAATTGCAGTACGCGTAGCTCGTGCCGCACGTGATCATGGAATCAAATCAATTGCAATCTATTCCGATGAAGATCGCGCATCTCTTCACGTAGAAACAGCGGATGAGGCCTATGCACTAAATGGTCTCTCAGCAGCAGAGACTTACCTAGATCAAAATAAGATAATTGAGATTGCGAAAAAATCTGGCGCAGATGCAGTTCATCCGGGTTACGGATTCTTATCGGAAAATGCTGACTTTGCTGACCGCGTTATTGCCGCTGGCTTAATTTGGATTGGGCCACCGCCCGCTGCAATTCGAGCGCTAGGCGATAAAGTTTCAGCAAGAAAGATCGCAGCAACTGTTGGTGCCCCTCTCGTTGCTGGCACTATCGACCCGGTTGATTCACCAGATGAAGTGATCGCCTTCGCAAAGGAACACGGACTTCCAGTTGCGATTAAGGCAGCACATGGTGGTGGCGGGCGTGGATTGAAGGTAGCTCGAAACTTAGAAGAGATTCCGGAACTTTTTGCATCAGCAGTACGTGAGGCAATTACCGGCTTTGGCCGCGGCGAATGCTTCGTAGAACGCTACTTAGATAAGCCACGTCACGTTGAAACTCAATGCTTAGTAGATTCTCACGGCAACGCAGTGGTTGTAAGTACTCGTGACTGTTCACTCCAACGTCGCCACCAGAAGCTTGTTGAAGAGGCGCCTGCGCCATTTTTAACGCAAGCTCAAATTGACCAACTTTATTCATCAAGTAAAGCGATCATGAAAGAGGCTGGTTACATCGGCGCTGGAACTTGCGAGTTCCTAATTGGTTCTGATGGCACAATTTCTTTCCTTGAAGTAAATACTCGCCTACAAGTTGAACACCCAGTCTCCGAAGAAGTCACTGGAATTGATTTAGTTCGCGCCCAATTCCGAATTGCCGATGGCGAGAAAATTGACCCGGTTGACCCAATTATTCGTGGACACAGTATTGAATTTCGAATTAACGGTGAAGATCCTGGAAATGGTTTCCTTCCGTCACTTGGAACTATTACTAAGTGGGAAGTTCCATTTGGTCCAGGGGTTCGCATTGATGCTGGCTTTGACTATGGCCACACAATTGGAACGCACTTTGATTCTCTACTTGCAAAATTAATTGTTACCGGTTCAACTCGTGAAGAAGCGCTCTCTAGAGCTCGCCGCGCGCTTAAAGAATTTGAGATTGGCGGCCTAGCTACTGCCCTTCCATTCCATCGTGCCATCATTAACGATCCAAATTTTTATGAAAAATTTAAAGTTTATACAAGCTATATTGAAAATGAATTCAATAATGAGATCCCAGCCTTCTCTTTTAAGCAAGGCGTTGCAGATTCCAAGGCGGCTTCACAGAAAGTCGTTGCCGAAGTCAATGGCCACCGTTTTGAGGTTTTGATTCACACACCTGAACCAATCCAAAAGCGCCACCGAGTCAAGAGCAATGCAATCGGACAAGCGTCCGGGGATTCTCTAAATAGCCCAATGCAAGGAACTGTCGTAAAGATTGTTAAATCAAATGGTGATCGCGTTGAAACTGGCGATCTAATTGTTGTCCTAGAAGCGATGAAGATGGAACAGCCACTGATTGCCCATAAGGCTGGAACCATCGCCAAATTGCAAGTTAGCGTTGGCGAAACAGTCGCAAGTGGTTCCACCCTCTGCGTTATTGAGGATTAGCCTCTCTTTTCCGCATCTGTACAGCCTGGAGTAAGTTAGGGCTATGGCTGATTTATACAAAGACCCAATAGGTACGGCGCAAGAAGCGGCGCAAAAGCTTGCGCAAATAACTGGAAAGCCGAGCCACGATGTTGTCTTGGTTATGGGTTCTGGTTGGATTTCGGCAACCGATGCCCTCGGCAAACCAACTCATGAATTTGCAATTACAGATCTTCCTGGATTTTCAGCACCAACCGTTACAGGTCATGGCGGAGTTGTTCGTTCCTACGAAGTTACGCATGATGGAAAGAGTTTAAATGTTTTAGTGCTCTTAGGTCGCACACATCTATACGAAGGTAAGGGAATTGAAGCAGTCGTTCATGGTGTTCGTACGGCAGTAAAAGCAGGCTGTAAAACGGTTGTGCTAACAAATGCCTGTGGCGGGATTAATCGTGACTATCGCGTTGGTCAACCAGTAATAATCCGCGATCACATTTCGATGACTGGAGTAAGCCCACTAATTGGCGCCGACTTTGTTGATCTAACGGATCTATATTCAAAGCGTTTACGCGATTTAGTTAAAAAAGAAGATTCAACACTTGCTGAGGGTGTCTACGTTCATTGGCGCGGACCGGCGTATGAAACTCCAGCAGAAATTAACATGTTGCGAACGCTCGGTGCGGATTTAGTTGGAATGTCTACCGTCCCAGAAGCAATTGCTGCCCACTCTCTCGGCGCAGAAGTGCTTGGAATTTCTCTTGTTACAAATGCCGCTGCCGGAGTTACTGGCGAAAAGTTGAGTCATACAGAAGTTATGGAAGCCGGCGCAGCTGCCGCTGGCCGTATGGGCGAATTATTGCGAAAGGTGCTAAACCGTCTCTGATGGATGCTGCACTTAAAACTGAAGTTCAAAATTGGATTGCGCTAGATCCAGATCCGCTCACCGCCGCGCAACTTCAGGAGTGGCTTAATACCGAAAATGAAGGTGAATTAAAGAAATCATTTAGCGGTTTTCTAGAGTTTGGAACTGCCGGTTTGCGCGGACCTGTACGCCCTGGTCCTTCAGGAATGAATCGAGCCGTTGTTGGCAGAGCGGCCGCCGGAATCGCCGCTTATTTAAAAGCGCGAAATCTAAAATCAGTTGTTATTGGTCGCGATGCAAGACATGGATCGCTGGAATTCCTTGAAGAAAGCGCCGAAATTTTCGCTGGAGCTGGGCTAGAAGTTCATGTCATGCCACGTGAACTTCCAACGCCAGTACTTGCGTTTGCTGTTAATCACCTAAAGGCTGATTGCGGAATTATGGTTACTGCTAGCCACAACCCTGCTGCTGATAATGGCTACAAGGTTTACCTCGGTGGAGTTGTTGATGGGGTTAGTTACAACGGATCTCAAATTGTCTCACCGGCTGACGCGCAAATTGCTTTAGAAATTGCAAAAATAAACTCGCCACAACCTCGTGGGAATAACTCGTCAATAGTTACCGAAGAAGTAATTCATACCTATGTCTCAACAGTTGCATCAATTGTGAAGAGCCCCAAAGATTTGAAAGTGGTTTATACCGCGATGCATGGAGTAGGTACCAAAACTCTTACTCATGCTTTTCTAAAGTCAGGGTTCCAAACTCCGATACTTGTTACTGAGCAAAGTGAGCCCGACCCCGACTTTCCTACCGTCGCCTTTCCAAATCCCGAAGAACCTGGCGCAATTGATTTGGCACTTGAATATGCCAAGAATTTCGATGCTGATTTAGTTATTGCAAATGATCCTGATGCTGATCGGTGCGCTATTGCGGCCAATGATCCAACTTATGGCTGGCGAATGCTTCGAGGTGATGAACTTGGGGCAGTCCTTGGTTATTACATAGCTACTACTCAAGAGAATGCTGGAAAATCTTTTGCTAACTCGATAGTTTCCTCTTCAGCGCTTGGAAAGATTGCCAAAAAATATGGAATTGATTTTGCTGAGACTCTGACTGGCTTTAAATACATAACCAAGATTACGAATCTATCTTTTGGTTATGAGGAAGCAATTGGGTACTGCGTTGATCCACGTACCGCGAATGATAAAGATGGAATATCAGCCGCAGTAAAGATTACTGAGTGCGTAGCCAACTTAAAATCTAATGGCATAGATCTTTTTGATTATCTAGATCAAATTTGGAATGAGATTGGCTATCACCGAACAGAGCAGATCTCAATCCGCGTAAGCGATGTTAAGCAGACGCAAAATATTTTGGAACGTATACGAAATAACCCGCCAATGCAGGTCGCCGGACTCGAAGTACTAAAGGTAGAAGATCTGCTAAAGCCAGCCACCGGTTTACTTCCGACTAATGGGCTTCGACTCTGGCTCGATGAGGAAGTGCGAATAATTATTCGCCCAAGTGGAACCGAGCCCAAGCTCAAGTGCTACATTGAAGTAGTGCGCCCAACAGGTTCGTCATCCGATAAGGCATTAGCCGATTTAAGTATCACATCTCTAAAGAGTGAACTAATGGGACTACTTCAATGATCGATCTAAAGGCTATTGAGGGAATTACCAACGGCAGCGAAGATTCACTAAAGCAATATCTTCGCGCCCTTCCACCGGTTGATCAGGTTGGAGTTGAGGCCAGGACTGCAGTACTGGCAACTAGAAGTATTAAGAACGCCAGCAAAAACTGGGCAATAGATTTAGCAATTCGAATGGTCGACCTGACAACTCTTGAAGGTGGCGATACTCCAGGAAAGATTAAAACACTTGCTGCAAAGGCAGTCAGGCCTGATGCAACTGATCCAACAGTTCCTTCAGTTGGTGCAATCTGTGTTTACAACGATATGGTCAAGATTGCTCGTTCACAGTTAGATGCCCTCGGTGGACAACACGTACCAGTTGCTGCAGTTTCTACTGCATTTCCATCGGGCCGCGCAAGTATCGAGGTAAAAATTACCGATACCAAGGATGCAATCGCTGCTGGAGCTGCAGAGATAGATATGGTTATTGACCGTGGAGCTTTCCTATCTGGCCAAATTGGAAAAGTCTATGAAGAGATCAAAATTATTCGCGATGTCTGTGGCGATAAAGCTCACTTAAAAGTGATTCTTGAAACTGGTGAACTTGTCACTCTGGACAATGTAAGAAAGGCGTCGTATCTGGCGATGCTGGCTGGTGCAGATTTTATTAAAACTAGCACCGGCAAAATTTCACCGGCCGCAACTTCGCCCGTCGTATTTGTGATGTTAGAGGCCGTTCGTGACTTTTATATGATTTCTGGTCAACGCATTGGCGTAAAGCCAGCAGGTGGAATTAGAACCACAAAAGATGCGATAAAGCAGTTAGTACTTGTAAATGAAGTTGCTGGCCCGAAATGGCTAGATCCAAGCCTATTTCGTATCGGCGCAAGTGCGCTCCTAAATGATTTCCTCATGCAGCGAATGAAGATGCGCGATGGGTACTACTCCAGCCCAAATTACGTAACCCTCGATTAATGAGATCAAAGGTGATGATAAATGAGTAACTTCGAATACGCTCCAGCCCCAGAATCAACTGCAATCGTTGATATTAAATCTGAGTATGGTCTTTTCATTAATGGAAAATTTGTAGCTCCTAAGTCTGGCAAACGTTTCACGACAATAAACCCAGCCACTGAAGAGGTGTTGGCGAAGGTCGCATACGCTGATTTGGCGGATGTAAACCTTGCAGTAACAGCTGCTCGTAGCGCATTTACAAAAGTTTGGTCGAAGATGCCTGCTGCAGAGCGTGGCAAGTACCTCTTTAGAATTGCTCGTATCCTTCAAGAACGTGCCCGCGAATTTGCGGTACTCGAATCTCTAGATAATGGAAAACCGATTAGAGAATCGCGCGATACTGATATTCCATTGGCTGCAGCACATTTCTTTTATCACGCAGGTTGGGCGGACAAGTTAGAACATGCTGGAATGGGTAATAATCCAAAGCCCTATGGTGTCGCAGGTCAGATAATTCCGTGGAACTTCCCCATGTTGATGTTGGCCTGGAAAGTTGCACCGGCACTCGCAACCGGAAATACCGTTGTTTTAAAACCAGCCGAAACAACTCCGCTTACTGCGCTCTTATTTGCCGAGGTTTGCCAGCAAGCTGGACTACCAGCAGGCGTTGTAAATATTGTCACCGGTGACGGAGTAACTGGCTCTCATATTGTTAATCATCCGGGCATCGATAAGATCGCATTTACTGGTTCAACTGGCGTTGGCAAAGCAATTGCAAAAGCCGTTGCTGGAACCAAGAAGAGCGTGACGCTGGAATTGGGTGGCAAGGCTGCCAATATCGTTTATGAAGATGCACCAATTGATGAAGCCGTTGAAGGAATTATTAATGGAATCTTCTTTAATCAAGGGCACGTTTGCTGTGCTGGTTCACGCCTGCTAGTTCAAGAGAACTTTGCGGATGAATTACTTGAAAAGTTAAAGCGAAGGATGTCGCTGATAAGGGTTGGAAATCCGTTAGATAAAAATACCGATTTAGGCGCAATTAATAGTGCCTCACAACTTGCTCGCATTCGCGAAATTTCCGACTCTGGAGATCTTGAAGGGGCCGAGCGCTGGAGTCCAGCCTGCAATCTGCCACAAAAGGGTTTCTGGTATCCCCCAACAATATTTACAGGTGTATCGCAATCTCATCGAATTGCTCGCGAAGAAATCTTCGGGCCAGTACTTTCAGTTCTAACATTCCGCACACCTCAAGAGGCGATTGAAAAGGCTAATAACACTCCATATGGATTATCTGCCGGAGTTTGGACCGATAAAGGTTCGAAAATTCTCTGGACAGCACAACGTCTTCGTGCGGGTGTTATCTGGGCAAATACCTTTAATAAATTTGATCCAACGAGTCCATTTGGCGGATATAAAGAATCAGGCTGGGGCCGCGAGGGCGGTCGCCATGGTTTAGCTGGCTACCTAAAGGCAGGTAAATAAGATGCGTATCGATGTCATGAAGACTTACAAACTATTTATTAATGGTCAGTTCCCAAGATCTGAATCTGGCCGCGTCTATGAGTTAAGCGATTCAAAGGGAAAGTTCTTGGCAAATCCTGCACATGGATCTCGCAAGGATCTACGTGACTGTGTAGTTGCAGCTCGTGCCGCATTTTCAGGCTGGAACAGTGCCACCGCATACAACCGAGGACAGATTCTTTACCGGATCGCTGAGATTATGGAGGGGCGCAGCGAGCAATTTGTCGCTGAAATAGTGGCACAAGAAGGTGTAACTCCAGCGATTGCCAAGAAGCAAGTTGCCGAAGCGATCGATACTTGGGTTTGGTATGCCGGGTGGACTGACAAGATTTCAGTATTAAATGGCTCTACAAATCCAGTAGCTGGGCCGTATTACAACTTCACTATTCCAGAAGCGCTTGGTGTGGTAGCCATCTTTGCCAATGGCAAACCATCCCTTCTTAATTTAGTAAACGGATTAGCTCCGGTAATTGCAAGTGGTAACACTGCAATTCTTATGGCAAGTGAAAAATTCCCACTCTCAGCAATCACACTTGCTGAAGCACTTGCAACTAGTGATCTGCCAGCCGGCGTGATAAATATAATTACTGGAAAAACAGAAGAGTTAGTCTCTTGGGCTGGATCACATATGGATATCGACGCAATTGATGCCTCTGGCTTAACTTCCAAGCAATTAAAGCAAGCTCAAGAACTTGGAGCGGAAAATCTAAAGCGAATTCATAGCTTTGATGGCAAAGCAAGCCCACTTAGGATTACAAGTTTTATGGAGAGTAAGACGGTCTGGCACCCAGTCGGGATCTAATTACTCTTGCGAAATACTTAAATATCCTGGCTTCACAACTTTTTCAATTATTTCCAAGCGCTCGTCAAATGGGATAAATGCGCTCTTAAGTGCATTAATTGTTACCCGCTGGAGGTCTTGGAAGGTCCAGTCAAATGCATTTACAACTTCCTGCATCTCGTGAGACATTGAAGTTCGACTCATCAAGCGATTATCAGTATTTAAGGTAACTCGAAAACGCAATTTATTTAATATCCCAATTGGATGGGACTTTATATCTTTTGCAGCCCCAGTTTGCAGATTTGAAGTTGGGCAAAGTTCTAGTGGGATACGGCGATCTCTCACATAGGCCGCCAAGCGACCTAGTTTTGGTGTCGGGCCAGTTAAATCAATATCTTCGATGATGCGAACGCCATGACCTAAACGTTCTGCGCCACACATTTGAATAGCCTGCCAGATTGAGGGAAGGCCATATGCCTCGCCAGCATGAATCGTAAAGTGCGCATCTTCTTGGCGTAGATAGTTAAAGGTATCTAATTGATTTGTTGGGGGAAATCCATCTTCTGGACCGGCGATATCAAAACCAACGACACCAGCATCGCGATACTTAACAACTTTTTCTGCCACCTCTTGTGCATGAGGCAGATGACGAAGGGAACAGAGAATTGATTCAACCCGGATATGAAATCCCTCGGCTTTGGCATCTTTCTCACCAAGTCGGTAACCCTCGATTGTGGCCTCAATGACTTCGTCCAAGGAGAGACCTTTTTCTGTAAAGAGTTCTGGGGCGCCACGAACTTCGGCATAAACCACGCCATCTCGCGCTAAATCGATCGTAGATTCGCGGGCAACTCGAATCAAAGATTCTCGAGTCTGCATTACCGCAACGGTAATAGCGAATGTTTCTAAGTATTTTACAAGTGAACCAGAGTTACAAGACTCTTCAAACCAGTCCGCAAGTTTAATTGGATCATTAGTCGGAAGTTGGTAACCAATCTCGGCTGCTAATTCGACAATAGTCTCTGGTCGCAGAGCGCCATCAAGGTGATCATGAATTACCGCTTTTGGCAGACGTTTAATTTGATCCGGTGTTGGCTTTTTTGTTAGTGACATATCAACCCACGATCTTTTCAATTATTAGCGGTAACCGATCAGCAACAGACCCATCTTCACTTATTGAAATTACACCTTCAAGGGCCTGCTTTGCTCTTTCAAATCTCTCTGGTTCATCAGCGTGCAATGTGAAAATAGGTGAACCTGCGCAAACTTTATCGCCGGGTTTAGCATGAATTTCAATTCCAGCACCAAGTGCCAATACTTCGCCCTGTCGAGATCTTCCAGCGCCAAGACGCCAAGCGCTGATGGCAACTTTCATTGCATCCATTGAAGATAACGTTCCGCTCTTTTGCGCAAGAATTTGAATTTTCTCCTTTGCAGTTGGCAGCGCACCATCGGGATCTCCGCCTTGTGCTTTTATCATTCGGCGCCAATGATCCATCGCCGCGCCATTCTTAAGTGCATCTGCCGGATCCATCAAAGGTTTGATTCCCGCGGCATCTAACATTTCTCGAGCCAAGATTAAGGTTAGTTCCACAACGTCACTTGGGCCACCGCCAGCAAGAACCTCTACAGATTCTCTAACTTCCAGGGCATTTCCAGCTGTTAAGCCAAGTGGCACATCCATCGCAGTTACTAACGCCCGAGTCTTCACTCCAGCACGAGTACCTAAATCAACCATGACTCGAGCCAACTCTTTAGCCTTTTCTGGATCAGACATGAAAGCCGCAGAACCCGTTTTAACATCTAAAATCAAAGCACTTGTTCCTTCTGCAATTTTCTTACTCATGATGCTTGAAGCAATTAGCGGGATTGCTTGCACGGTGGCAGTTACATCTCGCAGTGCGTAAAGTTTCTTATCTGCCGGGGCCAATCCCGCGCCAGCTGCGCAAATTACTGCGCCAGTATCTTTCAAAACTTGAAGCATTTCTTCATTTGAAAGGGATGCGCGCCAACCTGGAATAGATTCCAACTTATCTAGAGTTCCGCCCGTATGACCAAGACCGCGACCAGATAACTGTGGAACTGCGCCACCACATGCCGCCACAAGTGGGGCAAGTGGCAAAGTGATCTTGTCGCCAACTCCACCAGTTGAATGCTTATCTACCGTTTTGCGATCAAGAGCTGACCATTCCATTCTCTCGCCGCTATTGATCATCGCATTTGTCCATCGCGAGATTTCACGAGAATTCATTCCATTTAATAAAATCGCCATAAGTAGCGCTGACATTTGTTCATCAGCAACTGCACCTCTAGTGTAGGCGTCGATTACCCAATCAATTTGTGGATCAGTAAGTTCTTGCTTATCGCGCTTTGCGGAGATAATTTCTACTGCAGCAAATAATTCAGCCATTACTTGAGGTGTTCTGGCCCAAAGGCCCAAGGCAAGAGTTCGGATAATTTAACTGCGCCATTTGGCGTCATAAATAGCATTTCATTTCCGCCGTGCTCGAATAGGAGTTGGCGACAGCGGCCACAAGGGGAGAGATAATTTCCAGAGCCATCAACGCAAACTGCTGCAATCAAACGACCGCCACCTGTCGCGTAAAGCGCGGAAACTAAACCGCATTCAGCACAAAGCGTCACGCCAAGGCTGGCATTTTCTACATTGCAACCACTGATCATTCGACCATCATCTACCAGCGCTGCTACCCCAACTGGAAATTTGGAATAAGGCGCGTAGGCGCTCTTCATAATTCGCTTTGCCTCAGTGTGAAGCGACTCCCAATTAATGTCCACGAGTCAATTATTCAGAAAGGCCGGCCATAAGTCGACCGATGTATTGGCGGTCAGCGCCTTGGCCATCAATAATCGCAACTATTTTGCCACCAAACATGACTGCGATCCGGTCGGAGAGGGAGAGGATCTCATCTAGTTCAGCTGAGACGAGGAGGACTGCAGCGCCGCCATCGCGCGCACTTATGAGTTGCTTGTGAATAAACTCGATAGATCCCACATCAACGCCACGTGTTGGCTGTGAGGCAACAATTACATGAGCGTTCTGGGTTAACTCTCTGGCCACAACAACTTTCTGTTTATTTCCACCTGAAAGTGAACTTGCTGAATTTTGGAAACTCGGAGTGCGAATATCGAATTCTTTTACCAAGCGATCAGCATATTCATCGCGAGCCGCAAAATTGCGAACTCCCTTATCGGCAAATGGCTTTAGGTTAAATTGATTTAAAGTTAGGTTATCGGCAATTGAGTAAGAAGAAACTAGCCCATCTTTCTCCCGATCTTCTGGGATATGAGAAACACCCATGAGGTGAACTCCCCGCGGATCCATGTCAGGCGAATCTTTGCCAGAAACTCTGACACTTCCATTTTCGCGATGGCGCATGCCACAGATTGCTTCAACTAATTCACGTTGCCCATTTCCTTCAACTCCTGCAATTCCAAGAATTTCACCAGCATGCACTTCGAGCGAGAAATGTGTTACCGCATCTAGGCGACGATCATCCTTTACAGAGAGTTCTCTAATTTCAAGTGCCACTTCTTTGACTCGAGCGGGACCTTTTTCAACGCTCAAGACAACGTTACGGCCAACCATCATCTGAGCCAAGCCTTCTTCATCTGTCTCTTTTGGAGATGTTGTACCGACTAACTTCCCGTTTCGTAAAACTACTACCCGATCTGCTACCGCCATAACTTCATGGAGTTTGTGAGTAATAAATAAAATTCCAACACCACTTGCAGCAAGTTTGCGAATAACTTCAAGAAGCTCATCAATTTCATGTGGGGTCAGAACCGCACTTGGTTCATCCAGAATTAGGAGATCGATATCCTTACGAAGCGCCTTTAATATCTCTATCCGCTGTTGAATTCCAACTGGTAGATCTTCTACGATCGCATCCGGGTCGACATCTAGGCTGTAACGCTTTGATAGGGCAATAACTTCTTCACGAGCCGCCTTCTTAGTAACAAAGGCCCCCTTATGCGGTTCATCACCGAGAATAATATTTTCAACAACACTCATCACGGGCACTAATTGGAAGTGCTGGTGCACCATGCCAATTCCATGGCGAATTGCAGCTGCGGTATCCCCGGGCTCAATAACTTCGCCCTTTATCGTGATAGTTCCTGAGTCTGGCTTAACTAGACCAAATACAGATTTAACAAGTGTGGATTTTCCAGCACCGTTTTCCCCGAGCAAAGCGACAATTTCACCCTTATTAACATCTATAGAAATATCATCATTTGCCTTAACACCAGGAAAAGATTTACTTAAATTTTCAATGCGTAGCAGGGCTTCCATAATTATGCCTGCTCCTTCTCATAACTTCTACCAGCGGCTGCTGGGGGTCTAACTTTTCCGGCAGAAACTGCAAGAACTACTATTGTGAAAACATAAGGGAGCATCGTAATAAACTGATTTGGAATATTCGTAACACCAAAAATCTGCAATTGAGTTGAGAGCGCCTGGGCAAGCCCAAAGAGAATTGCTGCGGCAAATGCGCCCATCGGATTCCAGCGGCCAAAGATCATTAAGGCAAGAGCTGTAAAACCGCTACCTGCGGTGAACTCTTTACTGAAAGATCCAACTAGTTCAAGACAGATAAACCCACCTACTAAACCACCAATTGCCCCGCCGATCATTACATTGATCATGCGAACTTTTATTACAGAGACTCCAGCGGTATCTGCTGATCCAGGATTTTCACCAACGGCGCGAGTGCGAAGGCCCCAACGAGTCTTGTACATCATTACCCAGATAGCAGGAATTAAGAGAAGCCCTAGGTATTGAATTGGGCCTTGCTGTGTGAAGAAAGCATGTCCAATAAATGGCAGACGACCTAAAAGTGGAATATCAAAGATCGGCCATGAATTTGGGATCGTTGATCCCTCTTTGTAGAGAAAAGAAGTCAACCCAGATGCCAGAATATTAATAATCGTTCCAGCAATTATCTGATCCATCTTCCATTGAATCGTCATCATCGCATGGACAAAAGAAGTTAGAACGCCAGTCAGAATTGCAACTAATAACCCAACGACGATGTTTTTGCTCCAAGAGGCAATATAAAAACCAGTGAAACCAGAGAGCAACATCGTGCCTTCAATTCCAATATTTATTACACCAGATCTTTCACACATGATTCCTACCATTGCGGCTAAGGCAAGTGGCATCCCAAAACGCATACCGGAAGCAACTACTGAATTAGTGATATCTGTATTTGCAATGTAGGAATAGATCCAAATAGCCAATAAAGCAATGGTCAATAGAAGTTGCCAAATCTTTATATTAAAGCGCTTCAACTTATGACCCCCATCCAGACGTAGTCGTAATCGACTTTGCGTTGGATTTAATCATTTTTGCAATAAGTGGGGCTGTTGCAAAGAATAGAACTAGGGCCAATAACAAGTTAATAATGTCTGGTGAAACGCCGGCTTGAAATTGAATCGCAGACTGGGCAGATCTCATACCACCGATGAAAATTGCCCCCGGAATAATTGCAATTGGATTGGCTCGTCCCAAAAGTGCAATGGTGATGCCGTCGAAGCCAATGCCACTATAAAAAGCAGGAACAAAATATCCCGTGGTTTCGGCGCTAAACATGCCGCCGGTAAAACCAGCTATCGCACCGCTGATTAACATTCCGAGCACAATTGACTTCTTTACAGAAATTCCAGCATACCAAGCTGCATTTCGATTCTTTCCAACAGTATCTAACTCAAAACCAACGGTAGATTTTCTAAAAATCCAACCTACAACAACTGCCAAAATCACTGCAACTATAAAGCCAGTTGGGAATCCGAAAATATGTGGCAACCTCGCAGAGTGCAAAATGTCTGGGGTGCGAGTATTTGGTTGACTTTTCAAGCGAAATTGATTTTGCGTTAAGTAATCCACGACTGCCGCCATGATGCTATTTAGCATGATCGTTGAAATAACTTCATGAACCCCGCGGGTTGCCTTCAAATAACCGGCAAAGCCACCAACTAGGGCGCCAAATAGGGCTCCAACTAAAAGTGCAAAGGGTAGATGAATCCAAATTGGAAGGCCGTGTACTCGATATCCAATATAAGTAAAAGCAAGGGCGCCACTAAGGACTTGTCCCTGGGCGCCGATATTAAATAAGCCAGCTCGCAAACCAAAAGTGATAGCAAGCCCAGACATAATCAGAATTCCGGCTTTGCTGAGTGTTGCTTGAAGCCCAGCCGTTGATTGAAAACCTTTTACGATGAGAACTTTGTAAACCTCAAGTGGGCTATGTCCTTGCGCCGCAATCAAAATTGCGCCAATGGCAAGTGCGGCAAGGACGGATGCCACTGGAACCAAGGCATCTCGTGAGATCTTAAATTTCATCAATTATCCGATTCGCCGGTCAAAAAGTTTGGAATGGTTAGAAAAGATTTCTAACTTCAATTAAGAAGCGAGTAGCAGAAAAGTTAACTTTCCTGCTACCCGCATTACTTACTTAGTTATTACTTAACGCCAGTTGCAAGAGAACCTGAAAGGATCTTCTTTGTAATGGCAGTTACCTTAGCTTGTACTGAAGCTGGGATCTTGCTTGCAAAGGTGTGGTAAGGAGCAATGCCTACGTTTCCATAAACATTTCCACCGGTGAAGGTACCGGCTTTTACCTTTGCAATCTGATCTGCAGTTCCGGCACCAATCAACTTCTCAGCTGATGTGATTAGACATGGTTGAGCTTCTGGAACTGTGCCCCATTGATCAACGTCTACGCCGATGCAGTACTTACCCTTTGTCTTTGCAATACGTGCAAGGCCACCGTTGCCGGTACCGCCGCCTGCTGCGAAGATTACGTCATAACCCTGTGAGAGAAGTTGTGCTGAGTTTGCTGCACCGAAAGCAGGATCGCTAAATGCATTGTCGCCAGCTGGGTGGTAGATGATCTTTGATGCAGGGAACTTCTTGCCTTGTTCCTTGCCTGCATAAGCAACACCATTAGCAAAACCAACTGCATAACGATAAACAGGTGGAATGTTCAGGCCAACAACAGCGCCAGTCTTACCTGACTTTGTCATGTAACCAGCAAGGTAACCAGCAATGAAGCCAGCTTGATCTTCGTGCCAGTTAAGACCTGCAAGGTTTGGAGTTGTCTTAGTTGTGTCTAGGAATTGGTCAATTCCAATGAACTTAATATCTGGATACTTAGCGGCTGCTGCAACTGTTGCATTTGCCTCAAGGAATCCAACAGTAACGATTACGTTGTACTTCTTAGCTGCGAATAGTGCAATGTTATTGCCGTATTCAGCATCTGTTGCTGCGTTTGATTCGATGTAGTTTGCAACTCCACCAACAGCCTTAGCGCCAGCTTGTGCGCCTTCCCATGCTGCTTGGTTAAATGACTTATCTGTTACGTGACCGATATCAGTAACAACTCCGATACAGATTAAGCCTGCAGTTCCACACTTTGAATCATCATTGGTTGCAGCGTTTGCAGGTGCTGCAACGAAACCGAGAGCTGCAAGTGAAACAGCCGCGATTCCAGCGATAAAGCTCTTCTTCATGGATCTCCTCTCGAGGGAGCTCACTTCGGACGTTCCGAAATAAGCAGATAGCTAAAATTCATTAGACCAGCGGGGAAAATCCGGCTTTTCTATCAGGTGGTGCGAACTTAGCAGAGCCCTTTAGTCGATTCAATGAGCGCCGTATTACGTTCGAGTTAAGTATTTTTAAGCGGGGTTTTATCCTTAAAAGCTCTTACCAATTAGCCGTAACACTAATCCCACCGTCGAGGGTTATGCCACTTCCTGTGACCCAGTTCGCATGGAGTAAATACTCAATTGCCTTTGCCACATCATCGATCTTTCCCATAGCTTTTAGAGGTGCCGCACTTTGCCAGGCACTAACACCTTGTGGCCACGCACTTTCAATACCTTCTCTGCCAATTAATCCAAGTCGTAAAAAATTACTGCGTATCGGTGCAATTTCAACTGCTGCAGATTTTGTGAGCGCTTCCAAAGCTGCTTTTGTTGCGCCGTAAACCGCATGCCCAGGTCGTGGAGACACTGCTTCAATACTTGAAATATTAATTACCGACTTAACGCCGTAATTTGTCTTTGCAACTTCTGCATAGATCTCAGCGATTGCAGAAACATTTACTTGAAAGAATTGCGATATTTGCTCTGGAGTTTCGTCTTTAAGTAATGCGACGTCTTGTCTTGCTGCATTATTAATGATGTGATCAATATTTCCATGGACTTTTTTAACTTCAGATAAGAGCTCTTTAGCGCTACCAGGCTTGGATAAGTCAGCCTTTAAGGTTGGGAAAAGCCCAGCATTGCTATTACTGATCCCGATAACTTGGAATCCAGCCTTGGTGAAATATTCACAAAGTCCATTTCCGAGATATCCACTTGCACCGGTGATAAGAATCTTCTCGTTAGCGCTCATGAATTAACTCCGGAATCGTTGGATCTTTCTCTCGCCATGAGCGTACTAGTTCTGGCGTTGCTAATTCCATAGCCGTAAAAGCCGGGGCCAGGAAACAGAGTACTAAGGACCATTGCCCAGTTGTTTTTGCCGCCATCCAAGTATTTGGTTCGATGCTGTAAGTCAGTTCCATAGGCTTGCGACTTAAATCAACTTTTCGGTAGGAATCGTTCTTCAAATGTAGCAAGACCGGATCGCCAGCCAAGTGAACCCAAGTCTCCCGCTCTTTTAAGATATGCCAGGCTGAGAAATCGGACTCTGACATTAAGAAATAGATTGCATTTCCAAAGTCATCGCGCTGAATTACCTTGAAGTAGCCCCCTTCGCCTTCGAGCGGCTCTAATTCAAGCTCGGCAATGATTTCCGCTAGGGATTTACCTTCAAACATTACTTAAGCTCTTCTAGAACTTTCATGCGGATATCTATTCTTGCCTTGAGATCGGCAACATCGACATTTACCAAGGATCGGTTACGTACTACCCGATTTCCAGCTACCCACACATCAGATACATCAGACCTTCCGGCGGCAAAAACAAGTAGCGCCAAAACATTGTGAACCGGAGTTAGGTGAAGCGCCGATAGGTCTATCGCAATTAGGTCTGCCTCTTTGCCGACTTCAATACTTCCAATTCGATCTTCCAGTCCTACTGCCTTAGCGCCATCGATTGTGGCTGCGCGAAAAATCTTCACTAAATCAACATCGACAGGTGAGTGCTTTAGTGCAACCATATGCGCAGCTAAACGAAGCACGCTCCACATATCTAGATCGTTACTTGATGAGCATCCGTCGGTTCCTAGTCCAGTTATTAACCCAAGGTCTTGGTACTTCTTTAGGTCGGCAATTCCACTTCCAAGTTTGAGATTACTTCCCGGGCAATGTCCAACACTTGCACCGGCTTTAATAGAAATTGAAATATCTTCATCAGATAAATGAACACCATGTCCATAAGTTGTTGGTGCATCAAGAATTCCAGCATCAAGTAGTACCTTAGTTGGGGTGCGTCCATGCATCTCATGAGATTGCTTATTCTCGGCTTCTGTTTCCGAAACATGAAGATGAATTCGCGCACCGTGCTTCTTTGCGAGCACTGCAATTTCAATTAAGTGTTCTTCTGAATCGGTGTAAACGCTATGGGGCATAAAGAAAAGTGGAGTGAATGCGCCACCAATCTCTCTATGAATTGCCGGCCATTTCTCGCCAAAGGCAATTCGCTCTGGCCACTCCAAACCATCTAGCCCTGGGAAATCAAAAAAGATTGGTCCCGCAATATGACGAAGTCCAACTTGAACCGCAGCCTTGTGAGTCTGTGCTGGGTTTAAATACATATCGAGGGTCGTAGTTGTTCCAGATAGAAGTGCCTCGCCAGCACCGAGTTCTGTACCGAGTGCAGAGGTTTCGCCATCCATAATCGCACCTTCGGCAGCCCATACCCGCTCTAGAAAGCCATCGAGATTTACTCCTTCAGCCCAGCCACGAAGCAAGGCCATGGCAAGGTGCGTATGTGTGTTGATCAAACCAGGTGCGATTAAATGGCTACTTCCGTCAAAGACTTCATAATCAGGCAGGTTTGGCGGATTAATCGCCGCAATCTTGCCATCGGTGACCACAATTGTGGCACCAGTGAGAATTTCGTTTTTTGTATTTACCGTTACCAAATATTTTGCATTCTTTATTATGAAATTATTCAACTTAAATCTCCGTAATTGCAGCGTCAATTATTTGAATTACTTTTCCAGTAGCTTCTTTCAAGCAAGCGCTGATATCTTCCATAGTAATTGGTAGATCACTTACCCCTGCTGCTGGATTTACAACGAGTGCAATTGCGGCATAGCGAAGCGCGGCTTCCTTGGCCAAAGTCACTTCTGGACATCCAGTCATTCCAACAACTGTTGCCCCAGCAAGAGCAGCAAGGCGAATCTCTGCCGGAGTTTCAAAACGTGGGCCATTAAATCCCGCATATACACCTCTTTCGCGAAGAGGAATTCCAACTTTATTAGCTGCGCTTAGTAGTTTTGATCCAATCTCTTTGTCATAGGCTCCAACCACATCAACATGTGAAACCCCACCAGGTTGCACGCCATCAAAAAATGTATCTTCTCGGCCAGAAGTGAAATCAACAAAATCATCAATTAATGAAAGATCCCCGGGATTTAGAGTTGGATCAATTCCTCCAACAACATTGATTGCAATAACTCTTGTAACACCTAGATCTTTAAGGGCGGTGATATTGGCTCGGTAATTAACTTTGCTTGGTGGCACGCTGTGATCAGCGCCGTGGCGAGTTACAAACTCAATATCAATTCCGTTCCACTTTCCAGCCGTAACAAGGGCATCACCATATGTAGTTGTGACTTTCCGAGATTGATTACCTGCAAGAGCGGGTAGTGAATAAAAACCAGTGCCAGCAATAATTCCTACTTTTTCCAAGGCTTAATACCTCCGCTTATTAATTTTGCTTTTATCTGCGCCAACTTCTGATTGACAACACCTGTAACACCTTTTGCCAGGAAGGTTGTTCCGCCATTTGAAAGGTTGTAGGACTTGCCATAAGTACCCAAATCTTCATTCACGACATCACTAAATGATTCGCCTTTAACTCCAGAGGAAATCGCATCAAGTACCGCGCTTTGATAAGACTTATTGATATAGCCGATCACAAATGGCGCCGATCCCTTTGCCTTGATAAAGAACTGTTCTGGCGTTACTCCGATGTATTTCAAATTACGCTTTGCTTTATTTTGTGCAACTACAGCAGAAAGCACTTCCCCACTCTTTGACCAGGTTGAGAAGATGACGTCGACTCCAGACTTTGAGAGCGCTGGAACTTCCATGCCAACTGCACTCGCCAGCTTCTTAGAGAATGTTTGAATCTTTGGGTTTATGGATTTAGCTCCGGCAAAAAAGTTGCCTTCGTCTAGATCCGCTTGATTATTTGAACTCTCACCGATGAAGGCAATCTTTCCATTTTTTGAACTTAGGGCAGCAAGGGCTCCTGCCAAGTATGAACCTTGATCTTCTTTGAAGGCTAGATTAGTAACGGTGACAATATCTATTTCGTTATTATCAACGATTGCATATTGGGATTCAGGAAACTTTGAGGCGATTGTTTTCATGGAATTCTTAAAGTTTGGTCCAATAGCGATTACTAATTGATAGCCAGATTTGACGGCAAATTCAATTCGATTCTGTCGATCAAACTCGGTACCTAAAGTCACAAACTCTCTTAAAGAAAATTGATTTAGGCCAAATTTCTTTTTGGCTATATCTACACCTGCCGCCGCGGCATCATCAGTACCACCATCACCACGGCCACCAACATCATAAATAATTGCAATTTTAGGCGCCTGTGCAGAGCTGGTATTTATTCCAAAAAGTGTTGCGGTCCCGAAGAGAATTCCGGAAATTGTTACTCGGGCGAAATTACGCACGAGGGATGATCCCCATAGCGTCATAAGTATCTTTCAAAGTTTTATTTGCTACTTCTTCGGCCTTTTCGGCACCAAGTGTGAGAATCTTATTTAAATGTGTTGGGTCATCAAGAAGTTCAAGTGCCTTGGCTCGAATAGGGCGGAAAAATTCGACAACAACTTCTGCAACAGCTCCTTTAAAGTCACCATATCCCTTGCCAGAAAAATCTGCCTCAGATTCCTTAATACTTTTATTGGTCAATGCGCTATAGATCGTGAGCAAATTAGAGATACCAGGTTTCTTTTTTTCATCAAAGCTCACATCACGTTCGGTATCAGTTACCGCACTCTTAATTTTCTTGATATTTACCTCTGGCGCATCCATGAGATCGATAATTCCGCTCGGTGATTCAGCGGACTTACTCATCTTGGCCGTTGGATCTTGCAGGTCATAAATCTTTGCGCCGGCCTTGAGAATGTAGCCTGATGGGATAGTAAAAGTTTCTTTATAAGTCGCATTGAAACGTTGGGCAAGATCTCGAGTTAATTCAATATGTTGACGTTGATCTTCACCAACTGGTACTTGGCTTGCCTGGTAGAGCAAAATATCTGCGGCCATCAACATTGGATAAGTAAATAGTCCAACTACGGTGCGATCTGTTCCGCTCTTGGCAGATTTATCTTTGAACTGGGTCATGCGACTTGCTTCACCAAAACCAGTAAGGCATTCCATTACCCAAGCTAATTGATTGTGAGCCGGGACATGAGATTGAATAAAAAGGGTGCAGCGTTCTGGATCTAAGCCAAGTGCAATTAATTGTGCAACTGATGAAAGTGTTTGCTTGCGCAATTTAGCTGGATCTGGAGAGGTAGTAAGTGCGTGAAGATCTACGACGCAATAAAAAGCATCATGAGAATCTTGAAGTTCTACCCATTGCTTGACCGCACCCAAGTAATTTCCCAGGTGGAAGGATTCGTGAGTTGGCTGAATGCCAGAAAGAACCCGATCTTTATTGGTCATGGGCGTTATCTTTCCATTCATCGCTCGAGATTAGTAATTGACCTGCCCGCTTACCTTCCATCGAAAGGACGGTTATTCGAGCTTTTTCTAATTTAAGAACATCGTGAACTTCTGGAATACGTCCCAACCGGTGCATTACGAATCCACCAGCAGTCTCATACGGGCCTTCTGGGATTGCGATCCCAGTTTCTTCATATAAATCTTCCAGTGAAATAAGAGCATCTACTTCGAAATCACCCGTTCGTGATTGTGGTGTGACTTCTTCATCCTCCAGGTCGTATTCATCTTGGATATCGCCAATAAAAGATTCAACCAAATCCTCCAGAGTGATAATTCCATCTGTGCCGCCATACTCATCCAAAACAATCGCAATGTGGTGGCGCTTGGCTCGCATTTCAGCCAATGCTTGCAAAACACCTTTCGTCCCAGGCAAAAATAGAACTGGTCGAATTAAATCCAAAATGCTTTGATCCACTGCAGAAGTTAACTTTGGATTTAACAGATCGCGTACGTGCAAGAAGCCGATTACTTCATCGGTACTTCCGCGAGTAACTGGGTAACGAGAGTGAGAATCTTTCACTGCGACCGCAATCGCCTCAGTGATCGATAACCCAACATCCATAAAATCTACTTCAGTACGTGGGACCATAATTTCATGTAGTTGCAGATCACCGGCATTGAAAACTTCTTCGACAATATCGCGCTCTTCTATTGATAATCCGGTATGGCCAGTAACTAAATCAACTAACTCAGCTTCAGATATCTCAGAACGGATTTCTTTTGAACCAACCCCAAAAACTTTAACCACGACATCAGTGGACTTTGAGAGCAACCAAATTGCTGGGCGAAAAATCTTTGCAATCTGATCAATAATTGGTGCTGCTGCGAGCGCAATTGTCTCTGTGCGATAGAGCGCCATCCGCTTTGGAACAAGTTCCCCAAAGACAAGGGAGACGTAGGAAATAATTAAAGTTAAGGAAATTAAAGAAACAGTCTTGCTAACATCCTCTGAAAGTCCCCAATGCTTCAAGACTGGGATGACATAAGTTCCGAGTCGCTCTGATCCCAAGGCGGCAGAAAGGAAGCCGAGAAAGGTAATTCCAACTTGGGCCGCAGCCAAAAAACGATTTGGATTTTTTGCTAGGTGGGCGACCCTGGCTCCACGCCTTCCGGTTGTCTCAAGCTGGCGAACCTGTGAATCTCGAAGCGAGATTAAGGAGATTTCCGCTGCGACTAGAAGCCCGGCGACTGCAATAAAGAGCAGCACGAGGGCGACATCACGCAATACGTCGAAAGTCACGTCTATAAGCCTACCCGCGCCCGTAGCGCGAAAGGGCCACCTCGCGTAACCTATGGCCACGCTCACCGAGCGCGCAGTAATTCTTCATCCAACGGATCGTCGGGCACGTACCTGCCCGGAGAAGGAGTAAGTAAATGGCATCAGTCGTTTTTGAAAATGCCTCCCGTATTTATCCGGGAACAACAAAGCCAGCCGTAGACAAGTTAAACCTAACCATCAAAGATGGCGAGTTTCTTGTTCTAGTTGGTCCATCAGGTTGCGGAAAGTCAACATCACTTCGCATGCTTGCTGGTCTAGAAGAAGTCGATACTGGTTCTATCCGTATCGGTGATAAAGATGTAACTCACGTTGCACCAAAGGATCGCGATATCGCAATGGTCTTCCAGTCATATGCGCTTTACCCACATATGTCTGTTGCAGAAAACATGGGATTCGCACTAAAAATTGCGGGTATCGATAAGGCTGAACGCGATCGCCGCGTTAAGGAAGCTGCAAAGCTCCTTGATCTGGAAGATTATTTAGATCGCAAGCCAAAAGCACTTTCTGGTGGACAACGCCAGCGCGTAGCTATGGGCCGTGCAATTGTTCGTGAGCCACAAGTTTTCTTGATGGATGAACCACTTTCTAACCTTGATGCCAAGCTTCGCGTTGCAACACGTACTCAAATTGCTGCGCTACAACGCCGCCTTGGAATCACAACTGTTTATGTAACACACGACCAGGTCGAGGCCATGACCATGGGCGATCGCGTTGCAGTTCTAAAGGATGGTCTACTTCAACAAGTAGATACACCTCGTAACCTTTACGATAAGCCAGCAAATGCATTCGTTGCTGGATTCATTGGCTCACCTGCAATGAACCTTCTAACTGTTCCTGCATCAGGCGGCAAAGCAAACCTTGGTGGCTTCGCACTCGATGTTCCAAGCAACTCTGCTTCAACAATCACAGTTGGTATCCGTCCAGAAGGTTTCACCCCTGCCTCTTCTGGCTTTGAAGTCCTAGTTGAAGTTGTTGAAGAACTTGGTTCTGATGCATTCATCTACGGCAAGCCAGCTGACCCATCAGTTAAGTTTGCGCACTCTGCAGATGAAGAAGGTGCACAAGTTATCGTTCGTTGGGATCCAAAGAACCCACCAAAGCCAGGCGATAAAATTACTGTTGCGGCAATTCCAACAGCAATTCACCTATTTGATGCAACAACTGGTGCTCGTCTAAATTAAGAAGTTCCATGTAAAAAGCCCCGGGAAAATTCCCGGGGCTTTTTTATATCTTTTTTTAAGCTAGAGCTTTTTGAAGATTTTCATCAATTGCGGCTAAGAAGTCTTGGGTATTTAACCAAGGCGCATCCTTTGAAATTAAAAGAGCCAAATCCTTTGTCATCTTTCCAGACTCGACTGTCTCAATACATACTCGCTCGAGAGTTGCCGAAAATTGTGCAAGCGCTGGGTTGTTATCCAAATTTGCACGGTGAGCTAACCCTTGAGTCCATGCAAAGATTGAGGCGATTGGATTTGTAGAAGTTGCTTTACCCTTTTGATGATCACGGTAATGCCGAGTAACGGTTCCGTGAGCCGCTTCAGATTCAACAATCTTTCCGTCAGGTGTAGTTAGTACAGAAGTCATCAAGCCAAGTGAGCCATAACCTTGTGCGACAGTGTCAGATTGAACATCGCCGTCATAGTTCTTACAAGCCCAGACATAACCACCATCCATGCGCAATGACATCGCAACCATGTCATCGATCAATCGGTGCTCATACCAAATTCCCGCAGCATCAAAGGCAGCTTTGAATTCAGCCTCGTAGATCTCTTGGAAGATATCTTTAAAGCGGCCATCGTAAGCCTTCAAAATGGTGTTCTTAGTTGAGAGATAAACCGGGAACTTTCTAGCTAATCCATAATTTAATGAAGCACGCGCAAAGTCGCGAATTGAATCATCTAAGTTGTACATTGCCATTGCAACGCCAGAGCTTGGAAAATCAAAAACTTCGTGTTCGATTGGAGCTGAACCATCCTCGGGGACAAAGGTCAAAGTTAGCTTGCCTTTACCTGGAACTCGGAAATCAGTGGCACGGTATTGATCACCAAAAGCATGGCGGCCAATAACGATTGGCTTGGTCCAATGTGGAACTAAGCGTGGAACATTACTGATGATAATTGGTTCACGGAAAATAACGCCGCCCAAGATATTTCGGATAGTGCCATTTGGTGACTTCCACATCTTCTTGAGACCAAATTCCTCAACGCGGGCTTCATCCGGAGTAATAGTTGCGCACTTGATTCCAACTCCATGCTTCTTGATGGCATTAGCTGAATCAATTGTTACTTGATCATTGGTCGCATCACGGTGCTCGATTCCGAGGTCGTAGTACTCCAAATTCACATCTAGGTAGGGCAGGATCAACTTATCTTTGATGAATTTCCAGATAATTCTGGTCATCTCATCGCCATCTAATTCAACGACAGTTCCTTCAACTTTAATCTTCGCCATCATCTTCTCTTTTCTTCTTATAGATCTTTGACGTCAGCTTGCTTTGCGCGAACAGCTTCGGCCGCGGTCTTAAGTGCTTCAACTTCTGTTTGGGTTAGTGCGCTCTCAACAACTTTGCGAACTCCGCTTTTACCAATCTCGGCCTCAACTCCAAGATAAACTCCGCTAATTCCATATTCGCCATCTACCCAGGCACATACAGGCATCACAGCGCCAGAATCTTCCTTAACTGCCTTTGCCATTCTTGCTGCAGCGGCAGAAGGTGCATAGTAAGCAGAACCAGTCTTGAGGAGTGCAACAACTTCAGCGCCTCCATTACGGGTGCGATCAACAAGTTCATCGATCTTTGCTTGAGGCAACAAATCAGAAAGTGGTTTGCCATTTACGGTACAACGACTTGGAACTGGAACCATTGTTTCGCCATGAGAACCAAGAGTTAGTGTCTTAACGGATCCAACTTCAACCTTTAACTCTTCGGCAACAAAATGAGTGAAGCGAGCAGTATCTAGCATTCCCGCCTGCCCCATAACGCGATTCTTTGGGAATGCAGTTGCAAGTTGCGCCAGCGCCGTCATTTCATCAAGTGGATTTGAAACTACGATGATAACTGCGTTTGGTGAGTGCTTTGCAATATTTTCCGCTACTCCACGAACAATTCCAGCATTTACCCCAATTAGATCCATGCGACTCATACCTGGTTTGCGCGGAAGTCCAGCAGTGATTACAACAACCTCAGATCCAGCGGTTGCTTCATATCCAGCACCTTCTGGAGTGGTTGTGGCCCCAACAATCTTTGTTTCAAAACCTTCGATAGAGCGCGATTGATTCATATCAAGCGCAAGTCCTTCTGGCTTACCTTCTAAAATATCTGTAAGAACTACAGTTTCGAAGATGTCGTATTCAGCTAATCGCAGCGCGGTGGTTGAACCATAAAATCCAGCACCTACGACAGTTACTTTTCCAGAGCGGGCCATATTCTCTTCTTTCGTTATCTATTGCCTTGGATTATTGAATTGTTGAATTATTTGGTTAAAGAGTAGTGCGCCTATGTTACTTGGAGTTACTTCGCATGCGGCAATGTGAGCGCCACCACAAAAAGTAGTAGTGCTACCGCTAGCGGAAGGACGAATTCAATCTTTCTGCGCTTGCCTGCTTTGAGGTCCTGCTTTAAAAAGTTAATTGTTGCAACTCCGGCGGTGCCAATGGCAATCAAAATTGATCCAGTTCTAACTACGCCAAAGATTCCAAGTATTAGCCCAAGAGCTATCGCGGCATATGAAAGTCTGATTTTCATTACTTACCTCTGCGCCATCTCAACGACATTTGATAACAACATGGCTCTAGTCATCGGACCAACGCCACCAGGCATTGGCGCAATATATGAAGCGACATCTGCCACACGTGGATCTACATCCCCGAGCAATCCATCTTTAGTTCTAGTAATTCCAACATCTAATACAACAGCGCCACTCTTAATCATCTCTGGCTTTAGAAAATGTGCTTGACCAATTGCCGCAACAATGATGTCTGCTCTTTTCGTATGCGAAAGAACATCCTTTGTTCCGGTGTGAGTAATGGTTACCGTTGCATCATCGCCTTTTCGCGTGAGCAATAAACCAAGTGGGCGTCCCACGGTGATTCCTCGACCCATCACAACTACTTCGGCCCCCTTGGTAGAGATGTTGTAGCGGTGAAGTAATTCTAGAATTCCTCGTGGCGTACAAGGCAGCGGCGCTGGCTCACCAATAACAAGTTTGCCTAAATTCAATGGGTGTAAACCATCGGCATCTTTATTTGGATCGATGGCTTCAAGAATTAAATTTGCATTAATTCCTTTTGGTACTGGAAGTTGCACGATATAGCCGGTGCATTCTGGGCTGATATTTAGATCTTTAATTGCGGCAAGTACATCTGCTTGGGAAGCGCTCGCTGGAAGGTCAACCCGAATAGAGTGAATTCCAACTTCAGCGCAATCCTTATGTTTGCCACCAACATATGAGTGTGACCCAGGATCATCGCCAACTAAAACTGTTCCGAGCCCTGGCTTTATTGCGAGCCTTGAAACTACATCACGTAGTTCATTCTTGATTACTGCGGCAGTTGCCTTGCCATCAAGAATTTGTGCGCTCATACCCACATCCTACCTAGAGTGGTTAGGCATGTGAAAAATGTCGAACCCCTGTGAAGAACATAGAGATATTTGCCGCCTTGGCGGCTGCAATCACTTCCTCATCTCGCACACTTCCCCCAGGTGCAACTACTGCTTTTACTCCGGCTTCAATGAGAATCGCCAGCCCATCGGCAAACGGGAAGAAGGCATCACTAGCGGCGACACTTCCATTAGCGCGCACTCCAGCACGAGCTACGGCAAGTTTCGCCGAATCAACTCGGTTTACCTGTCCCATTCCAACACCTATTGATGCGCCAGATTTGGCTAATAAAATTGCATTGCTCTTTACGGCGCGCACACTTCGCCAGGCAAATTCCAGATCTTTAATAAGATCCGCACTTACAGCAGCGCCACTTACCTGTTGCCAATTGGTTGAATTATCACCAGGTGCATCAATTAAATCTGTACTCTGAATTAAAACTCCACCAGATATTGGGCGTAATTCCTCAGACGAAATCTTAAAATTCGCGATTTCAAGGATTCGAATCGATGGCTTCTTTGAAAGCAATTCAATTGCTTCGGCTTCATAACCGGGCGCAACAACTACCTCGGTAAATATCTCAGATAACTTCTCCGCCATCTTTAAAGTCACTATTCGGTTTGCTGCGACTACGCCACCAAAGGCAGATACTGGATCACATTCATGAGCTGCGGCGTGGGCCGTAGCAATATCATCGGCGATAGCGATTCCACAAGGATTTGCATGTTTAATAATTGCAACACAGGGCTCGCTATGGTCATAGGCCGCCCGCAGCGCTGCATCAGCATCGGTGAAATTATTAAAGGACATTTCTTTTCCGTGGTGCTGCATAGCCGTCGCGATCCCGGACGTTTCACCACCCTTATTCTTAAATACACTTGCACTTTGGTGCGGATTTTCGCCATATCGAAGGTCGGCTAACTTCTCCCACACCTGTGCACGCCAATCGCTCTGACCAAGTTCGCTAGCTAGCCAATCAGATATTGCAATGTCATATTCGGCAGTGCGGCGATAAGTTGCCATGGCCAGCTCTTTGCGCTCTTGCAAGGTAAATCCGCCCGCGCTAATTGCTTCACTTAATTTCACATATTGTGATGGGTCGGATATGACAGCTACTGAATTATGGTTCTTGGCAGCACCACGCAACATACTTGGTCCACCAATATCAATCTGCTCGATACATTCTGCATAATCGGCGCCAGATGCAATCGTCTCGCTAAAGGGATATAAATTAATAATGACCAAATCAAATGGAGCAATATCTTGTGCCTTCAATTGCTCTAGGTGGCTCGGATCGCTTTGATCAGCCAAGATCCCACCATGAATTCTAGGATGCAGAGTTTTTACGCGTCCACCCAACATCTCCGGAAATCCGGTATAGCTCTCAACTGGAATAACTGGAATTCCAGCGCCGGCCAAAGTTTTTGCGCTCGATCCGGTAGAAAGAATTTCGATTCCGGCTGCAGTTAACTCTTTACCTAACTCAATAAGCCCGGCCTTGTTATAGACACTTACTAAGGCGCGTCGGATCTTTTTACGTTCCATAAATTAGGCTCCGTGAATTCCGTTATCAATAAAAGTTTGAAGCGTCTCAACTATGAGCAAGCGTTCGGCAATCTTAATGCGTTCATGAAGTGACTCTTCGGTATCACTCGCAGAAATCGAGACAGGAACTTGGGCAATCACCTTGCCAGTATCTACTCCCTCATCAACCCAGTGGACAGTACTCCCCGTCTGACTTGCGCCAGCAGCTAGTGCATCCCGAACTGCATGCGCTCCTGGGAAGTTCGGAAGAAGCGCGGGATGGGTATTAATTGTTGGAAATCTATCCACGAACTCTTTTGGCAAGATTCGCATAAATCCTAGACTGATAACCAAATCCGGGGCCAAATTAGCAACTGTTGAAATTAACTCTGAGTTCCATACTTCTCGGTTCGGTGAAAGCGGTAGAAATAATGTAGGAATTCCAAAATTAGCTGCGCGATCAAGTGCCATTGATTTCTTATCTGAAATAAGTGCCAAAATATCAAAATCTAAATTTGCATCAAAGATTGCCTGAGCCAAGGATCCAGTACCAGAGGCAAGGATTACAACACGCAATTTTTTACTTTGCGGCATCGAATTTTTCACCCTTCCGGTGCCAAATTTTCTTCACCAGCAAAGGAATAAATAGACCCGTAATAAGCAGGGCCACTTGAATGGCGAGGAACAAGACTGCTGGCTTCCACCATGACGGGCCTACTGGAGTTAGTTCCTTTGTTAAAAGCGAACCACTCGAAAGATAAGTGAGAAGCAAGATTGCGATTGCGAATGGAACTGTTACTTTGATTATTTCTAGAATTCTCTGCTTTGTATCGAAAATATCGCGAAAGAGATTGATTTGATTTAATAGCAATGCAATCGCTAAAAGTGCCACACCAGAAATAAGCCAAGGGTTTTTCCCGGTAGGCAACGCTCCCAATACTGGAATTGCCGGCAAGGAAGTTAAGTGAAAATTGAAGGGATCGACTTGAGTATGCGCGCCAATAGAAAATCCCAGACCAAATAAATATGAAAGAGCGCTAATTGCAATATTTGGAAGGTATAGGAGTTGCAATAAAAGAAATAGAACCCCGCCAACCCAACCAGGCTGAATTACTACTGCTAAATCATTAACGACTTTGAAGTGGGTGGCAAGGGAGATGGCTACAAGAATAAGTGCGGTGCCAATCAATAGAATGAAGGAAAAACTAAGAATTCGGAACTTCTCAAAATATTTAGCCGAAAAATTTGTCGTGGAAATTAGAGCGATGAAACCTACGTAAATCGGCACAAGATAAATTACAGGTTTAACGCTCGGACTTTGCACAAGTACGCCAGAAGTTGTTGCAATCAGCGTGTACCAGAGCACCACGAAAGATCGAGCGGCTCTTTCGTTACCCAAGAGCGCCGCGCTTCGTTGAAATCCACTTCTTACAGCCAAGAATGGAAAAAACGTTGCCGCAATCGGTAGGTAGCTAACTGCCCCCGGAATAAATGCTGGTGCAAGTGATAAGTGAAAAGGAACTAGGTGTGCTCCAAGCCAGAGCCAAATTGCCGCCCTGATTGGATCTGAAGTATTTCCAGAGGTGCTGCCGGCAGTAGCCCAGGCAATTAGCGCAATAAAACTTATGGGAAAGAGGGTTAATACGACGCTGCGCATTGCCTGTTGAAATGTGACAAGCAGGATGCGAGCAGCCACGAATTAACCTTTTTTGTTAAGAATTTCGCGCATTAGTGCAGCAGTAGCTGAGGGAGTCTTGCCTACTTTAACTCCGACTGCTTCAAGCGCTGTTTGCTTTGCCGCCGCTGTTCCGGAAGATCCTGAAACAATTGCACCGGCATGACCCATAGTTTTTCCTTCAGGTGCGGTGAATCCTGCAACATAACCAACTACTGGCTTAGTTACATATTCTCCGATGAAAGCAGCCGCACGCTCTTCAGCATCGCCACCAATTTCACCAATCATCACAATTGCATCAGTATCAGGATCATCTTGGAATGCTCGTAAACAATCAATATGCGTTGTGCCAATAATTGGATCGCCACCGATTCCTACTGCAGTACTAAAACCAAAATCACGAAGTTCGTACATCATTTGATAAGTGAGAGTTCCAGATTTGGACACTAAACCGATGCGACCTGGACCTGTGATATCTGAAGGGATAATTCCGATATTTGATTTTCCGGGGCTAATTAAACCTGGGCAGTTAGGACCAATTATTCTGGTGGTTGCCTTGGTAACTGAGTGCGCATAGAAAGCCGCCGAATCATGAACTGGAATTCCTTCGGTAATAACAACTACTAATGGAATTGCCGCATCAATTGCATCCATTACTGCAGCTTTTGCAAACTTTGGAGGAACGAATACGACTGAAGCATTTGCACCGGTTGCAGCCATCGCTTCGGCAACAGTATTGAAGACTGGTAGAACCTTTCCTTCAATCTCAACGCTTTGACCACCTTTGCCAGGCGTTACGCCACCTACAACATTGGTACCTGATTTAATCATTCGTCCAGTGTGCTTGGTCCCTTCTGAACCAGTCATACCTTGAACGATTAGCTTGGTATTTTCATAAATAAAGATCGCCATTTACTTTGCCGCCAATTCTGCTGCGCGAGCAGCTGCGCCATCCATTGTGTCTAACTGTTGGATTAGAGGATGCGCCGCTTCATTAAGGATTCGGCGACCTTCAAGTACGTTATTACCGTCGAGGCGAACAACAATTGGCTTGGTTGCTTTATCACCCAAAATTTGAAGTGCTTGGACAATTCCATTTGCAACGGCGTCACAGGCAGTAATTCCACCAAAGACATTTACAAATACGCTCTTAACATCACTATCGCCAAGAATAATAGAGAGTCCGTCAGCCATTATTTGCGCAGAAGCTCCGCCACCAATATCTAAGAAGTTTGCTGGTTTTACATTGTATTTTTCGCCGGCATAAGCAACAACATCTAGGGTGCTCATAACAAGGCCGGCACCGTTTCCGATGATTCCCACTTGGCCATCGAGTTTTACGTAATTTAGATTCTTTTCTTTCGCCGCTGCTTCTAATGGATTTGCTGCGGCATGATCAACCAAAGCCTCGTGGCCAGGGTGGCGAAACTCTGCATTGTCATCAAGAGTTACTTTGCCATCTAGCGCAACAACTTTTCCATCTGAAGTTTTAACCAATGGATTAATTTCCATAAGGGTTGCATCTTCAGCAACGAATGCAGCCCATAGCTTCAAGAGAACATCCACAACTTGGTCTTGAACATCTGCTGGGAACTGTCCACCTTTAACAATTTCAAGAGCCTTTTCCTTGGTGATTCCAACATTCGGATCAATTCCAACACGAGCTAATTTTTCTGGTGAGGTATGCGCAACTTCTTCGATTTCCATACCACCGGCTACTGAGGCCATGACAAGGAAATTTCTATTTGCTCGATCCAACAAAATTGCTAGGTAATACTCGCTCTCAATTGGAGCAGCTTGCGCGATCATAACTTTGTGAACGGTGTGGCCCTTGATATCCATACCAAGAATTGCAGCAGCCTTTTCTTTCGCATCAGATGCGGACTCAGCAAGTTTTACGCCGCCAGCCTTTCCGCGGCCGCCTACTTTTACTTGTGCCTTTACAACCACGCGTCCACCCATTGAAGCGGCAGCTTTCTCTGCTTCTTCTGGTGTGAATGCAACTGCGCCACCAAGAACTGGTACGCCATGTGATTCGAAAAGATCTCGAGCTTGATACTCGAAGAGATCCACTATTTACCCCATTCATCTAAAGTCAACGGATGAAATTCTAGTGCTTATTTAGAGCTTCTCCACCGGCGCGTAGCGAAGAAGCAAGCGCTTCTCTCCAAGGGAACCAAAGTCAATTGTGGCTTCTGCCCGATCACCTTCGCCAACAACTGCCACAACTTTGCCAACACCGAATGTGTCATGTGACACACGATCACCAATAGCGAGAACCATTGTTGTAGATGCTTTTCGGCCCGTTGCTCTTGGTGCAGGTGTGAAGTGTGAAGTCTTTGCAATAGTTGAACGAGAAGGTGCTGGTGCATGTTCATTCCATTCAAGTAATTCTTCTGGAATTTCTGCAAGGAATCTTGACGCCGGGTTGTATGAAGGGGCGCCCCAAGCAGTTCGATATTCCGAACGCGAAAGATATAAACGCTCGCGAGCTCTTGTTAAACCAACATATGCAAGACGACGTTCTTCTTCAATCTCTTCTTTATCACCAAGGGTTCTTGAGTGTGGAAATATTCCCTCTTCCATTCCAGTTAAGAAAACTGTCGGGAATTCCAACCCTTTTGCAGTGTGAAGTGTCATAAGAGTTACGACTCCCCCGTGATCCTCGCCATCTGGAATCTGATCTGAATCTGCAACAAGAGAGACATCTTCGAGGAATCCAAGTAAGGAAATTTCCTCACCATCTTCAACTTCGCCCTCTTCGTACTCAACTGCTACTGAGACCAATTCTTGCAAATTCTCAACGCGGCTTTCATCTTGCAAATCATCACTCTTGGCAAGCTCGGCTAGTAACCCCGATTGCTCTAGAACAGCTTGTGCAATTATTGATGGTCGAGTCTTTGCTTCAACTAAGAATTGAAGCGAAGAAATTAGATGTACAAAGTCATTTATTGCTGATACTGAGCGAGTAGGAATATTTGGCACTTGCGCAGATCGATTTAGCGCAGCCCAAAACGAAATACCCGTGCTTTGTGCAAAGAGATCAACGGTATCTAAGGCACGGTCACCGATGCCCCTTTTAGGAGTATTGATTATTCGACGAAGTGATACCTCATCGGTTGGGTTTACTAACACTCGCAAGTAAGCCAAGAAATCTTTAACTTCCTTTCGCTCGTAGAAGCGAACGCCACCGACAACTTTATAAGGAATTGCAGAACGCAGAAATGACTCTTCAAAGACGCGCGACTGCGCATTTGTGCGATAGAAGATGGCGGTATCGCCAGGTTTTGAAATAGATGAGTCACGTAGTTCTTTAATTTGTTGAAGAACAAAGTCGGCTTCATCATGTTCGCTCTCGGCAACATAACCCTTAATCAGCGCACCTGAGCCTGCATCTGACCAGAGATTCTTTGCTCGACGACCTTCATTATTTAAAATAACTGAATTCGCTGCATTTAAAATATTTTGAGTAGAACGATAATTCTGTTCAAGCAAGATAGTTTTGGCGCTCGGATAGTCTGCTTCAAATTGAAGGATGTTTCGAATATTTGCGCCACGAAATGCGTAGATGGATTGATCGGCATCTCCCACAACACAAAGTTCGGCTAACGGCAGCCCTTCACCCTCTGTCCCTACCAACTCTTTGATCAACATATATTGGGCATGATTGGTATCTTGATACTCATCAACTAAAACGTGACGGAATCTAGAACGATATCGTTGTCTAGACTCAGGGTGTCGTTGAAGTACTTCGACAGTTTTACCAATCAGGTCATCGAAGTCCATTGCATTGGCCTGCACCAAACGCTTTTGATAATGAGCAAAGACTTCGGCAACAATGGCATTGAAGGCGTTATCTGCATGTTGTACAAAATCTGCTGGGCCTTGTAATTCATTCTTCGCTTGTGAAATTAGCCCAGCCACGGCGCGCGGTGCATATTGCTTTGGATCTAAGTGCATATCTTTCATAACGAGAGTGACTAATCGCAAGCTGTCACTTGAGTCGTAAATGGTGAAAGAATTTGAGTAGCCAAGCTTTGCTGCCTCTTGGCGCAAGATCCGGACACAGGCAGAGTGAAACGTAGAGACCCACATTGATCTGGCGCGGTCTCCGACTAAATCTGCAACTCGCTCCTTCATCTCGGCGGCTGCCTTATTTGTAAATGTAATCGCCAAAACTTCAAAGGGGGCAACACCTCTCTCGCCCAAAAGGTATGCGATGCGGCGGGTAAGAACTCTGGTCTTACCAGAACCCGCTCCAGCAACAACTAGAAGTGGTGAGCCGGCATGGACCACCGCAGCAGCCTGCTGAGGGTTTAGGCCTTCGATTAGTTGATCTGAACTCACGGGATGGAGTGTAACTACTTAATTCTCTGCCAAAATTGCGACATGACTCCTATAGGTGATTCCGAGATAGAGCGCGTTCTGTTTGTGACTGCGCACCCCGACGATCTTGATTTTGGTGCCGGCGGCACCATCGCACAGTGGACGGCAAAAGGAATTGAAGTCTTCTACTGCGTTTGTACAAATGGTGATCAAGGCGGAGAGGACCCAACTGTTCCTCGCGAAGAGATGCCTAAGATTCGCCAGAAAGAACAACGTGACGCAGGTGCAGCACTTGGCGTACCGGCGGAAAATATTGAATTCTTAAATCACCGTGATGGCTGGTTGGAACCGAAGATTGAATTGCGTAAAGAAATTGTTCGAGTTATTCGTAAAGTTAAACCACAACGCATGGTAATCCAAAGCCCAGAACGTAACTGGGATCGCCTTCCAGCAAGTCACCCTGATCATATGGCAGCGGGTGAAGCTGCAATACAGGCTGTTTATCCAGATGCCCGAAATGCTTTTGCCTTTGAAGATTTATTAAAGACCGAAGGTTTAGAACCTTGGGCGGTACAAGAAGTTTGGGTTATGTCGCACAATGCGCCGAACCATTTCGTTGATGTCACCGAAACTTTTGATAAAAAAATCGCAGCCCTACATGCTCATGTCAGCCAGACCGCACACAATTCTGAAATGCCAAATCGCGTGCGTGAATGGGGCGAGCGAAATGCCGAAGCGAATGGTCTGGCAAAAGGTCGGGTTGCTGAAGTATTTAGAATAGTTGATACTAAATAATTATTTAGCGGTGACTTTTTCCAACGCAAATGTTTGATTAGGTGCGCCATCGCCATCGCCATTTGCATTATTAGAGCCCTTTGCAGCAACCGCTTTCACGATATCAAGGCCCTTTGTTATTTGGCCCCAGACTGTGTAATTCGGTCCAAGCATTGAGTTATCTGCATAAACAATAAAGAACTGACTTCCATTTGTATTTGGACCAGAGTTAGCCATAGCAACAGTTCCGGCTGGGTATGTATTCACACTTGGCGTTGGAAGATTCTCATCAGGAACTTGCCAAGCCGGTCCACCAGAACCTGAAGCGGTTGGGTCGCCACATTGAAGTACAAAGATGCCCTTTGTGGTTAGTCGATGGCACAAAGTCTGGTCAAAATATCCACCATTTGCCATATAACTCATAGAAATAACAGTTAGCGGAGCCTTAGTTCCAAAGGCATTAATAACAATATCGCCGCAGTTGGTCTTAAACGTAAATGTCTTATCTTTAAATGGTTTCTTTACTGGTGGAATCGTCATCTGCTTTGGAGCATGACCAACGGCATATGAATTCTTACAACTCAGCTTTGCCGCTTTATTGGCAGCTGCTTTATCGCCAGCGTGCGCAGGTGAAACGATAAGAAGAGATGCAACAAGTGAAAGCGAAATCACTACTCTTTTCACAACTACTCCCATTCAATAGTTCCTGGTGGCTTAGATGTTACATCTAAAACAACTCGGTTTACCTCTCGAACCTCATTTGTGATTCGAGTTGAAATCTTCTCCAAAACTTCGTAAGGAATACGACTCCAATCAGCAGTCATAGCATCTTCAGATGAGACGGGCCTGAGAACTATCGGATGGCCGTATGTGCGTCCATCACCTTGCACTCCTACGCTTCGAACATCAGCCAATAAAACTACGGGACATTGCCAAATTATGCGATCTAACTCTGCATTTCGTAACTCTTCACGCGCAATTGCATCGGCGCGACGCAAAATTTTAAGGTTACTCTCAGAAACTTCACCAACGATTCGGATAGCTAAACCAGGACCAGGGAATGGTTGGCGCCAAATAATTTCCTCAGGAAGCCCCATTGATAGACCCGCGTGGCGAACCTCATCCTTAAATAAAGTGCGTAGCGGTTCGACCAATTTGAATTGAAGATCATCAGGTAGGCCACCTACATTGTGGTGAGATTTAATATTTGCCGCGCCTTCACCGCCACCAGATTCAACGACATCTGGGTAGAGCGTTCCTTGAACGAGAAAATCAATTGGTTCATCTTTCGAAATTTCACGAGCTGCTGCTTCGAAGACGCGAATAAATTCTGTTCCAATAATTTTTCGCTTAGTTTCAGGATCTGTAACACCTGCAAGTGCCTTTAGGAAACGCTCTTTAGCATCTACTACTTTGAGAGTTACACCAGTTGAGGCAACAAAATCTCGTTCTACTTGCTCGGCTTCGCCTTCGCGAAGTAAGCCATGATCTACAAAAACACATGTTAATTGCGAGCCAACCGCTTTCTGAACGATTGCTGCGGCAACTGCGGAATCTACTCCGCCAGATAAACCACAAAGAACTCGGCCGCTACCAACCATCTCCTTAACCTTTGCAACTTCTTGCGCAACGATATTGTCAGAATTCCATACCGGCTTACAACCAACAATATCGATCAGCCAACGACGTAAAATCTCCTGGCCATTTTCCGAGTGCAAAACTTCTGGGTGAAATTGAACTCCAGCAAAAGTCGCATCTCTATTTTCAAAAGCGATTATTGGGGTAGCTGATGTTTGAGCAGTTGAGGTAAATCCCTTAGGCGCAGCGGTGACGCTATCGCCATGGCTCATCCAAACATTGAACTCTTTTGGTAATCCCGAGAGCAGCTTTGATGCGCCTTCGTGGGACATTGATGTACGACCGAATTCAGATTTTCCAGTTTGGGTGACTGTGCCGCCGAGCGCACTTGCCATAACTTGGAAGCCATAGCAGATTCCAAAGATAGGAATTCCCGCATCAAAAATTGCTGGATCTAATTTTGGCGCTCCATCTGCATAAACACTTGATGGACCACCAGAGAGAATTATTGCCTTTGGATTCTTTGCCAACATTTTCTCGGCCGACATAGATGAAGGAACGATCTCGGAGTAGACCTGTGCTTGGCGAACGCGTCGGGCGATTAATTGTGCATACTGGGCACCGAAATCAACAACTAATACTAATTCTTGTGGCGAGTTAGGCACGATCAATAACAACCTCAACGCGCTGGAACTCTTTCAGATCAGAGTAGCCAGATGTTGCAAGTGCACGTCGTAGCGCACCAAATAAATTCATGCTGCCGTCAGCAGTATGTGATGGGCCAGTAAGAATTTCTTGCAAAGTTCCAACAGTTCCAACTTGAACTCTATTTCCGCGTGGCAATTCGTTGTGATGAGCTTCAGAACCCCAGTGCCAACCTTTGCCAGGTGACTCAACTGCTTTAGCTAAAGGTGATCCCATCATTACGGCATCAGCTCCGCAAGCGATGGCTTTGGCAATATCACCAGAGCGACCAACTGAACCATCTGCAATTACATGCACGTATCGTCCACCAGATTCATCCATGTAATCACGACGAGCTGAGGCAACTTCCGCGACTGCAGATGCCATCGGAACTGCAATTCCCAAAACTGTGCGAGTTGTATGTGCTGAGCCGCCACCGAAGCCAACTAGAACTCCAGCTGCACCCGCGCGCATTAAGTGCAATGCGCCGGCACCAGTTGCACATCCACCAACAATTACAGGGACATCGAGTTCATAAATAAACTTCTTAAGGTTTAGCGGTGCATTTGCTGTAGCCACGTGTTCGGCAGAAACTGTAGTTCCACGGATAACAAATAAATCAACTCCGGCATCAATGACGGTCTTATGTAATTCGGCAGTGCGAGAAGGTGAAAGTGCGGCGGCAACGGTAACGCCAGCTGCCCGAATTTCAGCAAGACGTGACTTAATCAATTCAGGCTGGATTGGAAGTGAATACAACTCTTGCATACGACGAATTGCTTGCTCCTGTGGCAATGAGGCAATTTCACCAAGTGGAATTCTCGGATCTTCGTGGCGAGTCCAAAGGCCTTCTAGGTTTAGTACGCCAAGACCACCCATTTTTCCAATTGCAATTGCCGTCTCAGGTGAGACAACAGAATCCATTGGCGCTGCAAGTAAAGGTAATTCAAACTTATAGGCATCGATCTGCCAGTTGATTGAAACTTCTTCTGGGTCGCGGGTTCGGCGCGAAGGAACGATTGCAATATCGTCAAAGGAATAGCCAACGCGAGCGCGCTTTCCCGGACCAATTTCGATTTCGTTCATTTACTTTCCCTTATTCGTGTAGTTAGGTGCATCTGCAATATCTAGAACGTCGTGAGGATGGCTTTCTTGCAAACCAGCAGCAGTGATTTGAATTAATTGGCCATTCTTTTGTAGATCAGCAATCGTTGGGGCGCCGGCATAACCCATTCCAGAACGTAAGCCACCAACTAGTTGATGAACTGTTGTGGCAACTGAACCGCGATATTTAACTTTTCCTTCAATTCCTTCAGGTACTAATTTATCTTCAGCTAAAACATCATCTTGCATATAGCGGTCCTTTGAATATGACTTTTGTTCACCGCGAGACTGCATCGCCCCTAGAGATCCCATGCCACGATATGCCTTAAATTTACGACCCGAAATTTCAACAAGTTCGCCAGGTGATTCATCGCAACCAGCTAGGAGCGAACCAAGCATCACAGAATCTGCGCCGGCAACAATTGCCTTTGCTATATCACCGGAGTACTGCAAGCCCCCATCTGCAATCAATGGGATATCGGCTTTCACGCAAGCTTTGTGGGCTTCCATGATTGCGGTGATTTGTGGAACTCCTACTCCTGCAACAACGCGGGTAGTACAAATTGATCCGGGACCAACGCCAACTTTTACTGCATCGACTCCGGCATTAATTAGCGCTTGGGCGCCCGCACGAGTTGCAACGTTTCCGCCGACAATTTGAATCTTTGGAAAATCTTTTTTAATACGAGCGATCGCATCAAGTACTGCGCGATGATGGCCATGGGCGGTATCAACGACTACAACATCAACGCCAGCTTCGATCAAAGCGCAGGCTCTGGCAAATCCATCGTCGCCCACACCTACAGCGGCGCCAACCAATCCTGCAGCCTTGGCTAATTTAACGTTAGCAACTTGATGATCTACCGAGAGGTTGCGGTGAAGAATTCCAATTCCGCCAGCCTTCGCCATTGCAATAGCCATTGCGCTTTCAGTTACGGTATCCATCGCCGATGAGACAAGTGGGATTTCTAATTCGATGCCACGGGTTAAGCGGGTCTTAGTATCAACTTCACTTGGAACAACATCTGAAGCATCTGGAAGTAGAAGTACGTCGTCGTAGGTAAGGCCAAGCATGGCCACCTTTTCGCGAACTCCTTCTAGCATTGGCCAATCCTAGTGGCGGGCTCCCGCTGGGAATAATTTCGCCATTATGAGGGTTCTCATAGGCATGAGCGCACCACTTCAACCGCGACCAATTGCTGATGACTGGCAATGGCAGGAGCAGGCCGCTTGTCGCACTCTTCCTACTGAGATGTTTTTCTTCCCAGATGGTGAACGAGGGCCGCGGCGAAAGAATCGTGAGAATGCCGCGAAGGCTGTTTGTTTATCGTGCCCAGTGATCCAAGCATGTCGCAAGCAAGCGCTGGAATTGCACGAACCCTATGGAATTTGGGGCGGACTGTCAGAGGAAGAACGAATTTCAATTATTAATCGTAAAAATCCAGAACGTTACAGCACTGCTTCTTAATTAAATTCGGGTTAGATTCCAAGCACGAACGCCGCCAACAATTCCTGCAGCATTCGGCACAATTACTACATCATCACCTAGCGCAGCTAAATCATTTGGTTTGATCCGGCGAGCGTTTCCGCCACCTAAGTACAAGCGATCCCAGTGAAAGACTGGACGCAAATCTGAAATCATTGAACGAATTCGACGTGACCAGAAGGAATCTCCGAGGCGACGGCGTTCGTGCTCACCAATCCAGGTGTCATAGTTCATTGATCTACGAATTGGTGCATGTGAAAGTTCAATATGTGGTGCGAGTTTTCCACCATCAAATACTGCGCAGCCAAGGCCAGTTCCGAGGGTAAGCACAACTTCGAATCCTGAACCTGCAACAACTCCGGCGCCATGTACTTCTGCATCATTTAACATCAAAGTTGGTTTGGCTAGGTTCTTCTCTACCAAGCTTCGAAAATCTAAACCTGTCCAGGCTGTATATAACTCTGGATCAACTCGGGTACGTGGGCCCTTAACGTTTATGTAGTGCGGAGTATGAACAACAACACCGTGACGAACCATTCCTGGAAAGCCGACCGTGATGCGGTCGAATGCTGGGAGTTGTGCCGCAATCTCATGAAATACTTCAATTAACTTTGCAGGCGAAAGGGGATATGGCGTTGGCACTGCAACAGCAGGCGCGTGCATCGTGCCATCTTCATCAAGAACTGAAGCCTTGATACTCAATCCACCGCAATCGATGGAGAGCGTCATAACTGGAGAAGTCATGCAACTAGTTTAATCGTAAAAAAGGCCCCCGAAAATCGGAGGCCTTTCTAATTTAAGCGTGAAGATTAGTGAGAATGTCCGCCTGGTCCATGGCTGTGGCCATGTCCCGATGCTTCTTCCTTCTTATCTTCTGGAGTCTCAAATACGAGAGCTTCAGTTGTAATGAACATTGCTGCGATCGATGCCGCATTAGCAAGTGCAGAACGAGTTACCTTAACTGGATCGATTACGCCAACCTTTACTAGGTCCTCATAAACTTCAGTTCCGGCATTAAAGCCCTCGTTTGCCTTCATTGTGCGAACCTTTGCCACAACGACATAACCTTCATGTCCCGCATTTTCTGCGATCCAACGAAGTGGCTCATCACAAGCCTTGCGAACTAAGCGAACTCCAACTGCCTTGTCGCCTTCGAAGCCAAGATCCTTATCAAGTGCTGCAGCAGCATGTACTAGAGCTGCGCCACCACCAACAACGATTCCTTCTTCGACTGCTGCGCGAGTTGCTGAGATCGCATCTTCAAGGCGGTGCTTCTTCTCCTTGAGTTCAACTTCTGTATGTGCGCCAACCTTGATAACGCAAACGCCACCAGCGAGTTTTGCAACGCGCTCTTGGAGTTTTTCGCGATCCCAGTCAGAGTCAGTGCTTTCAATTTCATTGCGGATCTCTTGAACGCGAGCTGCAACAACTTTCTTATCTCCGGCACCATCAACGATTGTTGTGTTGTCTTTGGTGATTACGATGCGGCGTGCGCGACCTAGAAGATCAACGGTTACCTCTTCAAGCTTTAGGCCAACTTCAGCAGTGATTACCTGTCCGCCAGTAAGGATTGCAATGTCTTGCAACATTGCCTTCCGACGATCACCAAAGCCTGGCGCCTTTACGGCGGCAGAGGTGAAGGTTCCACGCATACGGTTAACGACGAGAGTTGAGAGCGCTTCGCCTTCAACATCTTCGGCGATAATCAAAAGTGGCTTGCTCGCCTGAGCAACCTTCTCGAGGACTGGAAGAATCTCATTTAGGGCTGAGATCTTTCCGCCTGCGATTAGAACATAAGCATCTTCCAGAACTGTTTCCATGCGATCAGAATCAGTTACGAAATAAGGTGAGATGTAACCCTTATCGAACTGCATTCCTTCAGTGAAATCTAGTTCTAGACCTGTGGTTGAAGATTCCTCAACGGTGATAACGCCATCTTTTCCGACCTTATCCATTGCTTCTGCAATGAGATCGCCGATTGCTTTATCTTGCGCAGAAATAGTTGCAACATCTGCAATCTGAGACTTACCACTTACTGCAGTTGAGTTCTTCTTTAGCTCTTCTGAAACAGCCTTTACAGCGGCTTCAATTCCAAGCTTGATATCCATTGGCTGTGCTCCGGCTGCAAGGTTACGAAGACCTTCCTTAACCATTGCTTGTGCCAAAACTGTCGCGGTGGTTGTTCCATCTCCAGCAACATCGTTGGTCTTTTCCGCAACTTGCTTTACAAGTTGGGCGCCCATATTTTCAGCTGGATCTGAAAGTTCGATCTCCTTGGCGATGGTGACGCCATCGTTGGTGATCAAAGGTGCGCCATATGACTTAGCGATAACTACGTTACGACCCTTAGGCCCAAGAGTTACTTTTACCGTGTCAGCAAGAATGTTGACACCGCGTTCCATCGCGCGGCGTGCCTCTTCATCAAAGTTTAGAGTTTTACCCATTTGGCTTTACTTCTTTTCAATAATCGCTAGTACATCGCGAGCTGAAAGTACGAGGTATTCCTCATTGTTGTACTTAACTTCAGTTCCGCCGTACTTGCTGTAAAGAACAACGTCGCCAACTTTGACATCCATTGGAGTGCGGACGCCATCATCAAAGCGACCTGGGCCAACTGCAATGACTGTGCCTTCTTGTGGCTTTTCTTTTGCAGTGTCTGGGATTACCAAACCTGATGCGGTTGTTGTCTCGGCATCATTTGCCTTAACTACGATGCGATCTTCTAGTGGCTTAATGGCTACGGCCATGAGTGCTCCTTCTTGATAGTTCTTGATAGTTCCCTATGGTTCTTCTTAGTTGCTTCTTATTAGGACTGTCCAATTAGCAGACGAGGCCCTAGAGTGCTAACTGTAATAGGGCTCCCTAAGGTGGTCAAAAGATAGGTTTATTGATCCCAGAGCTTGAACTTGCCGAGATTCCGACCGCTGAAGGGGCAATCCCTGCGCTTACCGCCAGGGAACCTAGGGCGGCGACCATTGCCCCATTATCGGTACAGAGTTTGGTCGGTGGAATTCGTAGATTTATCTTTGCTTTCTCACAACGCTCCTGCGCCAACTGGCGAAGGCGTCTATTGGCCGCGACTCCCCCAGCAATTATTAAGTGCTCGATCCCAGAATTCTTTGCCGCCGATAGCGCTTTGATCAATAAGACATCAACAACAGCCTCTTGGAATGAAGCCGCGACATCTGCGCGATTTTGTGACGGCGTAGCTTCCATCAATCTTGCTACCGCTGTTTTAACGCCAGAGAATGAAAAGTCATATTGATGTTTTTCTGTATCTTTTGGCAAGGTAAAACTACGCGGAAATAAAATCGCTGTTGGATCGCCATTTTCTGATTCTTTATCAATCGAAGGTCCGCCAGGAAATGGTAATCCTAAAATTCTTGCCACCTTATCAAAGGCCTCCCCAGCAGCATCATCAAGTGTTGTACCAATTGTCTTAACATCACTTGTTAAATTATTTACCTGCAAGATTGAACTATGGCCACCGCTTACAAGCAGCGCGATTGCTGGATCTAATTTATGATCGCTATCCAAACTATCGACGGCAATATGGGCTGATAAATGATTAACACCATAAAGTGGTTTTTCTAATCCAAGAGCCAATCCTTCGGCGGCGCTCGTGCCGACAATCAGAGCACCAATAAGTCCGGGACCAGCCGTTACAGCAAGTGCATCAATATCCTTCAAGGAAACTTTGGCATCACTCAGCGCCTGCTTTATTACACTTTGAATAGCTTCTAAATGCGCCCGGCTTGCAATCTCCGGAATCACGCCACCAAAACGCGCATGCTCTTCAACGCTCGATGAAATTACATTTGCCAATAACTTTCGCCCGCGAACAATTCCAACTGCAGTTTCATCACAAGAGGTTTCAATTCCAAGAACCAGCGCATCGGTACTCATCAAAGCTCCTTGCGCATAACAATTGCCGTCTTTCCGGGGCCGTAGTAATTGGCCCGGCGGGATATCTCGATAAAACCGAAGGAGGCATAAAGTGGCATCGCTTCTTCATTTCCTACCCGCACCTCAAGCATTACCGCATCGCAATTTTGGTTTCGCGTCCAATCTAGAATTCGGCGTAATAACTCACGCCCAATTCCTTTGCGGCGATATGACTCATCAACTGTGAGGGTTAAAACATCACAGATATCGGCAAGTTTTACTGCTCCGGCATAGCCAACAACCTTTTGATCAGCTTCAGCAATTAGATAGAAACGTTCTTTTCCGGCAACTTCTTCTTT
>CANBVR010000006.1 GCA_947372965.1 Actinomycetota bacterium
ATTTGTGATTTATTCGCGCGAGCTGCCACTAATTCTTCCATTACCTTAATCAATTTCTCATGATCAAAGGCTAAATCTTCTTGCGCTTTTTCAAGAGCAGCAATCTCAGCATCGATGCGTTCAATCTGCTTTTCAAGTTTGGCGATCTCTTTCTTCAACAGCCTTGCCTCGGCGGCGCTTGATTTTCCACCTTTTGAAGCGGTTGGAACATTTCCAGAGAGAGAGTTTGCTCGAAGTTTTAAATATTCATCGATGCCGCCTGGTAAATCTCGCAATGAGCTATCGCCAAGAAGTCCAACAAAGCGATCACAGACGCGTTCAAGAAAGTAACGATCGTGCGAGATAACCAAGAGCGTGCCGCCGAAGGAATCCAATAGATCTTCCAGCGCCGTAAGGGTTTCAACATCGAAATCATTAGTTGGCTCATCTAGCAAAAGCACATTTGGACTATCCATCAATAATCTCGTTAATTGCAGACGGCGTCGTTCGCCACCAGATAGATCACCTACGGGCGTCCATTGTGAATCTGCGTCAAATCCGAGTCGTTCGCAAAGTTGGGAGGCCGATAATTCTTTGCCATTTCCTAGTTGCACATTGTTGGCAACTTTTTCAACTGCTTCTAGTACTCGCCACTTGGGATCAAGTTCTTCTAGATGTTGCGATAAGAATGCGGCCTTAACGGTGACACCGGTTACTAATTTTCCGGAGGTTGGTTTTACTTGTGACAACAACGCCCTAAATAAAGTCGTCTTGCCTGCACCGTTAACACCAACAATTCCAATTCGATCACCAGGTCCAACGTTCCAATAAATATCTTTCAATATTGGTTTCGGCCCAGCCGAGATAGATGCTTGGTGAATTTCAAAAACCGTGTTGCCCAAGCGATTTGCCGCAAAATTAAGAAGCTCTGTCTGGTTGCGTGGTGGTGGCTCATTTTCAATTAAGGTATTTGCGGCTTCAATTCTAAATTTTGGTTTTGCAGTTCGAGCTGGCGCTCCGCGACGCAGCCAAGCTAACTCTTTGCGAATCAACATCGCCCGCTTGCCTGACTCGACAGATTGTTGGCGAGCGCGCTCGGCTTTTGAGAGAACGTAAGCAGAATAGCCGCCCTCGTATGAAAGTACTTCACCATCTACAACTTCCCAGATCTGTTCGGAAGTCTCATCTAAGAACCAACGATCGTGGGTAATTACTACAACAGCTAATTTACTTTGAGTTTTTATATATTGGGCAAGCCAAGCAACGCCTTCAACATCTAAATGGTTGGTTGGTTCATCAAGCAAAATTAAATCAAATTCCCCTACCAATAACTTTGCCAAGTTAACTCGTCGTCGCTCTCCGCCAGATAACGCTTCAAACTCTCGATCAAGGAGTTCATCGCTAAAGCCACCGAATAATCCGGTTAGAACTTCCCGGATTGACGAATCTCGCGCCCACTCGTGCTCTGCGCGATTTCCAAGAACTACATCTCTTACTAAAGCCCCTGGCGCTGCGGTATCAACTTGGCCAAGCACGCCAATATTTACATCCCCCGCCTTTGCTACGCGACCAGAATCAACTGGTTCAATCCCGGCCATTACTTTTAGGAGCGTACTTTTCCCACCACCATTTCGACCAACAATGCCGATTCGATCAGACTCATTTATGCCGAGCGAGACAGATGATAGGAGTGGGCGAACATCGAAGGCCTTTGAGACCGATTCGAGATTAAGTAGATTTCTTGGCGCCACTATCCCACTGTAATTGAGGATTGCTAGAGTGGGTAAATGGCTATTACCGATCGTCAATATGCGCTTGATTTAGATGCAAAAGATCCACTTGCAAAATACCGTGATCAATTTGTTAATACTGATCCGAATATTTGCTATCTCGATGGCAATTCATTAGGCCGACTTCCAAAGAAAACCGTCGAAGTTGTAAATAACTTTATGCTAAATGAGTGGGGTACAAAGGTTGTTGAAGGTTGGGCCGATTGGATTGATGAAGCGCAAACAACCGGTGATCTAATTGGCCGGGCAACCCTTGGGGCTGCTGCAGGACAAGTTCTCGCTTGTGACACGACATCTGTAAATTTCTTCCAATTAGTTGGCGCCGCACTTGCAGCACGACCTGGAAGAAAAACCATCATTATTGATGCGGCTAACTTCCCGACTGATCGTTACATCATGCAAGGCTACGCCGATCGCTTGGGGTTAAAACTGATCACAATTGATAACGAAACTCCAGGATCGGCAGAGTACGAACGAATTACGCCAGAGATTTTAGAAAAATATATGTCGGAAGATGTTGCATTTGTAACCTTTGAAGTAATTCAGTACCGCTCCGGCGCTAGAACCGACATCAAAGCAATTACCGACCTGGCGCGAAAGTATGGTGCGGTAACAATTTGGGATGCCAGCCATGCCGCCGGTGCCATCGAAATGGACTTCGATGCAAATGGTGTTGATCTGGCAGTTGGCTGTACCTATAAATACGGCAACTCAGGCCCTGGATCCCCAGCTTGGTTATATGTTTCAAAGAAGATTCAAAATGAGTTACAGGTTCCAATTCAAGGATGGTTTGCCCAAGAGAATCAATTTGCGATGGGCGCTGATTTCAAGAAGCAAAAGAGTATTCGAGGTTATCAAATTGCATCGCCGTCAATCATGGGACTACGTTGTATTCAAACTGCATTTGGCATGATTGAAGAGGCTGGCATCGATGCCATTGCGCAAAAATGTGCGACAGGTACCGAGATGATGATTGCGCTTTACGATGCCTGGCTCAAAGAGCTTGGTTTTACGCTTAATACCTCCCGTAATCCTAAAGAACGTGGTGGTCACGTTTCACTTATCCACCCCGATGCCAAAATGATTGCAATTGCCCTTCGAGTTATCGCAAATGTGATTCCTGATTATCGAGAACCAAATTCAATTCGCTTGGCAATCGCCCCTCTGCCAACTAGTTACGTTGAAGTGTGGGATGGTTTCCAACGACTACGAGATTTGGTGGCATCCGGGGATTACAAAACAGTAAGTACAGAGGGGCAGAAAGTTACATGAGCGATTTTGATCCAGCACTTACTTACTCTTCTTACTTGGCAGTTGATGAATTACTTCAACTCCAGCGCCCGCTTTCTGATGGCCCAGAACATGATGAATTACTCTTTATTATCATTCACCAAACCTATGAACTCTGGTTCAAGCAGATTCAACACGAAATATATGGTGTGAAGAAAACTCTTGAGGCTGGTGATACCTATGGCTCTCTTGCAATCCTTGGGCGCATTCGAACAATTCTAAAAACTTGTGTCTCGCAAGTAGATATCTTAGAAACGATGACCCCGCTGCAATTTAATTCTTTCCGCGGGCGCCTTTCTTCATCATCTGGTTTTCAATCTGCCCAATTTAGAGAAGTTGAAGCCTTACTTGGTCGGCGTGACTCAAAGATGGCGGGGCATTTGCCACCGGATGCGCAAGCTGAAATTGCCCTCATTACAAATGAGCGTTCACTTTGGGATGCAACTTTGATGTATTTATCGAAGCGCGGACATGCTGTTTCGGAGAAGTTCCTAAACCGCGACTTTAATAAAGCGTATGAACCAAATGAAGAAGTTCAAGATATTTTGGTTTTTATTCACAAGAACGATCCAGAAAGTGCCATGGTCTGCGAACGACTCGTCGATATCGACGAAGGTTTACAGGAGTGGCGCTACCGTCACGTAAAAATGGTGGAGCGAACTATTGGCCACAAGAGTGGGACTGGTGGATCAAGTGGCGTTGGATATCTTTCTTCAACGCTCTTTCACCCCGTTTTTCCAGATCTTTGGGCGGTTAGAGATCGCTTTTAGTTCGTAGAGGCAGAACCAAGAGTGACTGTAACAACCTTTGATGCCCCCGTCGGAAGCGTCAAAGTGATAGTTGCTTTGTCTCCTGGTGCGTAGGAACGAATTCTTACTATCGCCGAGACGAGATCAGTCACACGATTGTTATCGATCTTTGTGATTATCGAGCCAACCACAATTCCCGCCTTTTGTGCCGCTTCGCCAGCAGAGATTGCTTGAATCTTGGCGCCCTTACCTGTGTAACTCTGATCAAAGGTGACACCTAGGAATGGTCGGGTTGCTTTTCCATTCTTAATAATTTCATCGATGACTCTTTGGGTTTCACTGATTGGAATTGAAAATCCAACACCAATTGAGCCACTTTGTGAACTAGCCGAACTTCCAAGCGTTGCAATAGCTGAATTGATTCCAACTAATTTTCCTTCAGAATCTGTAAGTGCGCCACCTGAGTTACCTGGGTTAATCGCAGCATCAGTTTGAATTGCATCTACATAAGATTCAGCGCCAGTTGATCCAGTTGTTACGGGACGATTTAGCGAGGAGACAATTCCTGAGGTAACGGTATGGTCCAATCCAAGTGGGGAACCAAAAGCAATAACTTGATCACCAATATTTAAAGTAGAGGAATTACCAATAACGATCGTTGGCTGATTTCCTTTATTAATCTTTATCACCGCCAAGTCATATGCGCTATCTCGCCCAACTATTGTTGCGGGATAACTATCTCCATTATCTAATTCGACTTCAATAGTTCCAGCGGTAGCACCGCTATCAATAACGTGATTATTTGTAATTATGTAGGTAGAACTTGTATTGCTCTGGTAGATAACTCCCGAACCAGTTCCATTTCCATTAGGACTAGTTACATTTACAGTCACAACAGATGGTGAAACTTTTTGAACAACCCCGGTGATACTTCCAGCTGGCGCACCTAAGGTGATTGATGTTCTGCCCTTGGCGCAGCTTCCGGTTGGATTTGAATAGATTGCATTTGTCTTGGTATCAACGCAAGCACTTGCAACAGAGGCGCTAAATGTTCCAGCCGCAGTAGCAACACCACCCACTGCAGTGGCGCCCAAGACAAAGCCAATAGTTACCTTTGCGGTTGTCGTTTTAAAGAAGTTACTCATGGCGGTAGTTAACCTTTCATCACTTAGCATTTATCGGGTACTAGGTAAGAGTTTCCTGAGAAGTAGTCTTCATCTGCATATTTCGCATCTCTGGGATGGCGAACATGACGCCAATCATTATCACGCAAAGCAAAGCTAGTACCTGCAATGTGTGTGGGATTCCAAGAAGGACGGAAAGTGGGCCGGCGATAGCCAATCCAACGGGGCGAAACATCATTGTTCCCATCGCATCAAATGCCGAAACTCGTGAGAGTACTTCGCGCGGTACCTCTCGCTGCATTGCTGTTGACCAGAGGCTGGACCATAAATCTAAAGTGACTCCCCAAGCTAGGGCGCAAAGAGCAATAAACCAGAGTGGTTGCGGCTTGGAAAGTGACCAAAGAAAGAGTGGCATTGAAAATGAAATGCTTAGTAAGAAACGCAATGGATGCTTGGGTTTAATTTTCATCGCCGTAAGTGAGCCAATTACATAGCCAATTGATTCTGCTGTTAAAACAACTGACCAAGATTTAGCACCATCAAAGTTCTTTAAGGCGATGATCGGCCCAAGGATTTCCTGGCCAGCGGCCCAAGCTAGAACTATTAGCGAGAATCCAAGAACCCCTGAAACTATCCAGCGATATGAGAGAAATGTTTTCCAGCCGTGCTTTAGATCGTCCAACATTGAATTTTCATTAGCTTCTCTTCTAGGAACAATATGTCCAAAGGAGAAGACCAATAAACCAGCTATAAAAAATGTTGCAGCATCGACACCCAAGGCCCAGGTACTACCAAACTGGGAAACGATAATGCCACCAGTTGCAGCGCCAAGAATCATTGCGCCATTTTGGAAAAATTGATTTACCGCATTACCGGTTTGTAATTGTTCATCAGGAACTATTGCGGGCAAAACGCCAGACATTGCGGGCCAGAAAATTCCCCACATCAAACCAAAGTTAATATTTGCAATCAACATAACTGCTAGCGGAACATGGCCGGTGGCAAAGAACCCGGCTTGAACAAACAAACCAAGTGAGGCCCAAATATCCACCATGCCAGAGACTCGGACTTGCCCAAACTTGTCAGCGATCGCACCGCCAAAAGGACTCATCACCAACATAGCAATTGTCGCGGAACCCATAACTAAGCCAAGAATATTTGCCGAGCCGTTAGGTAAGTGCAAGATGCCAAAAGCCAACGCGATAGGCGACATCCCATTGCCAAAATTGGAGATAAAGCGGGCGAAGATAAAACGCTTTAAATATTTATTCTTGAAAAGCTCTTTAAATTTCACTACTTATTTTTGCCTTCAATATCCCTCAGAACTCGATGCATCTCGCGGGAAAGTTCCTTTAATTCAGCCAGCTCTTGATTAGCAATGGAACGAGCCTCTTTAGCGAGCTCGAATTCCCCGAGTGATGCCTCATGGGTCTCATTTATCTTTTGCTCAACGGCTGCAGATGAAACATTCTGACCTACCATAATTATTGATAGGAGCACCAACTGTAAGAAAGTTTGTGCGACCCAGGCAACGATAATGACTACATCACCGGTTTTTAGCGCGGCTGGGAGTGAGATGAGAGCGAGCGCTGCAAAAATATATGCGCACCACATTGTGGATACGGCGGAAGTTATCTTGGCGGCAAGTTTGGTGTTGAAATTCGAAACTTTACTCATGGTCCAATGATACGGGCTACTACTTAATTGGTAGGATCAATCAGTGCGTGCATCTATGAAGTGGCCTAGACGGCTTGCGATTGCACTCTCAATTTCCATCGTTTTTGCTTCGGGTGGAACTTACTTTTTCAATAAAACTGCCTCTACTGCAATCCCTCGCTCGAAAGCACTAGATGGTGCAAAGCAATCAACCGATGGTGGCACAAATATTCTCCTACTTGGTCTAGATAGTCGCCGAGACAATAATGGTGGCAATCTCCCACGTGCGCTTTTGGATTTAATGCACGTTGGATCTTCAAGTTCGATTGGTGGATATAACACCAACACTATGATTTTGATTCATATCCCAGCAGGTGGCAAGAAAGCAGTTGCGGTTTCGATTCCACGTGATGATTATGTTGCGGTCCCTGGATTTGGAATGAAGAAAATTAAGGAAGCCTACGGTTATGCAAAGTACACCGAGGATTCTAGACTTTATAAATTAGGTGTAAAAGAACCGGATCGGGAACGTCAAGCTCGCGAAGCTGGTCGAACCTCAACGATTAAAACAATAACCGCGCTTCTTGATGTACCTATCGATCACTTCGCCGAGGTAAATCTGGTTGGTTTTTATGACTTGGCAAATGCTTTAGGCGGAATTCAAGTTTGTCTAAAGAACGCGGTAAATGACAAGCAGTATTCCGGCGCCGTATTTCCAGCCGGATTGCAAACAATTACTGGTGTTGACGCGCTTAAGTTTGTTCGCCAACGGCATGGGCTTCCAAATGGTGACCTCGATCGAACTCATCGCCAGCAAGCTTTCATTACTGGCGTTATAACCAAATTTAGAACTCAGGGAATTTTTGCAGATTTGAGCAAGCTCTCTGGACTTCTAAGCGTTGCCAAGAAAGATGTTGTTATTGATTCAGGTTGGGATGTTCTTGGTTTCTTGCCAAAGGCAAAAGCGCTAACCGGTGGAAATATCACTTTCCATACTCTGCCAATCGAAAATTACGGAATGCAAAATGGGCAGAGCGTAAATAATATCGATGCGGTAAAAGTTAAGCAGTACGTTCAAGACCTCTTCTACCCAGCACCAAAACCAAAGGGTTCTGCCTCAGCATCACCAACTCCAACCAAGCTTGGAAATCAAGCGAACGGTAAGGCAGTTAGTGGTAGCGGAATTCCCTGTGTGAACTAGCGTGAACTAATTGTTTGGATTCCTAGCCGTATTTATTGGAGCGTTGACCGCAGTTCAATCTCGCCTAAATGGTCAACTTTCCAAAGATATCCATAGCGGTTTAGCGGCCGCCTTAATCTCATTTATTACCGGTTGGATCTTCTTAATAATCTTGGTCTTTGGAATTAAAAAAGAGCGCAAAGCGCTAAAAGTAATCTTTAGCTCTGTGCGTCATAAGAAGTTATTATTTTGGGAGATTACCGGTGGCGTTATCGGTGGTTTCTTCGTATCCGTTCAAAGCATCACCGTACCGGTAATTGGCGTGGCCTTATTTACAATCTCAGTTGTTGCGGGCCAAACCGCATCTTCCCTTGTTGTTGACAAGATCGGACTGTCTCCGAGTGGAAAGAAGAAAATTACCCTGCCGCGCATTATTGCTGCAGTGGTCACTTTGATATCGGTATTTATTGCGGTCTACCCAGATCTAAAGAGTTCTACCTTTAATATCGCCGCGCTACTCGCCGCTTTGATTGTCGGAACCGGCGTATCGGTGCAGCAAGCTTTTAATGGCCGCGTAGTTGCAGTCTCTAAAAGCGCACTAGCAACAGCATTCTTAAATTTCCTAATGGGCGCCACCATAATTTCAATTGCACTTGGCTTTCAGGCAGTTCGTGGCTTACATATCGGTGCCTTGCCCCATAATTATTGGATCTATCTTGGCGGACCAATTGGTTTAGTTTTCGTTGCAGTATCTGCCTACATTATTAAAGGTCTAGGTGTTCTAAACTTTATTTTGTTAAGCGTCACTGGACAACTTGCTGGAGCTCTCGCTTGTGATTGGATTGCCCCAACACACTCTGGTGGAATCAGCCCTTATTTAATATTTGGAACTTTACTTACTCTTTCTTCAATTGCGATCTCTCGAAAGTTTGAAGTTAAAAAATAATTAATCGTCTTCGCCACCTTCGCGGCCTTCTCCACCTTCGCGGCCTTCTCCACCGCCACTTACTGTTGGAGGCGCAACTCCAATTGAAGCTTTTGGTGTTACCGATTTCTTCACAACTGAAGTTGATTTAACCGGCGCACTTTTCGTTACTGCCGGAGAAGATGTTGGTGTTGCGGGCATCGTTGTTGCTGGAGCGCTCTGTACCGAAATTGGCGTCGTTGATGAAGATGGTGCTGGCGCTGGAATTGATGAAGATTTGTGTAGCTCTTTATAGGCAACTCCACCTCCAAGGGCGAGGGCAAAGGTGAGGATTCCAATTTGGGTTTTCATAAGGCAAATAATGTATCCCTGATATGTAAAGCAGCGATGATTGGGCTGGGAGTTTTCTGAGGATCGCGCCTTTTCGCTAAAGGTGAGAGAATTGCCCGTGCCTAAAATCCAAGCTCCGACCGTGGTTCAAAACCGCGAGATGCGCCGTCAGCAATTAATGGCCGCGGCAATGGAATTAGCTTTAAATGATGGTGCCAGCGCAATCACCGTGGCTGCAGTCGCTCAAAAGGCAGGGCTAGCCAGAAGTTCAATTTATGAATACTTCGCAAGCTCTGCAGATTTGGTCGCAGACTTAGTTATTGAAGAGCTTGATTATTATTGTGGCCGTTTAGCACACGCGATCAAAGATGCATCAGATCCATTTGAGAAGATTGAACTTTGGATTGCTGAGGGACTTCGCTATGTGGCTGATGGGCGACATATGCTCGTTAAATCGCTAAACACAGTAGCAACCCCTGAAGTTAGAAAAGAAGAGATTTCAATTGGTCACCGCAAATTAATCGCACCATTGCGCCAGGCTTTATCCGAGACGGGAATCAAAGATCTCGTAGGCGCAGGAGCATTTATCCAAGGAGTTACGGATGCGGCCAACGTGCGAATTGATTCTGGATCGCCTGCTGAACAAGAGATCCAAAATGCAACAACATTCGCTTTGGCGGGGCTAAGAGCTTTAGCTACTTCTTAATTACTGGAAGAGAAATTGTTGAATTAAGCGCTGGGTAATTTGAAGTACCAACTGCGCTCAAAGTTAAAGTACAGATACCAGCATTAACCCCAATAATGTTTGCACCCTTTACTGTACAAATCTTCTTACTCGTCGAGGTATACCCAATGCTTTCCCCAAAGTTTGTTTTCTTTGCAAGTGCAACAAGCTTTCCGACTTTTAAAGAAGTAATTTTTTGAGTTGCAATTTGGGTAGCTGGAGCCAACATAAATGGGAAATGCATTACCTTTTTAGAAGTTGTTGAATTACCCATTGAAGTTATTTCGAAATCACAACCGCCAGAGCCTTTTAGCGCCTGAACCACAAAGCCGCTAACTGAACAATCTCCCGTTGAAGATTTGATGGTTGCAACAGCGCCTGACCCAGTTTTAACAGAAATTGTTACTGGGGTGCGATAAGCAAGAGTTCCTGGGTTGCTAGTTGATAGTGCCATCCCCTCAACTGAAGCCTCAATTGTGTCGGCTGGATTAGTTGCAACTATTGAGAGATTAAAGGAGAGGGAGGAAATATATTGATCTTCATCAGTTAGTTGATAACTCCCGGAGGCGCCATCAAATTGCGCCCAGAGAGCACATTCAACGAGAGAGCAATCTGTGTTTGCAAATTTGCTTACTGGAGTAAAAACAACATCAGCATGATTTGCTGATGTCACAACATCTACCGCGTTATCTATGTTTATAACAGTTGGGCGGGCATTTTCTGAAGCACGATTTCTAACAACTTGGAAGATATAAATGCCTTTATCTTTAGGATAATTACTCAAATTCAAATGTATTGAAGAAATCCCAGATTCTAGATTTGTATAAGGGCCACCAGTGATTGTGGTCTTTGCCTGTGCAGATGGAAAAGAGATCAGAGTGAGTGCTGTTGCCAGGACAAGAATTTTCTTCAAAATATTCTCCTTATTTTGCAAAAGTGATGGGAAGTGAAAGGTCGAAAGATCGATCATCGGTGCGAGTATGGTCAGCTCGGGTATAGATAGCGCACTTTATTTTTCGGCAATCTAATTTGCCGATCATTGGTGAAACCCTGATCGCAAATGAGAATCTTCCCCCTGGTTGAAATTCTTTTGCTAGCCCAATTCCATATGGTGGTGGGTTTGATGAGATCCAAATTGAGGCACCGGTAGTTCCAGTCTTATCAATGCCACCACCACAAGGTGATGGAATCTCGCTCTTCTTTACCACTTTGCAAATCGCAAGATAAATTCCAACAGTTTCATCGAAGTGTGAACCCGTGACAGTAATTTTTTCACCAGATTTGATTCCATTTACTTTTGATGCTGCCAATGTTGCTCCGTTGCTTCCAGTCACTGAAGCAGCTGCCGCAAGATCGATGGTAGCTACAACAATTGTCAGTGAAAGAATCAAAATCCGTTTGATCACGGTGTGAATATAGCCATCTGTAGGCATATGCGGTCAGACAGTTTGCTGGCCTATGTCGGAAAAGCAAATGCAATAATCCCCTAATGAAACGGCTATGGGTTCTCTCTCTTGCCGTATTTGCGCTAACTAGTTGTGCCAATGCAAATGTCTCTGTTCCAAATGTTGGGCCATCTCAAATTAAATTACCGATCTTCCAAAGTGGAGAGACTCCAAAATTTAAGCGGATTGTTGCTCTTGCCGACGGAAGCGCTGAAATTGTCGCGTCGCTTGGGTATAAAGAGTTTTTGGTTGGGCGAGATATTGCATCAACGATGCCAGAGTTGATGAACATCCCGGTTGATACAAACGCACATCAAGTTGCTATTGAAAGAGTTATTGCACAGAAGCCAGATTTAATAATTATTGATAAAAATACCTCTCCTCAAAGTGCGATCGATACTTTACGAACAAGTGGGATAAATATTGTCACCGCCCCGGGCTCCTTTACCTTGGCAGATATTCCAATGAAGGAATCTGCAATAGCTAGCGCCCTAAGTGTGCCTAAAGCCCTCTCGCTTTTAAATTCCGACTTGTCTAAGAGAACTTTTCCTAAAAGCAATGTAAAAGTCGCCTTTCTTTATTTGCGCGGTACTGCAGCAATTTATTTAGTTGGCGGCAAGGGCTCTGGAACGGATTCCTTGTTGAGCGCTATTGGATTGCGTGATGTCGGTGCGGAAAATCTCAATACCCCATTTACCGCCCTTTCTGCCGAGGCGTTGGTAAAGATGAATCCTGATGTTATTTTGTTGATGACCAAGGGGCTGGACTCCGTCGGTGGAATTGATGGACTTGTGGCACTTCCTGGAATAGCACAGACCACGGCGGGTAAGGATCGGCAGATTGTCACTGTAGATGATTCACTTCTTTTATCGTTTGGGCCACGTACTTCACCAATGCTCCCACTTTTGCGCGATGCAATTCTAAAAGTCGGTAAGGTAGTTAAGTAATGAGAAAAATTTGGCTCTATTTGGTAATGGTTTTGATTCTCCTTTTGCTATTTATTGCCTCGCTCCAAATTGGAATTGTTCACTTGCATACCTCGCTTTGGTCGCTAATTGGAAAGCACGATGGCATAGATGCGACAACGGTTTGGGAAATTAGATTCCCCCGTGCACTAGGTGCTGTGATTGTGGGAGCTGCACTGGGCATTGCTGGATCACTTTCACAAGGCATCTTTCGAAATCCCTTGGCCGAACCAGCCCTTATTGGTCTAACAAGTGGCGCAACACTTGGAACTATCGCGGTTATTGCCTCAGGCGCGGCAGCATTTGGTTCACGTACGAACGTTGAATCGGCCATTATCTTTGCCGCTCTTGCCGCGTTTACTGTTTACTGGCTATCACCAAGTAAGGGATTTGGTTTTCTTATTACGGGAATTGCAGTGAGTTCGATTCTTATCGCGATTGCAGGGTTATTGATTTCTATTTCGGCCAAACCTGGAGTTCAATCACTTTCATTCTGGAATTTTGGCTCACTCTCATTGTTAAATGCGCAAACCGTGAAAGTTATTGCGCCTTTTTGTGAAATAGGCTTCATCTTGGCACTTTATGTTTCCCGGCGCTTAGATATCTATTCTTTGGGTGAGAGTTCGGCACACTACTTAGGTAAGAGTCCGAGAAAGACGAGAGTCTTGGCAATCATTGCCCTAGCTTTCTTAATCGGTCCAGTAGTTAGCGCAGTTGGAACAATCGCATTTCTTGGTTTATTAGTCCCACATATTGTTCGATTACTTGTTGGCCCGGCCCACCGCAGATCAGTCTCTATAAGTGCATTTATTGGTGCAATTCTCTTACTACTTGCCGATTTGTTAGCCCGTACTCTTTTCCAGCCTCACGAGATTCCCCTGGGACTTATTACTTCACTCTTGGGTGCACCTCTATTAATCATCTTGCTACGAATGAAAGGCTCTCAGTGGGTGGCCCATGATTAAGGTTGAGAAACTTTCTTATTATCGTGGCGATAGATTGGTAATAGATGATTTAGATTGCCAATTGGATTCTGGTGAATTAGTTCTACTTACTGGAGCGAATGGCGTTGGAAAGTCCACCTTAATTTCACTCATTGGCGGCGTGCTAAAGCCAAGTTCTGGGCGAGTAACAATTAATGGTAAAGGTATTGCGCCGATGAAAAGTAAAGAACAAGCTCTGCTCCGCTCTGTGGCGCCACAACGCAGAGAGTTCTTACTTGCCTTCAAAGTTATTGAGATGTTGGAATTGCTTCCGGAAAAGAGACGCTCCTTTTACGTTGATAGCATTATTGGTGCGCTAGAACTTGGTCCGCTTATGGATTTTAGAGTTACTGAACTTTCTGTAGGTGAGCAACAACGAGTTAGTCTTGCGATAGCGCTAATGCAGGAAGCAAATTTCTATCTTTTAGATGAGCCATTTAGCGGTCAAGACTCAAAAAGTATTGAAAGAATTATTAATCTTCTTCGTGAAATAAGAAATGAAAAAGGGGTGCTAGTCATCAGCCATAGTGCTGAGAACTTGCGCCCCTATTTCGATCGAGAGATTAAGCTCGCTTAGATCTAGCTTTCTTTCCTGCAACTTTCTTCGGTCCACCAGTTGATTTACGAGCAGTGCTCTTCTTTGCTGGTGCATCCTTTTCGAACTTTGCTGGTTCATATTTCTTAGCAAACTTCTTTGGGGCTCCCTTATTTTTATCGGGTGCCGCTTTCTTAAAAGAACTCTTCTTTGCGCTCTTCTTCTCTGACTCGACAACTTCATCCTTGCGCCAAGTAGTAGTTGTTGGGCGACCTTCAGATTTGAAGCTTTTCTTTGGCTTATTAAAACGATCTACCTTTGATGGACGATCTGACTTTTCAAATCGTTCAGCTTTTGGGTGTCGATCGGCGCGAAATGGCTTTGCTGCGCGCTCGGTACGATCCTTCTTTTCGAAATATTCTTTTGAAGCGCGAAATGGTTTTTCGGTTCGCTCAGGACGTGCGGGGCGATCTTCGTACTTTGGCTTAGCTGGTGCTGCGCCGCGGAATGAACGAACTGGCTTTGAGCCGCTCTCTTCTTCGGTACGACGGCCGCCACCTTCAGTGCGCTTCTTGAAACTACCGACATGGCCGCGACGGAAACCACCACGGTCGCCACGATCACGACTTCCGCGATCATTTCTTCCTGGCTTTTCGGCTTCAACAATTACTGGAATTCCTGATGGTTCTTTTGCACCAGTTAGAGCAAATAATTCCGGATCGGAAGGCTTTGCATACACTTCAGCAAGTTTTACTTTGGCTTGATTTGTAATCCCATAAACGCCTTTTTTCTGTTTGTGGGTTGCAAGAGTTACAACAACTCCGGTTGCACCAGCACGCGCAGTACGGCCAGCACGGTGCAAATAATCTTTGTGGTCAGCTGGGGCGTCATAATGAACAACGAGTGAAACATCATCAACGTGAATTCCACGTGCTGCTACATCGGTTGCTACTAGTGAGGTGGCTCGGCCATCTTTGAAGGCAGCCAAAACACGCGTTCTTTGTCCTTGTGACTTTCCTCCGTGAAGTACGCCTACTGGTACTCCAGCACGCAACATCTTTTCAGCTAATTTATCTGCGCCATGCTTGGTGCGAGTAAAGAAGATTGTTCGACCATCGCGGGCTGCGATTTGGGTTGCGACAATATCTTTTGCACCTTGGTCAACAATTACAACGTGGTGCAACATATTTTCAGCGCGAGATTTTTCGTTTTCTAGTGAGTGTGTAATTGGATTTTTTAAGAATCGCTTTACAAGCGAATCCACATCACGGTCTAAAGTTGCTGAGAATAGAAGGCGTTGGCCATCTTGCTTGGTCTGTTCAAGAATTTCTTTAACAACTGGCAAGAAGCCCATATCTGCCATCTGGTCAGCCTCATCAAGAACTGTGATCATGACATCATCTAGAACTACGTGCTTTTTCTGAATTAAATCGATCAAGCGACCTGGTGTTGCAACAAGAATAGTTACACCGCTTCGAAGCGCTTTAATTTGGCCGACATATGAAAGTCCACCAGCAACAACTTGGGTACTTAGGCCAACTTTGCGTGAAAGTGGACCAACTACATCTGAAATTTGAACCGCTAGTTCGCGGGTAGGAGAAAGAATTAAACCAAGGGGACGATGGGGCTTGGCGCTCTTGCCTTCAAGGCGAGTAAGCATCGCAAGACCGAATGCCAGAGTTTTACCTGAACCGGTTTGCCCGCGACCAAGTACATCGCGACCTTTGATTGCATCAGGAAGTGTGGCTTTTTGAATTGGGAATGGTGAAGAGATCCCTTGGGCATCCAACGCTTCTACGAGCGCAGGGGCAATACCTAAATCATGAAATGACATAAAAATACCAATCGAGACATCAAGCGCGTCTCGTGGTGCACATTATTAAGACTCGCAAGCGAACCATAATTTAATTAGCGGGTTCTTATTTTGGGGAAGTTGCGGTTGCAACTACTAGGTAATTGTAACCTACTAAGTAACCTTCCTTCGCCACGCAGCATATTGCGAAGCTAGCGGATCAGTAATTTGTGCGTATTTACGCCCAGTTGAGCGCGTTAATAAGAGGTCGGCAAATTCTGGATTTCGCGCCAATATCGGTCCATGCATATAAGTTCCAAAGATATTTCCACTTACTGCGCCATCAAATTTTCCATCGCCATTTCCAAATCCGACTTCTACTTTTCCAAATGGTGTTGCTGTTGGTCCGAGAATCGTTTTGCCAGAGTGGTTTTCAAACCCAGTTAATTCAATTTTTAAGTTAGTGGATTTAACTTTTACATCTCCTACAAAGCGTTTATTTCCCGGAGAAGTTGTGACATCAAGTAGGCCAAGGCCGTCAACTTCTTGATTATTTGCCCAAAATCTATTTCCAATTATTTGGAACCCGGCACAAACCGCGAGAATTACTGCTCCGCGTTCAATAACCATATCGAGAACTTCCCGATCACGTTCAAGAGCTTGCAGACTAAGAAGCTGGGCGGCATCCTCCGCACCGCCGAGCAGATAAATATCGCCATTTGTTGGCAGAGGATCGTTATATCCAACATCAATAATGTTTCCCGTGATTCCATGGAATTTTCCTCGGAATACTAAAACTTCGGCATTGCCTTGATCGCCATAAGTTCCAAGCAATTCGTTATGAATACGAACGATATTTATCCGGCTCATGAATTCACCAAGCCAAAATATGCGGTGTAGGCGGCAAGGACGTCGACTTTGCTTGATTTTGGGAATTTCTTAATTGCTTTTTCAAACGTTTCCACAACTTCACTTTTAATTCCCTGCACATGTAGGCGATATGCCAGATCCAAAGCTCTCTCACCAGTAACGAGGATTGTTTTATCTCGAAGAGATTCAAATGAAATATCCCAAAGCCACGAAGTATCAATTCCATCGACTTGGCGCGCATTCAAAATCAAAATTACTTCGTCACTCGAAACCCCAGCCAGTGCTTCAGTCCAAGATGCTGGATTTTTTGTCAGGCGAAGTTTGGCACTTACTCCGTCATAGTTTTTAATAACGCTACGTTCTAATTCACTTTCATTAATTGCGATTGGCTTGGCACCCACAACTGCGGCTGCAATATTTGCTAAGTGGGCATTTCGATATGCTGCATTTCCATCTTCTAATTCTTTCTCGGCTCCTTGATTAGTCAGGCCGCACGAACACTTGTAATTATTTCTACTCCACTTAAGGTACTTGCCACACGATGGGCAGACCGCACCATCTTTGTGAATCCTTCCGCCAAATGAAACAGTGATTTTCTTTTCAGCACTGGCTAGGGCGAGCGCAACAAAAGGATCATCGATATCTCCGACAAATGTAGTATCCGGTAGTGATTTGGCAATTTGCGCCCAACGATCTGCCACTCGTTTTACTTCGTGCATTCGATGTAATTGATCGCGTGAGAGGTTTAAAAGCGCAATCACTTTTGGCTTGGTTTCCAGCGCCACTTTGGTTAGATGAAGTTCGTCGACTTCTAGAACAACATATTCCGAGCTCTTCATAAGCGTTGTAACAGCGCCACGATCCAAATTTGAACCAGTGCTATTAGAAACAGTATTGCCCAATGCGGAGATTGCTTTAGTTAGCGCCTTAGTCGTTGAGGTCTTTCCATTGGTTCCTGAGACCAGAAGAATCTTTCGATCCTTAGCAAGTTGCGAGAGCGCCTTTGGATAAAGCTTTAGAAGCACTTTGCCTGGGATTGTTTCCCCCGCTCTGCGCAGCACCTTTCTAGAGAACCACCCAAAAAGGTTGGCAATTAATATTGAAATTTGAAGGCGCACAGTTACCTATCTTAATTGTGAAAAGTAATTAATCGTGGAGCCTCGGGCCGGGATTGAACCGGCGACCTGCCCATTACGAGTGGGCTGCTCTACCACTGAGCCACCGAGGCAGATATGCCGAAAGCTAATTAATCGAGACGAACAGCTCCGGCTGGTGTTACAACGTTTACTGCAACGATTCCTTCAATACCATCATTTGTCGATGGATCAACCCAGGTGATTTCCGTTCCTTCTAACCCGGCAAGAATTTCATTCTTAAACCAAGATTCATCAAGTTGATTCTTTGCTGCAATTTCAATCTTTGCAATTGTCGCTTCGCCACCGGTTGATGATGGGTGATCATTTGTTAGCCATTGAATAAAGAAAGGAAGTTCTGGTTGTTCTGAAATTTCAATTACGCCAATCTGCTTCCACTTTAAGTCAGAACCATCTGGACGAAGTCGGTGACCTTCAAGAGCTTGGCGACCAAACTTACTTTCAATTGGTGAAATATCTTCTGTTGAGAAAACCCAAGTTAACCAACCACCGCCTTCATTAGCTTTCTTGCTAACGGCCTTACCCCATGGAGTTGATTCAGTTGCTGGATGATCAAGTGGGCATACAACTTCGATGTACTGACCATTCTTTAATGGCGCTGTGAAATTTCGCGTCCCGTAGCGTGGGTGAATTCCACCATCAACAAATGTTGTTCCTAGGCGCGAACCTAATCGTTGAACGGTGTCGGCTAGTTGGTCATGAGAAGCTACATATGAAACATGGTCTAAGCGCATAGGGAAATAATGCCGTATCCGAAAGAGTGCTAATTACCACTTGCGGTGCAAATGAGCGCTGGAGCGGGCAATTTTCCAGTCAAAAAGTATGAATCCACCTTCTCATCGATGCAGGAGATGCCTCGGCCATGGCCAGTGTGCCCCTCGCCATCGTAGGTGAGCAGGACCGAATTAGGCATCGCTTTTTTCAGCCCTTGTGACCATTCGTAAGGGGTTGCTGGATCCTTTGTCACACCGATAATCAAGATGGGTGGTGTCTTAATCTTCATTAAATTCATCTTTGGAATTTGTGGAGGTGCTTTCCAATATTTACAAGGCAGTCCAGCAAAAGCCAGGAATGGTCCAAAGACCGGCGCTGACTTGGCATATGTAATTGCATCTTTAGACATTGTTGAGAGGGATTCATTGACTGACCAATCAACGCAAGTGATCATTATCGAAATATCATTTTGATTATCAATAAATTTACCGAAGCCATCGCGACGGTTGTAATCATCTGCAATATTTAATAGTTCTTGTGGATTGGCGCCCCCAATTGCCTGTGATAGCGCTTTAGCCAGAGTAGGCCAGCCATCCTTGTTGTCATAGAGTGAAGCGGCGAGTGCGGTAATTAATAGAGCTTGGGTTAGCTTTCGATTCTGAGTTGTGATGAGCGGTTTTAGGTCACTTCTATCAATTAGCTTTTGAATATCATTTATAGAAAATTCATTTTGCGATGCAACGAAGTCTTTTAGGGCAAGGTCAAACCCAATGGCTTGCTTTCGATTTTGCTCAGCAAGTGAAATGTTTGGATCGATAGCACCATCCAAAACCATACGCCCAACGCTTTGTGGATAGAGCGCAGCATATAAAGTTCCTAGATAAGTTCCGTAGCTTTTTCCTAGATAATCTAACTTCTTCTCGCCAAGGGCTAGGCGAAGAAGTTCCATATCTTTTGCGGTTTCCAAAGTGCTGTAGTGGCCAAGTCTTGAACCTGCAGCCAGCGCGCATTTACTAGCAAAATCTTTAGAGATCTTAACTAGCTCTGTAACTTGAGTGGGGTTGGTGGCCTTTCCATCTTGTGAAAGAAAGGTATCTTCTTCGTTATCGCTCAGACATCTAATTGGCTCCGAACCATTTACTCCTCGCGGATCAAAGCCCACTATGTCGTAATTAGCCAACAAACTAGCCGAGACTATGGAGTCGGCGTTGTAGGCATAATCAAAGCCAGAGCCACCTGGACCACCTGGGTTTACGATCATAGAACCGATGCGATTTCGTTGATCGCTGGCGCGGTGGCGTATTACTTGAAGGGTAAAGAATTTTTGGGTAATTTCTTCGTAACTGACCGGAACTTTCAATGTGGTGCATTGAAAGGAGTCATAGCAGCTACTCCACTTAAGGTTTTGATGTTGGAACTTATTTAGATTCCAATTTGGGGCCAAACTCTTCTTAATTCCAATAAAAAGCCCTGCGATTAATACAAGTGAGATCAGGACAGCGCTAATCCAGCGAGTGCGTTTACTCACCTAAATTCTCACTTTAATTGCACCATCAATGCCTCTACCGTTAAAAGGGGGGCAGAATTATGCGCCAAATTGGTTCGAGTTTTCAAAATCGCTTCAAGTTTGGCCAAAGTTGCCTCCGGGGTCGAACTTTGTGCGAGTTTTGTTATCTCTGAGATTAAATCAATATTTATTAAAGAATCTTTCGAGTTTGATTGCACCAAGAGAACATCTCTATAGAGAGTGGCAATGTCTAGGAGCGCACGATCTAGGAAGTCTCGGACCATTCGAGTCGCTCTTGATTTCTGTTCTTTCTCTAACTCTTTAACTGCCTTTGATCCACCTTGCGTCAATTTTGAGCCTTGCTGGCCCCAAGCTTCCTTTAGATTTTTTAACTCTGCATCATCCCTAATTTGCGCCTCTTCTTCGGCCTCCTTCTTAGCTGCATCAACCAGGGTTGATGCTGCTTTGAAAGCCGAAGCGATATCAGTTATTTGTAGTGAGAGTTTCAAAATTGCTTCTCGACGATTCCTCGCATCATCACTCTTGGCCAAAAAGCGTGCACGACCAATATGTCCTTGCGAGGCTCTAGCTGCGAAATTCGCCATTTCTGGGGAAAAATTCTCGGCTATCAAAAGCGCCGCGACAGCATCTGTTGAGGGTGTCCGCAAAATCAAACTTCTAGTTCTTGATCTAATTGTTGGAAGTACATCACTTGCTGATGGGGCGCAGAGCAGCCATACGGTTCGTAAACCTGGCTCTTCAACCGCCTTTAACAGCGCATTTGCTGCTGATTCAGTTAATCGATCAGCATCCTCGATTACAACAACTCGGTAGTTTCCAACTGATGGACTCCATGAGGCGCGAGTAATTAGCTCTCGAACTTCATCGATCTTTATTGATAGACCTTCGGTTCGAATCAATTCAACGTCTGCGTGGGTTCCAGCTCGGGCAGTTGTGCAATTAATGCATTCATTGCAACCACCTTTTTCACAGACAAGCGCAGCGGCAAATGCGATTGCGGCGTTGCTGCGACCAGATCCCGGCGGACCAGTAAATAACCAAGCATGAGTCATCTCTTGTGATTCATTTGTGGCATCTTTTGAGGCTGCAACGGCTTCAGTTAGTACGTTAACGACTTGCTCTTGGTCTATTAATAAATCAAAGACCGACATCTAGCTCTTCTTTGCTTTGTTAATCTTTAGTAGCGCAATTTCGGAGACGCGCTCGACGATTTGCGCATGTATCGCTTCAACGCTTGCAGTCCCATCAACAACAAAATATCTTTCCGGATCTGTATTGGCCAGTGATAAAAATTCCTGACGAACACGTTCATGGAAAGCAATTGGTTCTGCCTCTAGGCGATCGCGCGATTTCAAACGACCTAGCCCAATTTCTGCTGGAAGATCAATAATTATGGTCACCGTTGGGACCAGAGTTTCGGTAGCCCATCTTGAAATTCGAGCAACCTCGGCTGGTTCAAGTATTCGTCCCGCACCTTGATAAGCAATTGAAGAATCCAAATATCTATCAGTAATAACAACTTCGCCGCGTTCAAGAGCTGGCTTGATTAAAGCGTAGACATGATTAGCGCGGTCTGCTGCATAAATTAAAGCTTCAGATCTTGGAGAAATATCTCCTGTTGCATTATCAAGCAAGATGTCGCGCAACTTGTTTCCAAGTGGTGTTCCACCAGGTTCACGAGTCAGGATAACTTTTTCACCGATTGATTCTAAGTATTCTTTTAATAATTTAGTCTGTGTTGATTTCCCTGCGCCTTCACCACCTTCAAATGAAATAAATACTCCAGAATGGGTTACGCCGGTAATTCCACCTAATTCACCGCGGAGCGCCGCCATTACATCAGACCAGAGTGAAACTGTTGGGCGATCGCGCATTTGGCGATATGAAACTAGGCCAACTACAACGCCAATAACACCGGCGGCCAACATAGTAAATGCTGCGCCGTTATAGGTAACTTGGAGCGTAGAAAACTTAAAAGTATGGCGGCCAATCGCAGCAGCAGCTACAGGGGATATTGCTAGAACCCCGACAAGTGAAATTCGAATTAAGGATTGCACGAAAGCGAAGGTTCGGCCACGAACCTCATCTTCGACTTCCAAGCCCAACATAGTGAATCCAGTAACCCATGAGACTCCAGCGAAGGCGCCGAGAAAGATTGTAAGGATAATTGCAAGAACTAAGTTTGTGACAACTGCTAGCAGAATTAAAAAGGCAGATGAGATTGTTAGCGCCGCACCGAATAAGCGTCTGCGTGAGAATTGTGAAAATATTTTTGGTCCAACAGAAATACCAAGAGCAAGTCCAGTAAATACTGAAGCAAATAGGACGCCATAAGCGGCATCTCCCGCTTGTAGGTCGCCAACAAAGGTACGTGCAAGGCCGATTACCGCACCTGCTGCAAAGAAAGCACCGAGCATTCCAAATATTAGGCCGCGAATAACTTTCGAACCGCTTACAAATTTAAATCCTTCAAGGAGCGACTTTCCAATATTTTCATTCTCGCTCTTCTTATCTGCGCGACCCTTTGGAATCTCCTTTAAGCCAAAGACTATAAAAGCGGTATACAAGAAAGAAACTGCATCGATATAAAGAGCAATAGAAGCGGTGGAAGCAAATCTAGAGGGAAAAATATTAGTTATTGCAGTTGAGAGAAGAGCAAGTAGCGAGAACATAAGAGCGGCAATTGGAGCTGTTCCGTATGCAGCAAGTAGTGAAACCTGATTTGCACTCTCTAATTTACTTTTTGGAACTAAGTTTGGAACAGAAGCTTCCTTTGCTGGTGACCAGAAAAGTGTCACAGCCTCGACTAAAACTGTTGCGGTATAAAGCCATATGTAATTTCCAACAAGTGGTATGGAGAGATATAAACCAAATCGCAAGATATCGGTAACGATCATTAAACGGCGACGATCAAAGCGATCAGCAATTACTCCAGCGATTGGTCCTAGAAAAACTGCTGGAAGTAAGCGAACGATGAAGACGCCAGCAATTGCGAAGTTTGCTTTTTGATAATTGCCACCAGAAAGTTCTTGTGCAAGTGCAGTTGTGGCTAGAAGTCCGAGCCAATCTCCAAATGAGGAGAAGGCCATTGAATTCCATAACTTTCGAAATGCCGGGATTGCTAAAACGCTACGGGTATCTGATTGCGCGGGCGCCCCTGGGTAGGGCAGCGATTTAGACATGTGTTAAGCCTAGTTGTCCGCCGGGGTGGCGGCCTTTCCTTTTCCAGAGGCAGCCTTCTTCTTTGCCTTTGGCGCACCTGTGGCTTTCACGACTTTAGCTGTCAATGTCGGGGCAGATTTCTTTGCGCGTTTTGAACTCTTCTTAACACGTGTTGCCCCACCGTTCTCAACTTCCCAAGCACGTCTTCCCGCAAGTAATTCAAGTCCTCGTTCTAGAGTTAAAAATTCAACGCTATCTCCTCGGCGCAAGGTCGCATTTGTCTCGCCATCAGTAATGTAAATACCGAAACGACCATCTTTTACTAAAACTTGTTTTTGGCTTGCAGGATCAATTCCCAAATCTTTAAGTGGAGGCTTTGCAACACCGCGGCGGCGAACCTTTGGCTGCTTGTATATTTCTATTGCTTCATCCAAATTAATTGCAAACAATTGATCTTCTGAAGTTAAAGTTCTGGAATCAGTTCCATGGGTCATGTATGGGCCGTAGCGGCCATTTTGTACAGTAATTGTTACGCCTTCATATTCACCAAGAGATCTTGGAAGTGACATTAATTGAAGCGCATCATCAAGAGTTATCGTATCTAAATTCATTGTAGAAAGAAGAGACGCTGTTTTCGCTTTTGGTGCATCTTTCTTCTTACGTGGCTTCTTTAATTCACCCGTCTTCTTATCAACGACCATTTCTGGTTCTGGAAGGACTTCAGTTACATAAGGTCCAAAGCGCCCAGATTTTGCAATTAACGGCAAATTGTTTTCGGGATTGATTCCAAGTTCTCGTTCTCCAGAAGGTTGTGCGAGTAATTCAATTGCAATTTGAAGAGTTAATTCATCTGGCGCCATGGTTTCTGGAATATTGGCAAATTTACGATCATCGCCTTGCCCTTGTTGAATGTATGCACCAAAACGACCAACGCGAATTTCAATATCTTCACCCATCTTCATCGTATTAATTTGTTGGGCATCAATTGCGCCAAGGTCGGCTGAAAGTGCTTCTAACCCTGGATTTCCATCAGTTCCAAAGAAGAATCGAGTTAACCATGCAACGCGATCTTCTTCCCCATTTGCGATGCGATCTAGATCTTCTTCCATCGATGCAGTGAATTCGTAATCAACTAGCTTTCCAAAGTGTTGTTCAAGTAGTCCGGTAACAGAAAATGCCAAGAAGGTTGGAACTAGTGCTCGACCGCGCTTTGCAACATAACCTCTATCTTGAATTGTTGACATGATTGATGCAAATGTTGAAGGTCGGCCAATGCCTAATTCTTCAAGCTTTTTAACAAGGGTTGGTTCGGTATAACGCGCTGGTGGCTTGGTTTCGTGGCCCTCATAGCTGTAATTTGTTACCTTCATCGAATCGCCTACCGTCATTGCAGGTAGCCGTTTTGAATCATCATCTACTTCTTCTTTTTCATCAGTGATCTCTTCATATGCAGCAAGAAATCCTGGGAAAGTTACGACCGAACCATTTGCGCGAAATATTGCTGCGCCACCTGTTTTGGTTTCAACATCAAAGTCAACGCGCATCTGCATCTTCTTAGCATCAGACATTTGTGATGCGATGGTGCGTTTCCAAATTAAGTCATACAAAGCAAATTCATCTCGAGAAAGTTCTGGCGCTAACTCTCCAGGGGTTTTAAATGAATCTCCGGCAGGGCGAATCGCTTCGTGCGCTTCTTGCGCGTTCTTTGTTTTGCCTTCATAAACTCTTGGTGTTGCGGGAATATATTCAGAACCGTAAAGAGATTTTGCAGAACTTCTCGCCGCCTGGATTGCGCTTTGGGAGAGAGTCACCGAATCGGTACGCATATAAGTTATGTAACCATTTTCGTAGAGTCTTTGTGCAACGCGCATAGTTAACTGTGCGCCCCAACCAAGTCTGGAACCGGCATCTTGTTGCATTGTTGAGGTTGTAAATGGCGCCTTTGGACGTTCAGTTCTTGGAGATTCTTCAGTTGATTTAACTACAAGGGCTTTGCCTTGAAGTGATTGAACTAATTCATTGGCAGAGGCTTCATCTAGTAGAAGAATATTTGCAGCTGATTTTTCTTTTAATCCGCCATTGGCATCAAAATCATTTGTTGCAGCGACGCGCTTTCCATCTAGCGAGAGCAATCTGGCGTTAAATCCGGCGTCGCAAGTTGCAGTTAAATCCCACCAACTTGAGGAGATGAAAGCCATACGTTCGCGTTCGCGTTCAACTATCAACCGTGTAGCAACAGATTGAACGCGGCCAGCGGAAATTCTTGGCATAACTTTCTTCCAAAGAACTGGTGAAAGTCGATAACCATAAAGGCGATCTAAAACGCGACGCGTCTCTTGCGCGTCTACTAGACGATAATCTAAATCGCGAGTTTCATTTGCTGCCTTTTGAATTGCTTCTTTTGTAATTTCATGGAAAACCATTCGTCGGATTGGAATCTTTGGACGAAGCACTTCAATTAAGTGCCAGGCGATCGCCTCACCTTCGCGGTCTTCATCCGTTGCCAGAATGAGTTCGTCAGCATCTTTCATCAACGCCTTTAGTTCATTAACCTTCGCTCTTTTATCGGGGTTAATTACATAAAGGGGTTCAAAATCTTCCTCAATATTTACGCCCTCTTTTGCCCAAGCGATCTTCTTGTATTCCTTTGGGATATCGGCAGCGCGTTGTGGCAGGTCACGAATATGCCCTACTGATGCTTCAACAACGTACTCATCCCCGAGGAAGCCGCCAATTTTGCGCGCCTTCGCCGGGGACTCGACGATTACAAGTTTTGTGCCCATAACTTTTTGGGGAAGTTACTTTCTACTAGTTATGCGATTGAAGTTGCTGCACGACGGTTGCGAACAAGCGCCGCAACAATCACAACAACTGCAAGCAGTGAGACTGCCTTTGAAATTGTTTGGTGTCCATTAAGTGCGAAACCAACAATTGCTGGAGTGATTAGGAGACCAACCAAGTTCATTACCTTGATTAGTGGGTTGATTGCTGGACCAGCTGTGTCCTTAAATGGATCACCAACGGTGTCACCAACAATTGTTGCGTGGTGGGCATCTGAACCTTTGCCACCGTGATTTCCATCTTCAACCATCTTCTTTGCGTTATCCCAAGCGCCACCTGAGTTAGCAAGGAATACCGCCATCAAAGTTCCGGTGCCAATTGCACCTGCAAGATATGCACCAAGTGCACCAACGCCTAGCCCAAATCCAACTGCGATCGGCGCCATAACAGCAAGTAAACCTGGTGTTGCAAGTTCACGTAATGAGTCACGTGTACAAATATCAACTACGCGACCATATTCTGGCTTCTCGGTACCCTTCATAATTCCAGGGTGCAATCTAAATTGTTCGCGAACTTCATGAACAACTGCGCCAGCTGCGCGAGATACCGCATTGATTGCAAGTCCAGAGAACATGAATACAACAGCGGCTCCGATAATCAATCCAACTAGGTTACGGGGATTTGCAACATCAAGTACACCTTGGAATTGCAGATCTGTAACTGCCTTGCCCGCATCTTTAACGGCCAATTTAATTGCGTCTGTAAATGCACCAAAGAGCGCAGTTGCAGCAAGTACCGCTGTTGCAATTGCAATTCCCTTTGTAATTGCCTTTGTTGTATTTCCTACGGCATCTAGTGAGGTAAGAATTTGTGCGCCTTCACCCTTTACATCGCCAGACATTTCAGCAATGCCTTGTGCGTTATCTGAGATTGGACCAAATGTATCCATCGCAACGATTACGCCAACAGTTGTGAGAAGTCCAGTTCCAGCAAGTGAAACTGCGAAAAGTGAGAGAACGATAGATCCCCCACCAAGTAAGAATGCGCCGAATACTGCAGCAGCAATCAAAAGTGCAGAGTAAACAGCAGATTCAAAACCAACTGAAATACCAGCCAAAATTACTGTTGCCGAACCAGTCTTTGAAGAGGCAGCTACGTCGTTTACTGGACGCTTGCCAACTTCAGTAAAGAAGCCAGTTAGAAGTTGAATAGCAGCAGCAAGAACAATTCCAATTAATACTGCGCCAAGAGCAAGTACACGTGGGTTAACAGCGACATTTGCCGCTTCTGCGGTTAGGCCTTCCATCTGCTTAAGTGATGATGGTAGGTATGTATAAGTTGCAAAACCAACAAGTACGGCCGAAATAATTGCTGACATAAAGAATGAACGATTAATAGCTTGCATCGCTGATTTATCTGATGAACGCAACTTAGTGATAAAGATTCCGATGATTGCAGTCAAGATACCGATTGCAGGAACTATCAATGGATAGATAAGACCAGCGTTACCGAATCCAGCCTTGCCAAGGATCAGTGCAGCAACAAGTGTTACAGCGTATGACTCGAATAGATCTGCTGCCATTCCTGCGCAGTCGCCGACGTTGTCGCCAACGTTGTCAGCAATCGTTGCTGGGTTACGTGGGTCATCTTCAGGAATACCTTGTTCGACTTTACCTACGAGGTCAGCACCGACATCTGCCGCCTTTGTAAAGATTCCGCCACCAACGCGCATAAACATCGCGAGCATTGCAGCGCCGAAACCAAAACCTTCAAGGACTGAAGGTGCATCTTGGTGGTAGATCGCAACAACAAGTGAAGCGCCAAGTAGACCAAGGCCAACAGTTGTCATACCAACTACACCGCCGGTACGAAATGCAATCTTTACTGCATTAGCTGCAGACTTCTGGCGAGCTGCTTCTGCAACACGCACATTTGCGCGAACTGCAAGCCACATTCCGTTATAGCCAACAGCTGCTGAGAAGAGGGCGCCTAGAAGGAAGAAGATCGAACGGCCAATACGAATATCGGTGTGACCAGGTAGAGCAAAGAGTAAGAAGAAAACAATTCCAACAAAGTAAGAAAGGGTTTTAAATTGGCGGTTTAAATAAGCCGCGGCGCCTTCTTGGACTGCGCTAGCGATCTCTTGCATCTTCTCTGTGCCTTCACTGGCAGCCAATACTTGGGCGCGAAGGGCATAGGCGATGGCTAGGGCCACCAGCGAGATACCGAGAACTACATAGACATAGGTCAGGTTTGACCCAGTTACTTGGACGAGATTTTCCACGGATACTCCTATTGAGTGTGCTTCATTGGACACGGACTGGACTGAAGGATACATATATATTGCATTGCAAACGGCAGGAGATGCAAATTAATAGGTATATTCCCCTCATATGAATATCTTTAACGCCGAAACTGCGATCAATACCTTTGGCCTAGCCGGCATCTATGGGCTCCTTTTCATCGAGACCGCCCTACCCCTTGTGGTGGGCCTGCCCGGCGATTCCCTGCTCTTCATTGCTGGCGTTGCCGCCTCCGGAACTGGCGCAGTCATCCATATTCACATTTCACTTCTCTGGTTGGCAATTGGCGCGCCAATTGCGGCAATTCTCGGTTCTTCCTTTGGCCATCACTTAGGTCATCGATACGGCTCAAAACTATTTACAAATCCAAAATCAAAGTTCTTCCATCCAGATCGCTTAGTCACCGCTGAAAAGTGGATGAGTAAATATGGTCACGGAAAAATGATTTTTCTTGCGCGCTTCGTTCCAGTTGTTCGCCACCTTGTAAATCCAGTCGCTGGCATTATCAAAATGCCTTACAAAGAATTCTTCTTTTGGAATGTTGTGAGTGCGCTTGTTTGGACTGAAGGGTTTATTTGGGGTGGTTATTTTATTGGTGAGAAATTAAAGGGCTCAGTTGATAAATATATTTTCCCAATTGTCGCCGTAATTGTAATTCTTTCAGTGGCTCCAATTATATGGGAGTTCTTTAAAGAGTGGCGTACTAAAAAGCACTTATCTTAAATTACAGACCAAGATCTGCTAATTGATAGGCAGCTAGGTACTCCAGACCATTTTCTTTAATTAGTGGCGCAGCGCCACGTTCTACGATAACCGCAACTCCAACAACTATTGCACCAGCTTCTTTGAGTGCTTCAACTGCAGTCATTACAGAACCTCCTGTTGTGGAAGTGTCTTCAACTGCAAGAACTCTGCGGCCTTTTACATCTGGGCCTTCGATACGACGTTGTAATCCATGAGCTTTCTCTGCTTTACGAACTACAAAAGAATCTAACTTGCGTCCTTGCTTTGCTGCAACGTGCATCATCGCTGTCGCAACTGGATCGGCGCCAAGTGTCAATCCACCAACTGCATCAAAATCCCAACTCTTTGTTAGTTCAAGCATTACTTCACCAACAAGTGGCGCAGCGATGGCATCAAGAGTTACGCGTCGAAGGTCCACGTAATAATCTGCTTCTTTTCCAGAAGAGAGAATTACCTTTCCATGAACTACCGCTTTATTTAGAATCTCTGATTTAAGTTGTTCTTTTGCGCTCATGGGATGGAACTTTAGCGCTCTTCTTCATAAAGAACGATTGTTTTCTTATCTCTTCTAGCCAGTGATTTTGGTGGGTTTTGCGCCAAAAGAGCATCAACTTCGGTACGTAATTTTGCTACTTCAATTGCCATTGAAGCCATTGCAGATTCCAATTCAATGATGCGAGCAATTCCAGCAAGGTTGATTCCTTCACCAACTAGCCGTTGAATATTACGGAGTGATGCAATGTCTCTAAGTGAATATCTCCGACCACGTCCTGAAGCTCTGCCTGGTGAAACCAAACCCATTCGATCATATTGGCGAAGAGTTTGTGGGTGCATCCCGGAAAGTTGGGAGGCAATTGAAATTACATAAACTGCCTCATCATCGGAATGTTCTTCGTTACTCATATTAGCTCTCTAGGCTTTCGCTTTTTGGGAAAGGTCGGCTCTTGGATCAAAATCGTTGGTCGCATTTGCAAATGCTTCTAGCGCCTCTTTTGCTTTGCCATCAACTCGTTGTGGAACTTGGACTTCTATTGTTACTAGTAAATCCCCAACACCCTTACTTGATTTAATTCCGCGACCTTTAACTCGAAGAGTGCGGCCACTTGGGGTTCCAGCAGCAATTCGCAAAGTAACTTCATCTCCTTCTAAAGTCGGCACTTTAATGTCAGCACCGAGAGCTGCTTCAGTAAATGTAACTGGAAGTGTTAGTAGTAAATTTAATTCATTTCTAGTAAATATCGGGTGCTTCACAACATTTACCGTGATGTATAAATCACCTGGGCCAGCCTGGCCGGGCATGCCACGACCTTTTAATTTAATTCTGGCGCCATCTTTAATTCCTGCCGGAACTCTTGTTGTTACCTTTGTTGGCGCTGAACCTTGTGGTGCAAGCTTTAAATCAAGTTCAGTTCCAAAAATAGAATCTCGAAATGAAATTGTTGTCTCTGATTGCAAGTCTCCACCGCGGCGCGCTTGCCTTGCTCCGCCACCGAAAAGCGTTGAGAAAATATCTTGAGGCACTCCGCCACCGCCAAACATGTCGGAGAAATCAGCGCCTTGAAAACCACCTTGAAATCCACCGCCTTTGGGAATGCGTCCAGATTTGATTGCATCTCGCATCTCGTCATATTCAGCGCGCTTTTTATCATCTGAGAGAATCTCATAAGCCTCGGAGACTTCCTTAAAGCGATCTTCTAGCTTCTTATCCCCTTTGTTTTTATCGGGGTGGAGCTCTCTAGCTAGTTTGCGGTACTGCTTTTTAACCGCTGCCGCGTCATCACTTTTTTTGACACCAAGGATCGAATACAAATCCTTCTCATATAGATCTTTGGCCGCCATTGATTACTCCGGATCGGTAACTGCAACTCGCGCAGGGCGAATTACCCGATCTTTGAATTTATAACCTGGTTGCAGAATTTGTGTTGCAGTTGTCTGTGTTACATCAGGAGATGTTGAGTGCATCAAAGCTTCATGAATTTGTGGATCGAAAGCGACATTCATATCGCCAAACTTTGTAAGTCCCAACTTTGTTGTGATTGCGGTTAGTTGATCGGCAACTGCTTTAAACCCGCCAGTTAATTCACCGTGCTCTTCTGCGCGAGCAATGTCATCCAACACTGGCAGAAGCTCTGCAACAACAAGTGATGTTGAGATCTCATGCGAAGTAAGTCGATCGCGATCAACACGCTTTCGATAATTTGCATACTCTGCTTGTAGCCGCTGTAGGTCTGCCGTTAGAGAAGCAACTTCATCAACTTCAACTACTGCTTCGGTTAGCGCCTCATCAACTGCATCAGAGAGCTCTTGTTCAGAGCTCTCTTCCGCGCTATTTACATTTTCAGTCATAAGGTATTAGGCCTCTTCAACAATCTCGGCATCTTCAACGCCATCGTCAGCCTTTGGAGCTTCTGATTCGCCCGCTGCAGCGTTAGCTGCGTAAAGCGCGGCGCCAAGTTGTTGGGAGAGCTCTGAGACCTTTTCGGTCGAACTCTTGATTGAAGAAAGGTCAGTTCCTTCAAGTGCTTTCTTAAGATCAGCAATTGCAGTTTCAACTTCAGCGCGCTTTTCAGCGTTCTCGCCTTCCTTGAACTTATCTTCGTTCTCTTTTAGGAACTTCTCTGTTTGATAAACAAGCGAGTCACCAGTGTTGCGAACTTCGGCTTCTTCGCGACGTTGTTTATCTTCGTCAGCATGTGCTTCGGCATCCTTCATCATGCGATCAATCTCTTCTTTTGAAAGAGCTGATCCGCCCGTGATGGTCATTGATTGTTCTTTACCGGTACCAAGATCCTTGGCTGATACGTGAACAATTCCGTTTGCATCAATGTCGAAGGTAACTTCAATTTGTGGAACTCCGCGTGGTGCTGGAGCGATTCCGGTTAGTTCGAACATGCCTAGGCGCTTGTTATAAGCAGCCATTTCACGCTCGCCTTGGAAGGCCTGAATCTGTACAGCTGGTTGATTGTCATCCGCAGTTGTGAAAATTTCAGAACGCTTTGTTGGGATTGTTGTATTGCGTTCGATCAACTTAGTCATAACCCCGCCCTTGGTTTCGATACCAAGAGAAAGTGGAGTTACATCTAGAAGTAGAACATCTTTAACTTCTCCCTTAAGAACACCAGCTTGCAGAGCTGCTCCAACAGCAACAACTTCATCTGGGTTTACGCCTTTATTAGGTTCCTTGCCACCGGTTAGATCACGAACTAGATCTACTACGGCTGGCATACGAGTTGAACCACCAACAAGAACTACATGATGAATATCAGCAATTGGAATTCCAGCATCCTTTAGAACTGCTTGGAATGGTTTCTTGCATCGTTCTAGTAGATCTGCAGTCATTCCTTGGAATTGTGCGCGAGTTACTGTTTCATCTAAGAACAGTGGATTTTTCTCTGCATCAACTGTGATGTACGGAAGATTGATTGATGTTTGTTGTGATGATGAAAGTTCAATCTTTGCTTTTTCAGCTGCTTCACGAACACGTTGCATCGCCATCTTATCTTTTGTTAAATCAATTCCGGTCTTTGCTGCGAAAGTCTTAACTAGGAAATCAACAAGAGATTGATCCCAGTCATCGCCACCGAGGTTGTTATCACCATTAGTTGCTTTAACTTCAACCACGCCATCACCGATTTCTAGAAGTGAAACGTCGAATGTTCCACCACCAAGGTCGAAGACAAGAATTGTTTGCTCTTGATCGCCCTTATCTAGACCGTAAGCAAGTGCTGCGGCTGTTGGCTCGTTAACAATACGAAGAACATTTAAACCAGCGATTTCACCAGCTTCTTTTGTTGCTTGACGTTGTGCATCATTAAAGTATGCAGGTACCGTGATGACAGCATCAGTAACTGTGTCACCAAGAAAAGCTTCGGCATCGCGCTTTAGTTTCATCAAGATACGTGCAGAAATTTCTTGAGGTGTGTACTTCTTGCCATCAATATCTACGGTCCATGATGTGCCCATGTGGCGCTTTACGGAGCGGATCGTGCGCTCAACGTTGGTTACAGATTGACGTTTTGCAACCTCACCAACAAGCACTTCACCATTCTTGGCAAAAGCCACGATTGATGGGGTGGTGCGTGCGCCCTCCGCGTTAGCGATTACTGAAGGCTCGCCACCTTCAAGTACAGATACGCAACTGTTAGTAGTTCCTAGGTCGATACCGACTGCTCTAGCCATTTATTACTCCTTCTTTATGCGGTCCTTTTACGACCCCGTTAGGGTGACCATGTCTGAATTCTCGGGCCTTGAGTCTGATCTTGTCAAAAGATTGAGTCGATCTGGCTCAAGTTGAGTTAACAGGGTAACCGAAGGATTGACCCCTTTATTCCCGCCCCCTCCCATAACCTTGGGCCATGACAATCCTTGGCCTAGCCGCCTACCTCCTGTCGATCATCGCCATAACCCTCTTCGCTTGGCGCGGCATCGAGCTCTACGAGCGGATCTCAAGGGGCCAAAGCGACCCAACCCGATTCGTTAATAAGAAGGTGCGAGCCAAGTGGTTGGTTAAAGAAGTACTTACCCACTCTCGGATGTTGAAATTCACCGGTTCTGGAATTGCGCACTGGTTTGTAATGGTCGGATTTGTCTCACTCCTTGGAACTTTAGTTACCGCTTATTACCAAGTTGTTGATCCATCTTTTACCTTGCCACTAATTGGCAATTGGTTTGTCTATCGCTACTTTGTTTTATTCATCGCTTGGGCAACTGGAATTGGAATTGTCACCTTGATTGGCGTTCGCCAAGTTACAAGATTTATTCATAAAGGTAGAACTTCTAGATTCTTGGGAAGTGGTTCATTAAAAGCTTATTACGTTGAAGCCACAATTCTTGCAGTTGTTTTTTGTGTAATTCATTTAGATCGCGAAGAGCATCAAGCCTATATAAATACCCAGAACATCCAATTGATCGCCGGGATAAAGATTGTTGTATCAATGGCTTGGTTTATTGTCATTGCCCTAAATCTCACAATGGGAGTTGCTTGGCACCGATTCTTAGCGCCTTTCAATATTTTCTTCAAGAGAAATATAAGTTCGCAGCCAGCGCTAGGTCCTCTGCCGGAAATGATTTCGCATGGTGCGCCTATTAATTTTGAAGATCCAAAAGAGGATGACATCTTTGGTATTGGAAAGAGCGCAGACATATCCTGGAAAGGTTTGCTGGATATGGCCAGCTGTACCGAGTGCGGGCGCTGTCAATCTCAATGCCCAGCTTGGCATACAGATAAACCACTCTCGCCAAAGTTATTAATTATGGCTATGCGAGATCACGCACTTGCAAAAACAGTTAGTGATGAACCAATTGTTGGAAATGTGATCACCCAAGATGTTTTATGGTCATGTACCACTTGTGGTGCTTGCGTTGAGGAATGCCCAGTAGATATCGAACATATTGATCACATAGTTAATATGCGTCGCTTCCAAGTACTTGTAGAATCCGAGTTCCCTTCCGAACTTGGTGCCACCTTTAGAAACCTAGAAAAAGCTGGAAATCCTTGGGGTGCAAATAGAACTGACCGAGATGCCTGGATTGCTGAATGTGATTTCCCGATTCAAGTTATTGAAGATGTGATTCCAGAAGATGTGGAATATCTATTTTGGGTTGGTTGCGCGGGTGCTTATGAGGAACGAGCAAAGAAGACAACTAAAGCGGTGGCCGAACTTCTTTACATGTCCGGTACCAAATTTGGTGTTCTAGGTAAGCGCGAAACATGTTCTGGTGACCCAGCTCGTCGCGCAGGAAATGAATTTTTATTTCAAATTCTTTCCAGGGAAAATATTGAGACTTTAGAGAAGACTTTTGGTTCCCGTGGTGTGAAGAAAGTTGTAGTTACCTGCCCTCATTGCTTCACCACAATTGGACGCGACTACAAGCAACAGGGTTTTGAATTAGAAATGGTTCACCACACCCAACTTCTAAATACCCTGATTAAAGAAGGTAAGTTAAAGACCAGCCCTCATAAGAGCGATCAAAAACTTACCTATCATGATCCATGTTATTTGGGACGTCATAACCAGATCTATCAGCCACCTCGTGAACTCTTGCAATCAACAGGTGTTGAAATAACTGAGATGCCTAGAAATCAAGAGCGTTCATTTTGTTGTGGCGCTGGCGGCGCAAGAATGTGGCAAGAGGAAAAACTCGGTTCACGAATTAATTTAAATCGTGTAGATGAAGCTATTGCAACTGGTGTTGATCAGGTTGCTGTTGCTTGTCCGTTCTGTCGGGTTATGGTTTCTGATGGAATGAACGCTCGTGAGTCGGATACTGAAGTTTTGGATGTAGCTCAAGTTCTCTTGAAAAATGTTAAAGGGTAGGAAATAACTAATCCACCAATAAATCCGCCAACATGTGCGTGCCAATCAATTCCTGGTACAACGAAGGTGATTATTAGGTTTACGACAACAACACCAATCACATTTTGGTAATTCGCTCCTGCGTGCTTTCCAATAACGAGCAACGCGCCAAAAAGTCCAAAGATTGCCCCTGATGCGCCTACAGCAACAATGTTGTGTGGCCCAAGGTAGACCGAAGTTAATGAAGCTGTTAGCAATGAGCCAAGAAAGATAATCGCATATTTCACCTTGCCGAAATATCGCTCAACGCTTTCACCAATAGACCATAAAGCCAACATATTGAATAGAAGGTGCATCCAACCTGCGTGGGTTAGCGCAACTGTAAAAAGGCGATACCACTGACCGGTTGATACGCCAGGGAAAAATCCGTTTGCAAAATTCCCACCGTAAAGTAAGCAGAGTTGGCTTTGAAGTGTTGGAAATACATAGGTAAGTAGATAAGCGCCAACAATTACAACAATCAGGCTCGAGGTGAGCGATTGCTTCTGCTTCATTAAATTATTCTGAAGTTATTCGGAAATAGTTACAGAGTTAATCTTTATAGCTTGGACTGGGCGATCTTGTCCGCCGGTCTTAACTACAGCAATCGCATCGATAACCTTCTTTGAAGCTTCGTCTTTAACCTCACCGAAAATTGAGTGCTTGCGGTTTAGCCAGGCAGTCTCTGCAACTGTTATAAAGAATTGTGAACCATTTGTTCCTGGGCCTGCGTTAGTCATTGCTAAAAGGTATGGGCGATCAAAGTTAAGTTCTGGGTGGAATTCATCAGCAAACTTGTAACCGGGTCCGCCAGTTCCATTTCCTAGTGGGTCGCCACCTTGGATCATAAAGTTAGCAATGACGCGGTGAAAAATTGTTCCATCATAAAGATTCTTTGAAGTCTTCTCGCCAGTGATTGGGTCAACCCATTCACGCTTTCCGGTTGCGAGTTCAACAAAGTTTGCAACAGTCTTTGGAGCGTGGTTTGGGAAAAGTTCGATAACTACATCGCCCATACTGGTGTGAAGAGTTGCTGTAGACATTTTTGCGCATCCGATCTTTTTTGGGATTAATGAATAATAAAAATATTGTGGAGACCAGGGGAATCGAACCCCTAACCCCCGCCTTGCAAAGGCGGTGCTCTACCAATTGAGCTAGGTCCCCGCGTTTAATCGGGTACTTGCGAACCTTATCTAATTTTTTTAAATCAGATAAATCCTTACTGCTGCGTTTGGTGGGCCTAGGTGGACTCGAACCACCGACCTCTTCCTTATCAGGGAAGCGCTCTAACCAGGCTGAGCTATAGGCCCATTAACGCTGGTGAAGGCTACCCGACTTTGAGCCCTACCCCAAAATCGCTTACTTCTCCTCGCTTATTTCGCTCTCATCTTTGACTTGCGTGATTGAAACGACCGAAATGCCATTATCTAGGTTTACTAGACGAACTCCGAGAGTATCTCGACTAGTTTCGCGAATTTCTGAACATGCAGTTCGAATTACAACGCCACCAGAAGTAATCGCCAAAATTTCATCACCTTCTTCAACAATCATTGCACCAACTAAAACACCACGCGATCCTTCATCAATCTTTGCTGCTTTAACACCAAGGCCGCCACGACCTTGTGGTCGATATTCATCTAACGGTGTTCGCTTTGCGAAGCCACCATCTGTTGCAGTTAAAACAAATTTTGGTGTTGAGATATCAGTTATTGCCGCCATCGTGAGAAGTTGATCTTCCCCGCGGAACTTCATTCCAATTACACCTGATGTAGAACGACCCATAGACCTTATGGATTCTTCATCAGCCACAAATCGAAGTGACATTCCATTTTTCGAAACGAGCAAAAGTTCATCTTTTCCACTGACGAGAGCGGCAGAGACTACTTCGTCGTTTTCTTTAAGGTTGATGGCGATGAGGCCACCAGAACGTGGTGAGTCATATTCAATAAGAGGTGACTTCTTAACTATTCCACCACGAGTAGCAATAGCTAGATATGGGTGCGAGTCATATGTTTTCACTGCAATTACTTGTGCAATTGATTCGTCAGGTTTGAAAGCTAGAAGGTTTGCCACATGTTGACCGCGGGCATCACGGCCAGCATCAGGTAATTCATGAACTTTCGCGCGATAGACCCGACCTTTGTTGGTAAAGAAAAGTAGCCAGTCGTGAGTTGAGGCGACAAAGAAATGTTCAACTAAGTCATCTTGCTTTAAAGCAGCACCTTTCACGCCTTTACCGCCACGGCGTTGGGATCGATACAAATCAGCTTTTGTGCGCTTTGAGTAACCGGTTTTGGTGATAGTTACAACAACATCTTGATCTGGAATTAAATCTTCTACAGATAGGTCGGTTGTTGCTGCAATGATTTGAGTGCGACGCTCGTTGCCATACTTTGCTGTTAGCTCTTGAAGTTCAACTTTAATGATTTCGCGTTGCTTTGCCTCAGAAGCCAAAATTGAATTTAGCTCAACGATCTCAGCCATCAAGCCTTCATATTCATCGTTAATCTTCTGTCTTTCAAGGGCGGCAATTCGGCGCAATTGCATATCAAGAATTGCATTTGCTTGAATCTCATCAACATCAAGAAGTTTCATCAGACCAGTTCGGGCTTCTTCTGGAGTCTTAGAGGCGCGGATTAATGCGATAACAGCATCGAGTGCATCGAGTGCCTTCAAATAACCCTTAAGGATATGTGCGCGCTTTTCACGTTCAGTGAGGCGATATTTTGTGCGACGAACAATTACTTCTATCTGGTGTTCGATGTAATAACGAATAAATTCATCGATGCGCAGAGTGCGAGGTACGCCATCAACTAGGGCAAGCATATTTGCGCCAAAAGAATCTTGTAGTTGGGTCATTTTGTAGAGGTTATTAAGAACAACCTTTGGGGTGGCATCATTTCGAAGAACAATGACAAGTCTCTGGCCAAGGCGTTCATTACCTTCATCGCGTACATCAGCAATTCCTTTAATGCGGCCATCTTTAACGAGTTCGGCGATCTTAAGTGCCAAGTTATCTGGGTTAACTTGGTATGGAAGTTCAGTTACAACCAGACAGGTGCGCTTGTTGATCTCTTCAACCTCTACAACTGCGCGCATAATGATCGAACCGCGGCCAGTTCGATAGGCATCTTCAATTCCTTGGCGTCCAACAATCAGAGCTTTTGTTGGGAAATCTGGGCCTTTAACAAGTGTTAAAAGTTTTTCTAATAAATCTTTTGGATCTGCATCTGGATTTTCTAAAGACCAAACAACCCCATCGACCACTTCATTTAGGTTGTGTGGCGGAATATTGGTTGCCATACCGACTGCAATACCCGCAGAACCGTTAACTAACAGGTTTGGAAAGCGACTTGGAAGAACGGTTGGCTCTTGTGAGCGGCCGTCATAGTTTGGAATGAAATTAACGGTATCTTCATCGATATCGCGCATCATCTCCATTGCAAGTGGAGCTAAGCGAGCTTCGGTATAACGCATTGCTGCGGCTGGATCATTTCCAGGTGAACCGAAGTTTCCATTTCCATCAATTAGTGGATAACGAAGTGACCAAAATTGTGCAAGGCGAACTACTGCGTCGTAAATAGCGGTGTCACCATGTGGGTGGTAATTACCCATGACATCACCAACAATGCGAGAAGATTTGTAGTAACCCTTATCTGGGCGATAGCCCGCATCAAACATCGCATATAAAACGCGACGGTGAACTGGTTTTAAACCATCTCGAATATCTGGAAGTGCGCGGCCAACAATTACCGACATCGCATAGTCGAGATATGAACGAGCCATCTCAACTTGGAGATCTACTGATTCAATCCGATCGTGTGGAAGAGTCTTATCTTCATTCATATTCTCAGCCATCAGATATCCAAGAATCTAACGTCTTTGGCATTGCGCTGAATAAAGCTCCGGCGAAGCTCGACATCTTCACCCATAAGTACTGAGAAGAGATCATCCGCTGCTGCTGCGTCATCTAGAGTGACTTGAATTAAAACTCGGTGTGCTGGATCCATGGTTGTGTCCCAAAGTTCCTTTGCTGGCATCTCTCCCAAACCTTTGAAGCGTTGGATACCGTCATCTTTTGGAAGGCGCTTTCCTGCATCTAAACCAATTTGAATAAATCCATCTCGCTCTTTATCTGAGAAGGCGTATTGAACTGGCTCTTTCCCGCCCCATTTAAGTTTATAAAGTGGCGGTTGAGCCAAGTAAACAAAACCATTTTCAATTAACGGGCGCATGAAACGGAATAACAAAGTTAGGAGCAGGGTGCGGATATGTTGCCCATCAACATCAGCATCGGCCATCAAAATAATTTTGTGGTACCTAAGTTTTGCAACATCAAAATCATCATGGATGCCAGTGCCTAGTGCAGTTATTAGTGATTGAACTTCATTGTTCTGAAGTACCCGATCTATGCGGGCTTTCTCAACATTTAGGATCTTTCCGCGGATTGGAAGTACCGCTTGGTACCTAGAGTCACGGCCACCTTTTGTTGATCCACCAGCAGAGTCACCTTCAACAATATATAGCTCGCACTTTTCAGGTTCAGTCCATTGGCAATCAGCAAGTTTTCCAGGCATGCCGCGGCCTTCGAGTAAACCTTTTCGATTTCTTGAAAGATCGCGAGCTTTGCGGGCTGCAACTCTAGCTGCGGCGGCATCAATGCTCTTTCGAACAATATCTTTACCTTCACCTGGGTTCTTTTCAAACCATTGAGTCAGGTGATCGTTCATCGCTTTTTGGGTAAAAGATTTTGCTTCGGTGTTTCCTAATTTTGTCTTCGTTTGACCTTCAAATTGAGGTTCGCCGATTTTAATTGAGACAATCGCAGTTAAACCTTCCCGGATATCATCTCCAGTTAGGCGATCTTCTTTCTTTCGAATAAAGCCCCACTCTTCACCAAATTTATTTACAACAGAGGTAAGAGCTGTGCGGAAACCTTCTTCATGGGTTCCACCCTCATGAGTGTGAATGGTATTTGCGAAAGTGTAGACCGACTCAGAAAATCCAGTGTTCCACTGCATTGCAACTTCAAGGCTCATCTTGTGCTTTTCGTCTTCATTTGTGAAAGCGATAATGGATTTGTGTTGTTCGCCTTTTGATTGATTTAAGTGTTTTACGAAATCTATAATTCCACCCTCGTAGTGATAACGAACAAATAGTTGTTCGCCTTTCTCATCTACGTGGCCGGCACGTTCATCTTTAAGAGTAAGAGTTAAACCTTTATTTAAAAATGCCATTTCTCGAAAACGAGTTGAGAGTGTTTCGAATGAGAAATCTGTGGTTTCGAAAATATCTTTTGAGGGCCAGAAGGTAACGGTTGTACCGCGCCCATCAGTAGCTTCGCCTTTACGTACAGGTTTTTGTGGAACACCCAATTTATATTCTTGATACCAATTAAAGCCATCTCGTTTTACTTGTACTGATAAATCACTACTTAAAGCATTAACAACTGAAACACCAACACCGTGGAGTCCTCCAGAAACTGAATACCCACCATCGCCAAATTTTCCGCCGGCATGTAAAACAGTTAGTACAACTTCAAGAGCGGGCTTTTTTTCAACTGGGTGGATATCAACTGGAATTCCTCGGCCATTATCGATGCATTGAAGGCCGCCATCTGCCAGCAAGGTAATGTTGATTTCATCGCAATAACCAGCAAGTGATTCATCTACTGAGTTGTCGACGATTTCATAAACACAGTGGTGAAGTCCGCGTTCTCCGGTGGAACCGATATACATTCCAGGACGCTTGCGAACCGCATCTAGTCCTTCAAGGACGGTGATATTGGAGGCGTCATAACTTTTTTCAGCCATCAACAAAACACCCCCTATTAAGTGGAAAACCCCTGCAGAACCGATTCTGCGCCGTTTTCACGACTTCTAAGGGCTTCATCCTAGTCATTTCCTTGAGGTGAATCCACCCAGAACGGGCCCCTGTGGGTGGTGAGAGGCTCTACTTACGCTTAGCCGTAGGTATCTCTAGGGCCTTTAGCATTTCTGATCGTACGCAGCCCTTTTTTCCAAGAGGGGGCATTGGGTCCAAGCACCTCAAGCTCTTCTACTAGAGCTCCTGGTGCTGAATTAGAAATTGTTTTTAAAAGTTGGCTCGAAATCAATGTTAACTGTGTCGCCCAAGCGGTTGAAGAAGTCTTAATTGTTAAACGACCATCAACTAATGAAATTGGGGTTGTGTGTGATGCAACTTCATCACCAACAATTTTTAACCAGTCAGTAAATATATTTCCTTCAGCTAAACCTTGGCGCCAATCCCTATTTGAAACCAATTCATTTAATACATCACCTAATGGTTGGGGGTCACCAATTTTTTGTCTTATCTCTTCAGTTCCACCACTTCTATTTCGTCGCGGTTGATTACGAAAAGCACGATACAACTCACGTGCTAAGTCTTTGGCCATTACCCACCAACTTTAGTGACGCTGCCAGATTTAACTGTGTATCTCGCACCAGATAACTCTTTTGGAAGATCATTTTCAACAGCAACTGTGATAAATGTTTGAACAGCTGATTTAGCCAATTTAATTAAATGAATCCGGCGTTCTTCATCGAGCTCTGAAAAAACATCATCGAGAATTAGGATTGGTTTTAACCCATCATTTTCCAATAATTTATATGTGGCTAATTTTAAACTAAGTGCTATCGACCAAGATTCACCATGGCTGGCATAACCTTTTACTAAATGGTCTCCTAGGTTTAATAACAAGTCATCACGGTGTGGTCCGGTTAGTGTCAACCCACGTTCAATCTCTGCTGCTCTGGTTAATTTCATGCGATCAAGTATTTTTTCAGAGTTGGTGTTTGGATCTAAAGAAGGATCGTTAATACTTGATTTATATTTTATAAAGGCTGGTTTTTCTGAGGAAATATCTTTATATATTTCTTGGAATATGGGTTCAAAATTTGAAAGCGCCAAAAGTCTGGCAGCAATAATTTCGCCTCCATATTTAGCAACTTGTTCATCCCAAGAAGAGAGTGAATCGGTTCCGGCCCTAGATTTTAAAAGTGAATTTCTTTGCCGCAAAGCTCTTTCGTAATCTGAAATAACTCCAGCCATTCTTGGAGAGCGAAGTATTAAAAGTTGATCAATAAATTTACGTCGCTCACTTGGATCCCCTCGAACTAAATCCAAATCTTCTGGTGAAAAATATATTGCTTGTACGATTCCAAAGAGTTCTTTCTGGCTTCGGACTGGGTTTTGATTAATACGAGCTCGGTTAGCTTTATCAGCATTAACTTCTAACTCAACTAGGACTTCACGATCTGGGAGTTGAGTTTTAGCCCTAATGTAAGCAGATGTGTTACCAAGTTGAACCAATGGCGCATCTGTTGATACTCGGTGGGATGAAAGAAAAGATAAATATAAAATTGATTCAATTACATTTGTTTTACCCTCACCATTTCGCCCAATAAATATTGAGATTCCTTGTTCTAGTGGTAACTCTAAACTTTTATAGGAGCGAAAAGTTGTTAGAGATAGGTGAGAGATAAACACTTTGGTTTAAGAGGTGTAACGCATTGGCATCAACAAATATTTGTAATTGTTGTTGATCGCCCCACCTGGTTCTGATTTTCCAGTAAGTACAGCTGGTTTTTTATCACCAGTAAATGCGATATGCACAAATGGTGAATTGATTGCTTGTAGCCCATCGGTTAAGAATGTTGGGTTGAAAGCAATATTAATTTCTTCACCTTTGTAATTAATGTCAATGTTCTCAGTTGCTTGCGCATCATCCCCCGCGCCAGCTTCTAAATGGAGGTTGTTGTTTGCAAAAGATAAACGCAGTGGAACTGTTTTATCAGTAACTAAAGCAACGCGGCGAACTGAGTCTAAAAGTGGTGCGACTTCAATTATTGCTTCGGCTGTTGCTTCTGATGGTAGCAAGTGTCTAAAAGGTGGGAAGGTTCCGTCAAGAGTTCTTGAGGTCATGGTTTTTTCTTCTGAGATAAACCCAACTAGTTTTTCATTTGATTCATTAGGAGAAAGCGCAAAGGTTACTTTTGCACTTCCGGATAAAGATTTAGCCGCGTCTGAAAGTGTGCGAGCGCGCAACAAGGTTTGAGTTTCGATATTTGAATCTTTTGGCGCCCAGGAAATTTCTTTAACAGCTAACCGATATCTGTCAGTTGCTGCAAGGGTGATTGTGTTTTTATTTATTTCAATATGAACACCTGTGAGTGTTGGAAGTGAGTCATCTCTTCCAGCAGCAATAGCAACTTGGTTTACAGCAGTTGCAAAAGTATCGCTATCAATCTCACCAGCGGTATTTGGGAGAGCGGGTAGTTGTGGGTATTCATTTACAGGAAGAGTGGGAAGAGTAAATTTTGCACTTCCAGCACTAACTAGTACTCGGGTGCCATCTAATACAAATGAAATTGGTTTTGCTGGTAAAGAACGCGCTATTTCGGCTAATAACCGCCCTGGAACTAAAACGGTTCCTTTTTCTTGAATGTCAGCTTTAATAATTGCTTTGGTTGAAGTCTCTAAATCTGAGCCAGTAAGTGTGATTCCATCACTAACTTCAATTTTGATTCCTAGAAGCGCGGTTTGGATTGGACGCGACGACAAAGATCTAGCCACCCAATTAACAGCATCAATTAATGGGTCTCTCTCAACTATGAACTTCATATCTCTATCCTCTCCCGGAAGGCTTGGTTTAGTGAAACCCACACAGGTTCGCTAATCCCCAACCTTTATCTTTAAATATAAGTAGTAGTAGTAAGTAGGCCTAAATTTTGTGGAAAAGAGGTAAAAGTGCTGGTCAGCACGTATAAACCCCCTCCTTTTTGGTTGTTGATAAGCGTGGGATAAGTAGCGCTTCTTAGAGCTTTCACCTCCATTAGCCCCACCTCCCCTTCCAATATCCACAGTTATCCACAAGTTACCCCCAGACTGGGGGCAACCTTTTACACAGCTAGTTTCGAGCTTGGCTCTTGATCCGGTTGGTCAACTCCGTGACTTGGTTATAAATAGACCGGCGCTCAGCCATCAACTGACGGATTTTGCGATCGGCATGCATAACGGTCGTATGGTCACGGCCACCAAAGGTTTGGCCAATTTTTGGAAGCGAGAGCTCAGTTAGTTCGCGGCAGAGGTACATCGCGATCTGGCGAGCATTTACCAAGACCCGAGAGCGGGATGTTCCACAAAGGTCATCGATAGTTAATGAGAAGTAGCTAGCAGTTTGGGCCATGATCGTTCCAGCGGTAATTTCTGGGCCGCCAGCTTCTGGGATCAAATCCTTTAAAACTATTTCTGCCAAACCGAGGTCAACACCTTGGCGGTTTAAAGATGCAAAAGCTGTAACACGAATAAGGGCGCCTTCAAGTTCGCGAATATTTGAAGAAATCTTGCTGGCGATATATTCCAAAACATCGTCGGGCGCATTTAATTTATCCTGCGCTGCTTTTTTACGAAGGATCGCAATACGAGTCTCTAATTCCGGAGGTTGGATATCTGTAATTAAGCCCCACTCAAAACGGGAACGTAACCGATCTTCCAAAGTTGTAAGTTGCTTTGGTGGGCGGTCACTTGAAATAACAATCTGCTTATTAGCGTTATATAAAGTATTAAAGGTGTGGAAGAACTCTTCTTGAGTACGCTCCTTATTTTCCAAGAACTGAATATCGTCAACCAACAAAACATCTAAGTCGCGATAGCGGCGTTGGAAAACCGATGCCTTATCATCACGAATCGAGTTAATAAAGTCATTTGTGAACTCTTCTGAGGAGACATAACGAACACGAACCCCGCCGTAAAGTTCTTTGGCATAAGCCCCAATAGCGTGCAATAAGTGGGTTTTTCCTAACCCAGACTCACCATAAATAAACAATGGGTTGTAAGCCTTTGCTGGCGCTTCAGCTACAGCAACAGCGGCAGCATGAGCGAAGCGATTAGAAGCACCAATAACAAAAGTTTCAAAAATATATCTTGGATTTAATTGAGATGGTTCTGCAGTGGTGGCGGGTGTTGATTGGCGACCGGTTCCAGATTTTGGTTCTACGTCAACATACTTTTCAATTCGCTCTACAAGCGGCTCGGTAGATAAGTCATCTTCAACAACTTCATTAACTGTTACAGCAATACTAATTTTTTGTTCTAGTTTTTCAGATAGGACTTCATTTAAAACTGCACGAAGACGGGTTTCTAAAACATCTTTCGCAAAATCATTTGGCGCAGAGAGTAGAAGGTTTGAACCACCCTCATTTGCAATCAAACCAACTGGTTTGGTTAGGGATAGGAATGCTCTGTGTTGGGGTGATTCAACTGCGACCTGGTCGATGATGCTGCCCCAAAGGGCGCTCAAGTCCTGTGCCTCTAAAAGGGCCATCCAAACTCCAACCTCTAAAACCTTAAAAAACCCGAAATTTCATTATCCACAAAGTTATCCACAGCCTGTGGTCTAAACCAGAACTTGAACCTTTTAAAGAAGCTTCAAAAGGCTAAATCTGTGGATAGATGGCGAAAGTAGGGCTTTCTTGAGATAAAAGCAAGTAGTTATCCACAAATCTTAAATCCATCCTCAGGTATTGGGGAAGCCAGTTTGACCCTTATCAACAGGTGGCCGTACCGTAAGCCCCTACGAGAGCTGTGGCCCCGCGGGGTTCAACCCGACCGGGAGAAATTTAGGAGAGTTTTATGACAAAGCGCACCTTCCAACCAAATAACCGCAAGCGTGCCAAGAAGCATGGTTTCCGTGCTCGCATGGCAACACGCGGCGGACGCGCAGTACTAGCGTCACGTCGCTCTAAAGGTCGCACACGTATCTCTGCCTAACACGTAACTAACTCGTGCTTCCAGCAAAGAATCGTTTGCGCACAAGTAAAGATTTTGCTCTAACCACTAAAACTGGAGTTCGAGCAACCTCTCTCTCACTTGTCGTCTACCTACGCACCTCACCAGAATTGACTAGCCCACAGGTTGGGTTAATTGTTAACAAATCAGTTGGTGGGTCAGTTACCCGTCACCGCGTATCTCGCCAATTGCGCCATCTAATCTCCAACGATCTTGCAAAGCTACCAAATAACTCACAACTTGTTATTCGCGTACTTCGCAAACAAGAAGAATTTAAGGATGAGTTGGCCGACCTCGTGACAAAGGTCTTAATTAGGAATCAGGTGAGCGCGTGAAGAATTTATTGCTCGCGCCAATTAAGTTCTATCAAAAATGGATCTCCCCAAGCTTTGCCCCAAAATGCAAGTACTACCCAAGTTGTTCCCAGTATGCAGTTGATGCAATAACCGAATATGGATTCAAAGGAATAGCACTTTCAATATGGCGAGTTATGCGTTGTAACCCATGGTCACATGGCGGCGTTGATTATGTAAAACCAAGAAATTCAAACCAAATACCAGTAGGAGCTAACTAATGAGCACCATTCTAAACCCATTGTATTTCGCTGTTTCTTGGGTAATTGTTACCTTTCACTCTGCTTTAGGTTTCATTTTTGGCAAGAGCCAACACGAGAGCATTAAGTGGTCGCTTGCCATCATCGGTCTGGTTGTACTTATCAGAATTATTTTAATCCCGCTTTTTGTAAAGCAGATTAAGAGCCAACGCGCTCTGACTGCACTTCAACCACATATGAAGGAAATTCAAAAGAAGTACAAGGATGATCGCCAAAAGCAATCTGAAGAGATGATGAAGCTCTACAAAGAGCATAAAACAAATCCTCTCGCATCATGCTTCCCAATCTTGGCGCAAGCCCCAATCTTCTTCGCACTCTTTACTGTTCTAAATGGCATTGCCCATAACCACCCTCATGGTGTTTTAAAAGGCTTGCACTTAGCCTCAGCCCGCACTGCAAAGTTCTTTGGTGCTGATCTTTCATCATCATTTTTAAGTACTGGTACTAATACCCAAACAAAATTAGTAACCGTGGCACTTATTGTCTTTATGTCTGCAACAACATTTACAACTCAACGTCAGTTGATGGTTAAGGGAATGCCAAAGATGGATTCCTCAAACAACATGATGTTGCAACAACAAAAAATCATGCTTTATGTTTTCCCAATTATTTTCGCGGTATCTGGTGTTAATTTCCCAGTCGGTGTTTTAATTTATTGGTCAACAACAAACCTTTGGACATTAGGTCAACAGTTCTATGTAATTAAGCGAAACCCAACACCCGGCTCACCTGCCTATGAGGAGCTTCAAAAAAAGCGGGCCGCAAAAGGCGAGATAAGTGTTAACCCAAATAACCCAGAAGGTTCTGGCGCTACCCAAGTTGAAGAACCCCCAGTTGTTGGGCAGCGAAAGCAGCCAGCAAAGAAGAAAAAGAAGAAGTAACTTTAAACCACCACAAAACAGTACAAAGCACCCAAAAACATATAAAAGGTATTAATCACCCACAAGTTGGGAAGAAGGAGTAAGAAATGACTGAGAGCGTAAATACCGAGAAGAAGTCACTTGTAGCTCGCCTGGAAGAAGAAGGTGATGTCGCTGCCGATTACTTAGAAGCGCTACTCGATATCGCCGACCTTGACGGAGATATTGATATCGATGTTGAAAATGACCGCGCTGCCCTGGCAATTGCCGGCGGAAAGCTAGGCCACCTAGTAGGAGATCGTGGAGAGGTACTTGATGCACTCCAGGAGCTAACTCGCCTTGCTGTACAGACCGCCACTGGAGATCGCAGCCGCTTAATGCTGGATATTGATAACTTCCGTAGCGATAAGAAGGCCGAGCTTGCCAAGCTGGCACATGAAGTAGCCGAAGAGGTTAAGAGCTCTGGTGAATCGGTAAAGCTTCGCCCAATGAATGCCTTTGAGCGCAAGGTTGTCCACGACACCATTCAAGAAATTGGCCTAACCAGCGAATCTGAGGGCGAAGAGCCAAACCGCTGCGTCGTAGTTCTACCTGCCTAACTAACAAAACCCGCCAGCCATGAGCGTTTCACGTGAAACCCTGATCCAAACTTACTTTGGACAGCGTCAATCAGAGATCGCAAGATATGGCGAGATTTTGGGTAGTTGGGGTATTGAAAGAGGGTTAATCGGCCCAAAAGAGGGCGATCGAATTTGGGATCGCCATATAGCCAACTGCCTTCCAGTCACCACCTTGATCCCAAAAGGCGTACGCTTAATAGATATTGGTTCTGGCGCTGGACTTCCAGGCATCGTTATTGCCTTGGCCCGCCCCGACCTAAAAGTGACCCTCCTTGAACCCCTTCAGCGCCGGATCGACTTCCTTGAAGAGGTAGTTGCCGAACTGGGGCTAGATATCACAATTAAAAGAGGCCGCTCGGATGGCTTTAAAGGCTCATTTGATGTTGTAACCGCCCGGGCCCTCGCCCCACTTCCTAAATTGGCCACCATTTCCTGGCATTTAGTCGCACCTGGCGGAAGCCTCTTGGCGATGAAGGGTGAGTCTGCAGCTGATGAATTGGCGGCGGCAAAGCTTGA